>NZ_JBFUIR010000001.1:0-309780 GCF_056401755.1 Pseudomonas sp. P4_D7 | reverse complement strand
CGCGAAGGCGTCGTGTCAGCCAATGAAAATGTTGGCTGAACTGGCGCTTTCGCGAGCAGGCTCGCTCCCACAGGTTTATTCGTCTGCCCATTAATTGCGGGCAGTCTGGGATTACTCAGCCTTCAGGGTTTTCACGCCTTCGCTAGTACCCAGCAGCAACAGGTCCGCCGGACGCGCCGCGAACAAGCCGTTGGTGACCACACCGACAATCGCATTGATCTGCGCTTCCAGCTCCACCGGGTTGGTGATCTGCAGGTTGAACACATCCAGAATGATGTTGCCGTTATCGGTCAAAACGCCTTCGCGGTACACCGGGTCGCCGCCCAGTTTCACCAGTTGGCGTGCGACGTGGCTGCGGGCCATCGGGATCACTTCGACCGGCAGCGGAAACTCGCCCAGCACCGGCACCAGTTTGCTGGCGTCGGCGATGCAGATGAAGGTCTTGGCCACGGCTGCAACGATCTTCTCGCGGGTCAGCGCTGCGCCGCCGCCCTTGATCAGGTTCAGGTGCGCGTCGCTTTCATCGGCGCCGTCGACGTAGAACTCCAGGTCGCTGACGGTGTTCAGCTCATACACCGGAATCCCGTGACCCTTGAGGCGCGCGGCAGTGGCTTCGGAACTGGCCACCGCGCCATCGAAGGCGCCCTTGTGCTGGGCCAGGGCGTCGATGAAGCAGTTGGCGGTGGAGCCGGTGCCGACCCCGACGATGCTCTTGTCGTCGAGTTTCGGAAGGATGAAGTCGACGGCGGCCTGAGCCACTGCCTGTTTGAGTTGATCCTGGGTCATGCGGGCTCCGGAAGCGGGCAAGGTGAGAACGGAAAGGCCGGCATTATAGCCGCAAGCGAGGCTAAAACCTCTGGATTCGTGTGGTCGTCCGGGCAAAAGCCGGGTTAGACTCCTTGGCCCTGCCCAACCCGCTCAGTGATGCTTTCCGATGCTCGAACAGTACGTCAAAAAGATCCTCACCTCGCGCGTTTATGACGTTGCCGTAGAAACCCCTTTGCAGAACGCTCGCCAGCTCTCCGAGCGGCTGGGCAATGACATCTGGCTCAAGCGTGAAGACTTGCAGCCGGTGTTCTCGTTCAAGATTCGCGGCGCCTACAACAAACTCACCCAGCTGACTGACGAAGAGCGTGCCCGTGGCGTGGTCACTGCGTCGGCGGGCAACCATGCGCAAGGTCTGGCCCTGGCGGCGAAAGTGCTGGGCGTCAAAGCCACCATCGTCATGCCCAAGACCACCCCCGAGATCAAAGTCGAAGGCGTGCGCTCGCGTGGCGGCAAAGTAGTGCTGCACGGTGACTCGTTCCCGGAAGCGCTGGCTTATTCGCTGAAACTGGTCGATGAAAAAGGCTACGTCTACATTCACCCGTACGATGATCCGCACACCATTGCCGGGCAGGGCACTGTGGCGATGGAAATTCTGCGCCAGCACCCGCAGCCACTGGACGCGATTTTCGTTCCGGTCGGCGGCGGCGGCCTGATCGCCGGCATCGCTGCCTACGTGAAATACCTGCGTCCGGACATCAAAGTCATCGGCGTCGAGCCGGACGACTCCAACTGCCTGCAAGCGGCAATGGCCGCCGGTGAGCGCGTGGTGTTGCCGACCGTGGGCATCTTCGCCGACGGCGTGGCGGTGGCGCAGATTGGCCAGCACACCTTCGACATCTGCAAAGACTACGTCGATGAAGTGATCACCGTCAGTACCGACGAGATCTGCGCGGCGATCAAGGATATCTACGACGATACCCGCTCGATCACCGAACCTGCCGGCGCCTTGGGCGTGGCCGGGATCAAGAAATACGTCGAGTTGCGCGGCGTCAGCGGCCAGACATTCGTGGCCATCGATTCCGGCGCCAACGTCAACTTCGACCGCCTGCGCCACGTCGCCGAACGCGCCGAGCTGGGTGAAGGCCGCGAAGCGATAATCGCTGTGACCATCCCCGAGAAGGCCGGCAGCTTCAAGGCGTTCTGCGAAGCGATCGGCAAGCGCCAGATCACCGAATTCAACTACCGCTACAACACCGGCAGCGAAGCGCACATTTTCGTTGGCGTGCAGACCCATCCGGAAAACGATCCGCGCAGTGCATTGCTGGCGAGCCTGACCGAGCAGGGTTTCCCGGTACTCGACCTGACCGATAACGAACTGGCCAAGCTGCATATCCGCCACATGGTCGGCGGCCACGCGGCGCACGTGATTGATGAAGTGGTGTTCCGCTTCGAGTTCCCGGAGCGTCCGGGCGCGCTGTTCAATTTCCTCAACAAGCTCGGTGGGCGCTGGAACATCTCGATGTTCCACTACCGCAACCACGGCGCTGCCGATGGTCGCGTGGTCGCCGGTCTGCAAGTACCGCACGACGAACGTCATCTGGTGCCGGCGGCGCTTGAGGAAATCGGTTACCCGTACTGGGATGAAAGCGAAAACCCGGCCTATCAGCTGTTTCTTGGCTGAGCGGCTACGCTGATGGGCATGGCCCAAGGAAGAGAATTACATGGAAACCCTGACCACCCTGAAAGTCCTTCACGTCGCGGCGACCGTGGTCATACTCGCGAGCGGGCTGGGGCTTGCCGCCCTGACCTGGCGTAATCGCAGCGAAGGGCCGGCCAGCACGATGCAGCGTCCCTGGCTGTTTATCTGGTGTTTGATGCTGATCGGTATGCTGAGCATGCCTTTCACCGGCTGGTGGCTGGTGCACCTGATCGGCTGGCCATTGGGGCAGTTGTGGATTCTGGGGTCCAGCGTGATTTATGCCGTGGCCACGTTGAGTGCAGTGTGGTTGTTGGTGCGGCTTAATCGGCTGTGGACTAGCGGTGTTGGTAACTGGAAATTCAATCTGGCCCTGGCGATTGTCAGCGGTGTCGGGTTTCTTGCCATTGCCGGGTTGATGGGGGCCAAGCCTGTTTAAGGCTTGAGACCGTGTCGACCCCATTCGCGAGCAGGCTCACTCCTACATTGGAATGCGTTCCCCTGTAGGAGTGAGCCTGCTCGCGATAGCGATTTCAGTCGCGCAGAGTAATAACCGGCCAGCCACGCTTCTCGGCTTCAGCACGCAGATTCGGATCCGGATCCACCGCGACCGGATTCGCCACCTGCTCCAGCAGCGGCAAGTCATTCATCGAATCGCTATAAAAATAGCTGTCATCCAGCGAATACCCGGTTTCCTCCAGCCAACGGTTCAGGCGCGTGACCTTGCCTTCGCGAAAGCACGGAATGTCGGTGCTGCGCCCGCTGTAGCGGCCATCAACCATCTCGCATTCGGTGGCAATCAGGGTTTCAACGCCCAGACGCACAGCAATCGGCGCGGTGACGAAGCGGTTGGTCGCGGTGATGATCACCAGTTTGTCGCCGGCGTCCCGGTGTTTTTTCAGCAGTTCCAGCGCCTTCGGCAATACGATCGGCTCAATGCAGTCGCGCATGTAATCGCTGTGCCATTGCTCAAGCACGGCCATTTCGGTGCGGCCGAGGATCTCCAGGCAGAAGTTCAGGTACGCGGCGTTATCCAGTTTGCCGGCCAGGTAATCCTGATAAAACTCGTCGTTGCGCGCCTTGTACGCAATCGGGTCGAGGAAGCCGCGTTCACATAGATAGTCGCCCCAGGCGTGATCGCTGTCGCCGCCCAGAAGGGTGTTGTCCAAATCGAATAGAGCCAGGCGCATTGCAGTTACCCGCTGAAAAGTCAGTAAAAAGGCGACAAGAATACGGTCTTTTCACAAGAGTGCACATAAGGTAGGAAGCCTCGTTGCCGCCTTATCAACCTTTGTGGAACAATGCGGCGACATGCGTTTGCGAGGTTGTTGCCGTGATCGACCCCGATGGTTTCCGCCCCAATGTCGGGATCATTCTGACGAATGACGCCGGCCAGGTGCTATGGGCTCGCCGTATCAATCAAGATGCCTGGCAGTTTCCGCAAGGGGGAATCAACCCTGAAGAGACGCCGGAAGACGCCTTGTACCGCGAGCTGAACGAAGAAGTTGGCCTGGAACGTGAAGATGTTGAAATACTGGCCTGTACCCGGGGCTGGTTGCGCTATCGTTTGCCGCAACGTCTGGTGCGTACGCACAGCCAACCGCTGTGCATCGGCCAGAAACAGAAATGGTTTCTCCTGCGCCTGATCTCCAACGAGCAGCGGGTGCGGATGGATTTGACCGGTAAACCGGAGTTCGATGGCTGGCGCTGGGTCAGCTATTGGTATCCGTTGGGCCAGGTGGTGACATTCAAGCGCGAGGTGTATCGCCGCGCCCTCAAAGAGCTTGCCCCGCGCCTTTTAGCGCGCGACTGACGACGGAGTTCGACCCCGAGCCATGCTCAATACGCTGCGCAAGATCGTCCAGGAAGTTAACTCCGCCAAGGATCTCAAGGCGGCGTTGGGGATTATTGTGTTGCGCGTCAAAGAGGCCATGGGCAGCCAGGTCTGCTCGGTCTACCTGCTTGATCCCGAGACCAACCGCTTCGTCCTGATGGCCACCGAGGGCTTGAACAAGCGCTCGATCGGCAAGGTCAGCATGGCACCCAACGAAGGTCTGGTCGGTCTGGTCGGCACGCGTGAAGAACCCCTGAACCTCGAAAACGCTGCGGATCACCCGCGCTACCGCTACTTCGCCGAAACCGGTGAAGAGCGTTACGCCTCGTTCCTCGGTGCACCGATCATTCACCACCGCCGCGTCGTCGGCGTGTTGGTCATCCAGCAAAAAGAACGCCGCCAGTTCGACGAGGGTGAAGAAGCCTTCCTCGTGACCATGAGCGCCCAGCTTGCAGGCGTTATCGCCCATGCCGAGGCCACCGGTTCGATCCGTGGTCTGGGCCGTCAGGGCAAGGGTATTCAAGAAGCCAAGTTCGTCGGCGTGCCGGGCTCGCCGGGTGCGGCGGTCGGTACCGCGGTGGTCATGCTGCCGCCGGCCGATCTCGACGTGGTGCCCGACAAGACCATCACCGACATCGACGCTGAACTGGCGCTGTTCAAGACCGCCATCGAAGGCGTGCGCGCCGACATGCGCGCGTTGTCCGCCAAACTCGCGACCCAACTGCGTCCGGAAGAACGCGCACTGTTCGACGTCTACCTGATGATGCTCGACGATGCCTCGCTGGGCAGCGAAATCACCACCGTGATCAAGACTGGCCAGTGGGCCCAGGGCGCGCTGCGTCAGGTGGTCACGGAACACGTCAACCGTTTCGAATTGATGGACGACGCCTACCTGCGTGAGCGTGCCTCGGACGTCAAAGACCTTGGTCGCCGTCTGCTCGCCTACTTGCAGGAAGAGCGCCAGCAGAACCTGGTCTACCCGGAAAAAACCATTCTGGTCAGCGAAGAACTGACGCCGGCGATGCTCGGCGAGGTGCCGGAAGGCACGCTGGTCGGTCTGGTCTCGGTACTCGGCTCGGGTAACTCGCACGTCGCGATCCTCGCCCGAGCGATGGGCATTCCGACGGTGATGGGTCTGGTCGACCTGCCGTACGCCAAGGTCGACGGCATCGAAATGATCGTCGACGGCACACGCGGTGAGGTTTACACCAACCCGAGCGAAGTGCTGCGCAAGCAGTTCGCCGAAGTCGTCGAAGAAGAGAAACAACTGGCGCTGGGCCTCGACACCCTGCGTGACCTGCCGTGCGTGACCCTCGATGGCCACCGCATGCCGCTGTGGGTCAACACCGGCCTGCTGGCCGATGTGGCGCGGGCGCAGAAGCGTGGCGCCGAAGGTGTCGGCCTGTACCGCACCGAAGTGCCGTTCATGATCAACCAGCGCTTCCCGAGCGAGAAGGAACAACTGGCGATCTACCGCGAGCAGCTCGCCGCGTTCCACCCGCAACCGGTGACCATGCGCAGCCTCGACATCGGCGGTGACAAGTCGCTGTCGTACTTCCCGATCAAGGAAGACAACCCGTTCCTCGGCTGGCGCGGCATTCGCGTCACCCTCGACCACCCGGAAATCTTCCTGGTGCAGACCCGCGCGATGCTCAAGGCCAGCGAAGGCCTGAACAACCTGCGGATTCTGCTGCCGATGATCTCCGGCACCCACGAACTCGAAGAAGCCCTGCACCTGATCCACCGGGCCTGGGGCGAAGTGCGCGACGAAGGCACCGACGTGCCGATGCCGCCGATCGGCGTGATGATCGAGATCCCGGCAGCGGTGTACCAGACCAAGGAGCTGGCGCGGATGGTCGACTTCCTGTCCGTCGGTTCCAACGACTTGACCCAGTATTTGCTGGCGGTCGACCGTAACAACCCGCGTGTGGCCGATCTCTACGACTACCTGCATCCGGCGGTGCTGCAAGCCCTGCAGACCGTGGTGCGCGATGCCCATGCCGAAGGCAAACCGGTGAGTATCTGCGGCGAAATGGCCGGTGATCCGGCGGCGGCAGTGCTGTTGATGGCGATGGGCTTCGACAGCCTGTCGATGAACGCCACCAACTTGCCGAAAGTGAAGTGGATGCTGCGTCAGGTCAATCTGAGCAAGGCTCAGGAATTGCTGGCGGAGCTGATGACTATCGACAACCCGCAAGTTATCCACAGCTCGCTGCAATTGGCGCTGAAGAACCTTGGGTTGTCGAAGATGCATCCGCCGGCGGTGGTCAAGGCCCTCTGAATCAAAAGCCCCTCATCGGAACGCCGCCCGCCTAACCCTCTCCCAGAGGGAGAGGGGACTGATCCGGGGATGCTGCGGACTTACGCCGACCTGAAAGGGCTGTGCTGAATCCATAATCGAAGCGCCCCGACCTGATAGTGCTGTGCCGAATCCATAATCGACTCGGTCTTTCAGGTCGGTGTATGGCGCAAGACACCTCGATCGGCCCCCTCTCCCTCCGGGAGAGGGCTGGGGTGAGGGTCAGCTCTTAGACACAAACCTCAACTTCCCCAAGATGCCCGCCATACGGCCCAAAACTCCGCTCCACCATCCGCCGAGTCCCGTCCGCCTGAACGATCAACGCCGTACTCGCCCGCGTCCCATAACTCTGACTGGCAATAAACACACTCGACAACAAAGTCTCAGTCGCCAACCCCACCCCTGTATCCGGCAGCTCAGCCGACGGCGCAACCTGCGCATCACTCAACAACCCCAACAACCGCGCAGGCGTCGGATCATCCAGCACTGCACCTAACGCTGCCTTGGCCTTGAGCAACTTCGGCCACGGCGTATCCAGCCCGGCATTGGATAATCCGTAAACCCCCAATCCCAGCATTACTGGCTCCGACATCCGCGCATTGAAGTGCCACAGCTCATGACTATTACCGAGCAGCAGATTAAACCCGGCATATTCCGCCGCACGCCCGACCACTTCGCTCAAATAATCATCAATCGACGCATCGCCGGTCAGAAACCGCGCCACCAACTCACCCCGCGACTTACGCGCAGGCGCCTGCTGCGGATCGCGGATATTGGTCAGCGCGGCAAAGCGCCCGTTGGCGCCAATCCCCAGCCAACTCCCGCCGGCCTCAAGATCACGTCCGGCATGAACATGCGGCGCCTCTGGCCATGGCGCCAGTGGCAGGCTTGGCCGGGCGTAGAACTCGTCACGGTTGGCCGCGACGATCAGCGGCTGGGCATGGCCCGGGCGCCAGGCGAAAACAATCAGGCACATAAGGTGGTCCTTGTGTGTTTTTTGCTCACTCTACGCATCCGGCGTCCGTGCATCCATCGCCAGTGGAGCCAAAGGGTGTGCATCCGTTACCATGCCGCTCCGGTTTTGCGGATGCGGTCTGGGGAGACGGTCATGGAATTTCTGCTCTATCTGGCGCTGGGCGCCTGTGCGGGCGTGCTGGCCGGGCTGTTCGGGGTTGGCGGCGGGATCATCATCGTGCCGGTGCTGGTGTTCAGTTTCACCTTGCAGGGCTTCGATCAGTCGATCCTCACGCATCTGGCGGTCGGCACTTCGCTGGCGACGATCATCTTCACCTCGGTCAACGCCGTGCGTGAGCATCACCGTCGAGGCGCAGTGCGCTGGCCGATCTTCATGTGGATGGCCGTCGGCATTCTGTTGGGGGCCGGTTTTGGCGCGCTGACCGCTGAAGCGATTTCTGGCCCGCACCTGCAAAAGATCATCGGCGTTTTCGCCTTGATCATCTCGGTGCAACTGGCGCTGGACATCAAACCCAAGGCCAGCCGAACGGTGCCGGGTAAACTCGGTCTGACCGTGGCCGGCAGTGTGATCGGTTGGGCCTCGGCGATTTTTGGCGTGGGCGGCGGTTCGCTGACCGTGCCGTTCCTGACCTGGCGCAGCGTGCCGATGCAGCAAGCCGTGGCAACCTCATCGGCCTGCGGTCTGCCGATCGCCCTGGTCAGTGCATTAAGTTTCATGATTCTGGGGTGGCACGATCCGTTGTTGCCACCGCATAGTCTCGGTTTTGTTTATTTACCGGCGCTGCTGGGCATCGCCCTGACCAGCATGGTTTTCGCCCGCATCGGCGCGCGTTTGGCACATCGGTTGTCGCCGCGCTTGCTGAAACGGCTGTTCGCCGCTTTGCTGTTCAGCGTGGGTCTGAGCTTCTTGCTTTAACCACTTCGCAATCCTGGCTTAATCCTGTGGTGGCAGCGTCGCCCGGGAATTTTGGTTTCAACTCTAACGAGGAGTCGCAATGCTGCCTTACCCGCAGATCGACCCGGTGGCCCTGGCCATCGGTCCGCTGAAAATCCACTGGTACGGTCTCATGTACCTCGTCGGCATCGGCGGTGCGTGGCTGCTGGCGTCGCGCCGGCTCAACCGTTTCGACCCGACCTGGACCAAGGAGAAACTCTCCGACATGGTCTTCTGGATGTCGATGGGCGTGATCGTCGGCGGACGTCTGGGTTACGTGCTGTTCTACGATCTGAGTGCCTACCTGGCCAACCCGACGCTGATTTTCGAAGTGTGGAAGGGCGGCATGTCGTTCCACGGCGGTTTCATCGGCGTGATGCTCGCGGCCCTGTGGTTCGGCAAGCGTAACGGCAAGTCGTTCTTCCAGTTGATGGACTTCGTCGCACCAATGGTGCCGATCGGCCTGGGCGCCGGGCGTATCGGCAACTTCATCAACGCCGAGTTGTGGGGTAAGGCGACCGACGTGCCGTGGGCCATGGTCTTCCCGCCATTCAGCGATCCGGCGCAACTGCCGCGTCACCCGTCGCAGCTGTATCAGTTCGCGCTCGAGGGCGTGGCGCTGTTCCTGATCCTGTGGATTTTCTCGCGCAAGCCGCGTCCGACCATGGCCGTCTCGGGCATGTTCGCGCTGTTCTACGGCATCTTCCGGTTCATCGTCGAGTTCGTCCGCGTGCCGGATGCGCAGCTCGGCTACTTGGCCTGGAACTGGCTGACCATGGGCCAAGTACTCTGCGTGCCGATGATCGTCGGCGGGCTGTTCCTGATCTGGCTGGCCTATCGTCGCGCACCGGCAGCACCGCTCGCGCCGACGGCTTAAACTACGAACCCCGGCGCGCGACGCCGGGGCTCAAAGGACACAGGTAACTCATGAAGCAATATCTCGAACTGGTCTCGCACGTCATTCAGAACGGCACCAAACAAGCCAACCGCACCGGTATCAACACCATCAGCTTCCCGGGTGCGATGCTGCGTTTCGATCTTCAGGAAGGTTTTCCGGCGATCACCACGCGCAAAATGGCCTTCAAATCGGCCATCGGCGAGATGTGCGGGTTTCTCCGTGGCGTGAACAACGCCGCTGAATTCCGGGCGCTGGGCTGCAAGGTCTGGGACCAGAACGCCAACGAAAACGCGCAGTGGCTGGCCAACCCGTTCCGTCAGGGCGACGACGACCTCGGCGAAATCTACGGCGTGCAATGGCGCAAATGGCCGGCGTACAAGCAGATCCCGCTGAGCAACACCGCCGCCATCGAACAAACCCTGGCCAACGGCTACAAGCAGATCGCTCAAGGCGAAGAAGACGGCCAGGCCTACGTGGTGCTGTACAAAGCCATCGACCAGGTGCGTCAGTGCGTCGACACGATCATCAACGATCCGGGCAGCCGCCGCATTCTGTTCCACGGCTGGAACGT
Organism: Pseudomonas sp. P4_D7; assembly: GCF_056401755.1. Classification (NCBI taxonomy): domain Bacteria; kingdom Pseudomonadati; phylum Pseudomonadota; class Gammaproteobacteria; order Pseudomonadales; family Pseudomonadaceae; genus Pseudomonas; species Pseudomonas sp. P4_D7. The sequence continues at coordinate 299,805 of NZ_JBFUIR010000001.1, read as the reverse complement.
CGCCCAGCTCGATGAAATGGCCCTGCCGCCGTGCCACCTGCTGTACCAGTTCCACCCGAATGTCGAGACCAAAGAGATTTCTCTGACCCTCTACATCCGCTCCAACGATCTGGGTCTGGGCACGCCGTTCAACCTCACCGAAGGCGCCGCGCTGCTGAGCCTGATCGGTCGCCTGACTGGCTACACGCCGCGCTGGTTCACCTATTTCATCGGTGATGCGCACGTCTACGAGAACCACCTGGACATGCTCAACGAACAGCTCAAGCGCGAGCCGTTCGCCATGCCGAAGCTGAAGATCTCGGATCGTGTGCCGGAGTTTGCCAAGACCGGTGTTTATCAGCCAGAGTGGCTGGAGCTGGTCGAGCCGAGCGATTTCTCGCTGGAAGGCTACGAACACCACGCGCCAATGACCGCGCCAATGGCGGTCTAGTCAGCAGGATCGTTCCCACGCTCTGCGTGGGAATGAATCCCGTGACGCTCCGCGTCACTTTGGACGCGGAGCGTCCATGGCGGCATTCCCACGCGGAGCATGGGAACGAGCGCCAACGTCAGTGGCCGTGGCTGCGGCCTACGTGGGAATGCTCAACCTCCGTCGCGACAACCCCGCCACTGACTTCCAGGCGCTGCAAAATTCCGCATTGATCGGCCATCGGCCCTTCGCCACAACGTTGGCGCAGGTCGAGCAGTTGTGTCTGCAACGCCAACAAGCCATCAATCCGCGCCTTCACATGTTGGATGTGCTCGTCGATCAGCGTATTCACGCTTTCACACTGATCCTGCGGGCTATCACGCATGGCCAGCAGGCTGCGGATTTCTTCGAGGGTCATGTCGAGGGTGCGGCAGTTGCGGATGAAGGTCAGGCGTTCGGCGTGGGCCTGGGTGTAGACGCGGTAGTTGCCGTCGCTGCGCGCTGGTTCCGGCAGGAGGTTTTCGCGCTCGTAGTAGCGGATGGTTTCCACGGCGCAGTCGGTGAGTTTGGCCAGTTCTCCAATCTTCATGACGACAATCTCCAAAAGGGTGCTTGACCCTATAGTGGCTACAGGGTCTTTACTTGGCAACAGGCACCTTCATGGACGCGACCAATGAGCGATTCCCAGCACACCCACAAGCCCGGCGACGGACACGATCACAGTCATAAATTGCAGCCTGTGCATAAACATTCACAGGGTGGCGATGCTTGCTGCGGATCGAAAGTCGCTGCGCCGGCATCGGTTCATGCGCACGAAGATTCCTGCTGCTCGTCGAAAGCCGCCGCGCCTGCGCTGGTGCAACTGAGCGAAAAGACCAGCGCTGACGCGCGGCTGAGCAGTTTCCGCATCGAGGCGATGGACTGCCCGACCGAGCAGACGCTGATCCAGAACAAGCTCGGCAAACTCGCCGGCGTGCAGCAACTGGAATTCAACCTGATCAACCGCGTACTCGGCGTGACCCATAACCTGCCGGGCACTGAGCCGATCACCGAAGCGATCAAATCCCTCGGCATGCACGCCGAGCCCCTGGAGGCGGGCGTCGAAGCACCGGCCCCGGCGCCATTGAAAAAGCACTGGTGGCCCTTGGCGCTGTCCGGTGTCGGCGCCCTCGCTGCCGAAGTCATCCACTTCACCAACGCCGCGCCCACCTGGGTGGTGGCGATCATCGCGCTGGTGTCGATCCTCAGCGGTGGCTTGAGCACCTATAAAAAGGGCTGGATCGCCCTGAAGAACCGCAACCTCAACATCAACGCGCTAATGAGCATCGCCGTCACCGGTGCCATCCTCATCGGCCAGTGGCCGGAAGCGGCGATGGTGATGTTCCTGTTCACCGTCGCCGAGTTGATCGAAGCGCGCTCGCTGGACCGTGCGCGCAACGCGATCAGTGGTCTGATGCAGATGACGCCGGAGCAAGCCACGGTGTTGCAGGCTGACGGTTCGTGGATTGAGCAGAACGTGAAAAGTGTCGAGCTCGGCGCCCGCGTGCGAGTGAAACCCGGCGAGCGCATCGCGCTGGACGGTGAAGTGGTCAGCGGCAGTTCGACCATCGATCAGGCGCCGATCACCGGTGAGAGCCTGCCGGTGGAGAAAACTGTCGGCGACAAAGTTTTCGCCGGCACCATCAACCAGGCCGGTTCACTGGAATACGCGGTGACCGCAGCGGCGAACAACTCGACTCTTGCGCGGATCATCCACGCCGTCGAGCAGGCCCAAGGCGCGCGTGCGCCGACCCAGCGCTTCGTCGATCAGTTCTCGAAAATCTACACGCCCGTGGTGTTCGTATTTGCCTTGGCCGTGGCGATCATTCCGCCGCTGTTCATGGGCGCTGTGTGGTTTGACTGGATCTACCGTGCGCTGGTGTTGCTGGTGGTCGCGTGCCCATGTGCATTGGTGATTTCGACCCCGGTGACCATTGTCAGCGGCCTTGCGGCAGCTGCGCGCAAAGGCATTCTGGTCAAGGGCGGCGTGTACCTGGAGGGCGGCTTCAAACTGGATTATCTGGCGCTGGATAAAACCGGGACGATCACCCACGGCAAACCGGTGCAGACCGATTACCTGTCGCTCGATCCAACCGCCGATACCACCGCACCGGCAATTGCCGCTGCCTTGGCCGGTCGCTCCGATCACCCGGTGTCGCTGGCCATCGCCAACGCTGCTGTGGATAAAAACTTCGCCGCGCTGATTGTGGATAACTTCGAAGCGCTGGGCGGGCGGGGCGTCAAAGGCGACATCAACGGCCAGACCTACCACTTGGGCAACCATCGTCTGGTCGAAGAACTCGGCCTGTGCTCGCCGGCGCTGGAAGAAAAACTCTTCGCGCTGGAGAAACAGGGCAAATCCGTGGTGTTGCTGCTCGACAGCTCCGGCCCGTTGGCACTGTTCGCTGTGGCCGACACCGTCAAGGAAACCAGCCGCGAAGCGATCCGCCAATTGCATGAACTCGGGGTGAAAACCCTGATGCTCACCGGCGACAACGTCCACACCGCCCAAGCGATTGCCGCACAGGTCGGGATCGACGAAGCGCGTGGCGACTTGCTGCCGACCGACAAGCTGCAAGCCATCGAAGAGCTTTATGCACAGGGCCGCCGAGTCGGCATGGTCGGCGACGGCATCAACGACGCGCCGGCACTGGCCCGCGCCGAGATTGGTTTTGCCATGGCCGCGGCCGGTACCGACACCGCGATTGAAACCGCCGATGTCGCCCTGATGGACGACGATCTGCGCAAGATTCCGGCATTCATCAGCCTGTCGCGCAATACCGCAAGCATCCTGAAACAGAACATTGCGTTGGCACTGGTGATCAAGGCTATCTTTCTTGGGGTAACCTTCGCCGGGCTCGCCACCATGTGGATGGCGGTGTTCGCCGACATGGGCGTGAGCCTGTTGGTGGTGTTCAACGGTTTGCGCCTGCTGCGCAAATAGATGAGGAAAGGTTGTGCTGAGTGCCGAGCTGAAAGCGTTTTACATGGTCGCCCGCCTGGGCAGCATCACGCTGGCGGCGAAAAAACTCGGCCTCAGCCAACCGACCGTGACCACGCAGATCCGCAATCTGGAAAGCCAGTATTCGGTGGAGCTGTTCTACCGTGGCGGCCGGCGTCTGAGCGTCAGCGACGAAGGTGCGCGGTTGCTGCCGATGGTCAAGACGCTGTTGCAGCAGGAGGCCGACATCGAGTTCTTCCTGCGCAACAGCGGTCAGGTGCAGGGTACTTTGCGCATTGCCGCGACGGCGCCGTATTACATCCTCGATCTGGTGAAGACCTTCCGCGAGCGCTTGCCGCAGGTGGAAGTGTCGGTGGAAATCGGTAACTCGCAGCAAGTGCTCGAAGCGCTGGAGGATTACCGAGTGGACGTCGCCGCTTCGTCACAGTTGCTCGACGATGCGCGATTGATTCGCCGGGTGCTCGGCACTGATCCACTGGTGTTGGCGGTGCATCGCAACCATCCGCTGGCGGCCCATGATCATGTGACATTGAGCGCACTGGCCGGGCATACCTTGTTGATGCGCGAAACCGGGTCAACGACGCGGCGGCTGACTGAAGAGTTGCTGGCCAGCGCCGGGGTGAGTTTCGGTCCGTTGCTGGAGATTGGCAGCCGTGAGTCGATCCGTGAGGCGGTACTGCGCAATATCGGCATCAGCATCATTGCCCGTCAGGAAGTGCCGCATGATCCGCAGTTGCGCGTGTTGACGATCGAAAATGCGCCGCAGATTCCGGAGTATCTGTATTGCCTGAAAGAGCGCAAAGGCGCGCGGTTGCCGGCGGCGTTCCTCGGGTTGGCGCAGGAAATGTCCCCCGCGTAATGATCGTTCCCACGCTCCGCGTGGGAATGCAGCCCGGGACGCTCTGCGTCCCAACAGCCGAACGCGGAGCGTCCGATGAGGCATTCCCACGCAGAGCGTGGGAACGATCTCTGGTGAACCAAAATCCCCGAATACCACTATCACCAGTTTTTGCCTCACTGCCACATGACGGACGCATTACAACTCTAGGATTGGCCCCATCTGCTTGATGAGGTCTGTCCATGAATCCTGCCATCGCAACTGCCCTGACCAACCCCGGTGCGCCGATGAAAGTGCGCGGCGTACAGAAACGCTTCGGCGCGTTCACTGCGCTGGATAACGTCTCCCTCGACGTCGCCGCCGGTGAGCTGGTGTGCCTGCTCGGCCCGTCGGGCTGCGGCAAGACCACGTTGCTGCGCTGCATCGCCGGTCTGGAGAAGCAGGACAGTGGCGAGCTGTACCTCGGCGACCGCGACGTTTCGCACCTTGCCCCACAAGCCCGCGACTACGGGATTCTGTTCCAGTCCTACGCGCTGTTCCCCAATCTGACCGTCGAAGCGAACATTGCCTACGGCCTCGCTGGCAGCGGTCGTGATGAAGTACGCCGTCGCGTCGGGCAGATGCTCGAACTGGTCGGCCTCACTGGCAGCGAGAAAAAATTCCCCGGCCAATTGTCCGGCGGCCAGCAACAGCGCGTTGCTCTTGCTCGGGCCTTGGCACCAGCACCATCGCTGTTGTTGCTCGATGAACCGATGTCCGCCCTCGACGCCCGCGTCCGCGAGCATCTGTGCACCGAACTGCGCCAGCTGCAACGCAACCTCGGCATCACCACGCTGATGGTCACGCACAATCAGGACGAAGCCATGCTGATGGCCGACCGCATCGCCGTGATGAACAACGGCCGCGTCGAGCAGTACGCCACCCCGCAGGAAATCTACAACCGCCCGGCCACACCGTTCGTGGCCGAGTTCGTTGGTCAGGGCAACTGGCTGCCGTTCCAGCGCAGCAGCGACACTCACGCGCAGGTTGGCGGAATGAACCTGCGCCTCAGCGACGGCAGCATCCAGCGCGCCTCGGGCCGGTTGTTCTGCCGCCCGGAAGCGATCAACGTCAATCCGCCGGTGCACGAAGAAAACCTGTTCCCGGCCAAAGTCCGCGAGATCACCTTCCTCGGCAACCGCTGCCGCATGAGCTTCGAACTCGATCAGTTGCCGGGCCACGCACTGCTCGCCGAACTCGCGCCGGAAGCCATGCCGCGCCTCGGCGCCCAGCAAATCATGGTCGCCTTGCCGCCGCGCAGCCTGCAGGTGTTTGCCTGATGAACAGCAACCTCGCGCTGCCGCTACCGCACAAGCAGGTGCGACAGTCCTCGAAAGCCGAGATTGGCGACCGCGTTTTTGTCGTCGGCGGCAAGCTTCTCTTGCTGCTGTTGCTTGGCGTCGCGGTGTTGCTGCCGTTGCTGGCGATCTTCTGGCGCGGCTTCAGCAGTGAAGCCGGGCAGGGCGGTGGCTGGCTCGCGGCGAAGGAGCTGGTGAGCAGCGAGAATTTCCACTGGCTGCTCGGCAACAGCCTGAAAGTTTCCCTCAGCGTCGCGGCCATCGTCGTACCGCTGGCCTACCTGTTTGCCTACGCGCTGCAACGCACAATGATTCCGGTGAAGGGCATCTGGCGCGGCATTTCGTTGCTGCCGCTGATGGCACCGTCGATGTTACCGGGGATTGCGTTGGTCTATCTGTTCGGCAACCAGGGCATGTTGCGCGGCCTGCTCTCGGACAACATCTACGGGTTCTGGGGGATTGTGCTGGGTGAGGTGATTTACACCTTCCCGCATGCATTGATGATTTTGCTCTCGGCGCTGTCGCTGGCCGATGCGCGTCTGTTTGATGCTGCGTCGAGCATGGGCGCCAGTCCCGCCAAGGCTTTCCGCAGCATCACCTGGCCGGCCACTCGCCAAGCGGTGTTCGCCGCATTCTGTCTGGTGTTCACCCTGACCATCACCGATTTCGGCGTGCCGGTGGTGGTCGGTGGCGACTATCAAGTGCTGGCGCTGGAAGCCTACAAAGCCGTGGTCGGCCAACAGCAATTCGGTCGCGGCGCGTTGATCGGCATGGTGCTGTTGCTGCCGGCGCTGTTCAGCTTCGGCGTCGATGCGTGGTTGCGTCGGCGACACGGCGATTCCATGAGCGGGCGTGCGCAGGTGTTCAAACCGGCACCGTCGAAACTGCGCGATGGCTGCTATCTGGCGATTGTTGTGCTGATCAGCGCCGCGTTGATTCTGGTGTTCGGCATGGCGGTGTTTTCCTCGCTGGTGAAGTTCTGGCCATACAACCTGTCGCTGTCGCTCAACCACTATCAGTTCAACGAAACCGCCGGCGGGGGCTGGCTGGCCTACAGCAACAGTCTGAAGATGGCGTTGGGCACGGCGTTGATCGGCAGCGTGCTGATTTTCACCGGCGCTTACCTCATGGAGAAAACCCGCAGCCAACGCGGCCTCAATCTGGCCCTGCGCATGCTCAGTTTTGTGCCGATGGCGGTGCCGGGGCTGGTGCTCGGTCTGGGTTACGTCTTCTTCTTCAACCTCACGGGTAACCCGCTGCATGTGCTCTACGGGACGATGACGCTGCTGATCGTCTGCACGATTGCGCACTACCTGACCACCGCACAAATGACCGCGACCACCGCGCTGCGCCAACTCGACGCCGAGTTCGAAGCCGCCGCGCTGTCGCTCAAAGCGCCGCTGTACCGCCACTACCTGCGTGTCACTGTGCCGATCTGCCTGCCGGCGCTGCTCGACATCGTGCGCTACCTGTTCGTCTCGGCGATGACCACGGTTTCTGCTGCGATCTTCCTCTACAGCCCCGACACCATCCTTGCGGCGGTCGCGGTGCTGAATATGGATGACGCCGGCAACGTCGGCGGTGCGGCGGCGATGTCGACCCTGATTCTGTTCACCTCGGCGGGCGTGTCCTTGCTGCTGGCGTGGGCTTCGCGCGGCTTGCTGCGCCGTTCTCAAGCCTGGCGGCAAACCGCGCCCGGTCACTGATTCCAACCCCGTTCAACTCATTACAGGAAAACGATCATGTTCAAGCCTATGGCCCTGGCCGCTGCTGTGCTCGCTACTTTCAGCCTGAATGCCTTCGCGGCAAAAACCGAGTTGACGGTGTACACCGCCCTCGAGGCCGAGCAATTGAAGTCCTACAAAGAAGCCTTCGAAAAGGCCAACCCGGACGTCGAGATCAAGTGGGTGCGTGATTCCACCGGGATCATCACCGCCAAGCTGCTCGCCGAGAAGGCCCGTCCGCAGGCTGATGCGGTGTGGGGCCTCGCGGCTTCCAGTCTGGCGATCCTCGATCAGCAAGGCATGTTGCAGAGCTACGCGCCAAAGGACCTCGGCAAGATCGGCGCGAACTACCGCGACGCCGCGAACCCGCCAGCGTGGGTCGGCATGGACGTCTGGGCCGCGACCATTTGCTTCAACACCGTCGAGGCCGAGAAGCAGGGCCTGAGCAAGCCCGTGAGCTGGCAGGACCTGACCAAACCTGAGTACAAGGGCAAGATCGTCATGCCCAACCCGGCGTCGTCCGGCACCGGTTTCCTCGACGTCAGCGCCTGGCTGCAAACCTTCGGCGAGAAGCAGGGCTGGGCCTATATGGACGGTCTGCACCAGAACATCGGCCAGTACGTTCACTCCGGTTCCAAGCCTTGCAAACTGGCAGCGGCGGGCGAATTCCCGATTGGTATTTCCTTTGAATACCCGGCAGTACAGCTCAAGCGTCAGGGCGCGCCGCTGGACATCATTCTGCCGAAGGAAGGTCTGGGTTGGGAGATCGAAGCGACGGCGGTGATCAAAGGTACGCCGCATGAAGAGGCAGCCAAGAAACTGGCTGACTTCTCAGCGAGTGCTGAGGCGATGGATCTGTACAAGGAGAACTTCGCTGTCCTCGCGCAGCCAGGGATCGCCAAGCCGCAGACCGAATTGCCGGCGGATTATGAGCAACGCCTGATCAAGAACGACTTTGCCTGGGCCTCGAAGAATCGCGACGAGATCCTCACCGAGTGGCGCAAGCGTTATGACGGCAAGTCCGAGAAAGTCGCCGCCAAGTAACCGTTGCCGATCGTTCCCACGCTCCGCGTGGGAATGAATCCCGTGACGCTCCGCGTCACTATGGACGCAGAGCGTCCTTGGCTGCATTCCCACGCAGAGCGTGGGAACGATCATTGAGGTAGCTTCATGACACAACAACAAGACTTGCTGATCGTCGGCGCCGGCATCCTTGGCCTGTCCCACGCCTACGCCGCCGCCAAACGCGGCCTCAAGGTCGCCGTTTTCGAACGCACCGCCACCCCCCTCGGCGCTTCGGTGCGCAACTTCGGTCAGGCCTTGGTCACCGGCCAACCGCCGGGCCCAATGCTCGAACTGGCCAAGGCCAGCCGCGAAATATGGGGCGACTGGGCGCAGCTCGCCGGTTTGCAAATCAAGCGCAACGGTTCCTATCTGTTCGCCCGCACTGAAGCCGAAGAACATCTGCTCGAAGCCTTCTGCAACGGTCGCGCCGTGGAACACGGTTACAACATCCAGTTGCTGCGCGGCGCTGCCTTGCGCGATCTGTATCACGGTCAGTTCAGCCACCACCGCGCCGCGTTGCACGGTATGGACGATCAACAGCTGTATTCGCGCGAAGCGATTCCGGCACTGATCGATTATCTGCGCCGCGACCTTGGTGTGGCGTTTCATTTCTCCACGCTGGTGCGCGACGTCGAACCGGGGCGTCTGCACAGCACCGTCGGCAGCTTTACGGCGAAGCAGATTATCGTCTGCTCCGGCCACGACTATCAGACCCTGCTGGCCGAGCCGATCGCCGCACTCGACCCGCAAATCTGCCGCCTGCAAATGCTCCGCGCCAAACCGCAGACCGAACTGAATCTGCAACACGCCTTGCTCACCGGCCTCAGTTGCGTGCATTACGGCGCCTTCGCCGATCTGCCGGAAGCGGCGGCGGTGCAGGCGCAAATCCTCCGTGAGCAACCGCACCTGCACGACAACGGCATCCACCTGCTGATCAGCCCGACGCCTTACGGCGAACTGATCATCGGCGACTCGCACCATTACGGCAGCGACCCTTCACCGTTCAACGCCGAGCAGGTGGATGACTGGATGCTCGAACTGGCCGAGCAGACGCTGGGCTGCAAGGTGCAAGTGGTCGAGCGCTGGCAGGGCGTCTATGGTTCCCGGGGGCCGGGGCCGTTCTCGTTCCTGCGCCCGGCAGCGGGGCTAAGTGTGGCGCTGATGCACACCGGCGTCGGCATGAGCGTCGGCCCGGCGTTGGCTGAGCGCAATATCGCGCAGTTGCTGGAGGAAGATTGATGACAGGTCACGAGCAAGTCGTCGCCCGGGTGTTCGGCTTGTATGAGCGCTTTGGCACTAGCGATTACATCGGCGAGCCGGTGTCGCAGATCGAGCACATGTCCCAGGCCGCTGAGTTGGCGATGGCCGAAGGCTTCGATGACGAAGTGGTGCTGGCGGCGTTCTTCCATGACATCGGCCACCTGTGTGCCGAGGGCGCGGAGAACATGGGCGGCTTTGGCGTGGTCAGTCATGAACGGCTGGGTGCGGACTATTTGCGTGAGGCCGGGTTCAGCGAGCGCATGGCGCGGCTGGTGGAATATCACGTGCAGGCCAAGCGGTATTTGACGTTGCGTGAGCCGGGGTATTTTGATCGGCTGAGTGAGGCGAGCCGTAGGACGTTGGAGTATCAGGGAGGGGTGATGACGGAGGCTGAGGCTGATGAGTTTGCGCGGGATCCGTTGTGTGCGGTCAGTCTGCGGATGCGCCAGTGGGATGAGTTGGCCAAGGAGATGGCGGTGCCGGTGATCGATTTGGCGGTTCTCAAGCGCAAGGCTGAGGTTTTGTTGTCGGCCGAGTGATTGTCACCCTCATCGGATCGCCGCCCGCCCAGCCCTCGCCCGGAGGGAGAGGGCGCCTACGGAGTTGTTCTCAGGTGATACATCGACCTGAAATATCCAGCCGAACTCAGGTTTTGAAAAGGCTGGAGATCTGCTCCCTTCCCCCTCTACCCCTTGGGGGAGAGGGCTGGGGTGAGGGGGTAGCGATCTAAAGCTCAAGCACCCGATCAACCAACGCCTCAATCTGCTCCTGCCGTTCCGCTTGATTCAATTTCGCCTGCGGATTGAGCGACGACCACTGCGGATGCGCCCGCGCCTTGCTCAATGCCTCCGGCAACTTGCCCTCGCGCCAGGTCTTGTCCTGCGGTGTCGCCACCTGAACCGCATCCATCGCCGCATGCCCACGCTGATCCAGCGCCAACACCAACTGCCGCTGACGCAACGCCAGCAGCCGCAACACCCCGTCATCCACCGTCAGCTCACGCTGCCCTTTGATCTTGCCCAGCAAGCGACTGCCATAACTACGCGCCGTCTGCAGCGCACCACCGGCAATCGCCCCAGCCAACGCCGCAGCGCCGAGGGTAATCCCGCCAACCAGCAAATCCACACCAGCCCCCGCCGCCGCACCGGCAGCAATGCCGCCACCCACGCGCACGCCGAGTTGCTTTAAGGTCTCAGGGTTGAACAAATCATCGCCCCAACGTCCATCCAGCAGCGGCAAATCACTCGCCGCCGCATCTTGCGGGCGGAACGCATACAGCTTGAGCAACGCCTCAACACACTTCTGCTCACGCTGACGCACAGCCTTGCGCAGCTCGCTGATCGCTTGCTGTTCCTGCTCCGCTTCGCTGACCACACTGCGTCGGCAAGCCGCACAGTCGATCAACAATTCAGCAATCAATCGCGCCGCACTTTGCTGACGCGCGAGGCGCTGAGCCTGTTGATCGGCAATCAACCGCTCCAATTGTGGCCGAGCATTCTCCAGCAACAACGCGAGACTTTCATACAGCCGCCGCTCGCCATCTTCTGGCGGCGCCACGCTGTCGAAACGCACCAGCGCATGCAGCCCAAGCCGCGCCAGCGCTTCACGCCAATCTGGCTCGCGATGGTTGGCGCTGCTGACAAAATTCAGTACCGGCAGCAGCGGTTTGCCGCAACTGGCGAGCACTTCCAGTTCGTCGCGGTACTTGGCCAGCACCGGTTCGCGGGCATCAATCACATACAAACCGGCGTCGGAAGCGAGTAATTGCCGCAGTACTTTAGCTTCCTGCTCAAAGCGCTGGCGCGCCTCGCTGCCGTCGAGAAATCGCGCCAGCCGTGCCGGGCCATCGAGGCGTTCGCCGGGGCGTTCCAGACGTTCGAGAAAGTCGAGCAGGGCGATGGCGTCTTCCAGTCCCGGCGTGTCGTAGAGGTCGAGCAATGGCTCGCCATCCACCGACAACCGCGCACCCTCGACATGCCGCGTGGTACTCGGGCGATGGGAGACTTCGCCGAAGCCGACATCGCGGGTCAGCGTGCGCAGCAGCGAGGTTTTGCCGACGTTGGTGTGGCCGACCACCGCGAGTTTCAGCGGCGCTTTCCAGGTATCAGTCATGGCCAGTCTCCAGCCAGTTCAACGGTGCGCAATCGGCAAACTGCAGATCCAGCTGTTGCAGCGCGATGTGCCAGTCGCCGAGGCGCTCGGCATCCAGTGCTTCGCCCGGTGGCGCTTGCAGCAGCCACACGCGAGTCTCGCCCGCGCTACGCGCCAGTTCAGCGATCAAGGCGAGGCTGCCGCGATCCGGCGAGCGCCGTGGGTCGCAGGCAATCGCCAGACGTGCCGGCGGGAAGCGGCTGAGTTGTTCGAGGAGTTTATGGCGCGATTCGCGACTGTCGAGGATGCCGGCGTTGCTGACGTTTTTCGGCAGTGCGGGTGGCCATGGGCGTTGTTCATCGAGTTCGATGGCGACCAATAAGGCACCTTCGCTGGCGAGTCCGCCGACGCTGCTTTCGACGCGGTGCAGTTGCGCAGGCTCCGGATCGTTGACGCCGAGGCGTTCGCTGGTTGGCATCAGACGTTCGCGCAGTTGCGCGTAGCCGGGCAGGTTCAGCTCCAGACGCAAGCGATCCCGACCACGCTTCCAGCGCCAACGGCAGAACAGCATCAGCAGCAGACGGGGTAGCACGCCATAGATCAGCACCGCGCCGACCAGCCATATCGCCCACATCTGGCGAACCAGGACGCGGTTGTAATCGGTGTCCAGCGTCACGCGAATCATGTCCACGCTCGGCGCACTCCAGCCCAGCGCATGGGGAATGACCGTCAACGCATCTGTCAGTGCCGCGAAGAAGTCGGCGCCCAGCAGCGTGCTTTCCCAGATGAAGTCATATTGCCGAGTGGCCATCATCAATATCAGCATGCTTAGCGCGCTGAACATGATCAGCAGCCACAGGCCATTGACCAGCGTGCCAATCGCCCAGCGATTGAGTTTGTGGCGTTGCAGCAAGACCAGTAATGCGGGGGGTAATTGCGCGGCCTTGGCGTCCCGGGCAAATTTTTCGCTGAGCCACAGCCACAGGCGGCCGAGCGCTGCTCCGTGTTCGCCAGCGAAAAGCAGGCCCAGCGCCCAGCTCAGCAGGAGGATCAGATTGACCCCGAGCAAGGTGCCCAGCGCCCAGAAAATATTGACCGCTCGTGTGCCGTCGCCGAGCGCAGAAAATGCCATGCCTGCGCCAGTGACGCAGGCCAGTAGCGCCATCAGCACCAGCGCCAGACGCGCGCCTTGCAGCCAGTGTTTGAGGGCAGCCGTCAGCCCGTCACGCTCGGCCAGCCATAAAGCCCGGCGCTGAATGCGGCTCGGCAGATCGCCGCCGGCCGTGCGCGCCAGTCGGTTGGCTTCCAGATCTTCCAAGGGGCCTGCGTGTTCTTCGCGCAGGCGCACGGTCTCGGTCAGCCAGAGGTTTTGCAGTGGAGTCAGTTCAGTCACGCGGCGTCCCGTCGCTTAAATGAGCGCTGAGCATAACCGCTGTGGCGCTTATCGGGGTAAGCACGGCTCTGGTATCCTCGCCGGCATGACTAAATCACTCCCTCTCAGCCTGATCGCAGCCCTCGGTGAAAACCGCGTGATCGGCGTCGACAACAGCATGCCCTGGCACCTGCCGGGGGACTTCAAATACTTCAAGGCCACCACCTTGGGCAAGCCGATCATCATGGGTCGCAAGACCTGGGATTCGCTCGGCCGGCCATTGCCGGGGCGCTTGAACATCGTGGTCAGCCGTCAGGCCAGTCTGGTGCTCGAAGGTGCGGAAGTTTATCCGTCGCTGGAAGCTGCCGTGGTTCGCGCCGAGGAATGGGCGAAGGAGCAGGGCGTCGATGAGCTGATGCTGATTGGCGGCGCGCAGTTGTACGCGCAAGGGCTGGCGCAGGCGGATCGTCTGTATCTGACTCGCGTGGCGTTGAGCCCTGAAGGGGATGCGTGGTTTCCAGAGTTTGATTTGGAGCAGTGGAAACTGGTCTCGAATGTGCCGAATCCGGCTGAGGGCGACAAACCTGCGTACAGCTTTGAGGTTTGGGAGAAAGCCTAAGAGCTTCGTCGGAACGCCGCCCGGAGCAAGCTCGCTCCCACAGGGGAAACGCATTCCTATGTGGGAGCGAGCCTGCTCGCGAAGAGGCCAGATCAGGCAAAGATGAGCTTAAGCCTGAGCCAGCTCCGCATGCTCATCCGCATCCAGCAATTCTTTATCAGTCTGCTGCATCACCTGACTGGTAATCGCCCCAGCGGTAATCGAGCCACTCACGTTCAACGCCGTGCGGCCCATGTCGATCAGCGGCTCAACCGAAATCAGCAACGCCACCAGTGACACCGGCAAGCCCATCGCCGGCAGCACGATCAGCGCCGCGAACGTCGCGCCGCCACCCACACCGGCAACACCCGCCGAACTCAAGGTCACAATCGCCACCAGCGTCGCAATCCACAGCGGATCCAGCGGGTTGATACCAACTGTCGGCGCAACCATCACCGCCAACATCGCCGGGTACAAACCGGCGCAACCGTTCTGGCCAATCGTCGCGCCGAACGATGCAGCAAAACTCGCCACCGACTGCGGAATCCCCAGACGCCGGGTCTGCGCTTCAATGCTCAGCGGAATGCTCGCCGCGCTGGAGCGGCTGGTGAACGCGAACGTCAGCACCGGCCAGATCTTGCGGAAGAAACGCAGCGGGTTGATCCCGGCCGCCGATACCAGCAAACCGTGCACGACAAACATCAGGCCCAGACCGAGGTACGAGACTACGACGAAACTGCCGAGTTTGATGATGTCTTGCAGGTTGGAACCGGCGACCACTTTGGTCATCAGCGCCAGCACGCCGTACGGGGTCAGTTTCATCACCAGACGCACCAGACGCATCACCCAGGCTTGCAGGGTGTCGATGGCGTTGATCACTTTCTGACCTTTCTCGACGTCATCCTTGAGCAGTTGCAGCGCTGCGACCCCGAGGAACGCGGCGAAAATCACCACGCTGATGATCGAGGTTGGCTTGGCCCGCGCCAGGTCGGCAAACGGGTTTTGCGGGATGAACGACAGCAGCAGTTGCGGCACATTCAGGTCGGCGACCTTGCCGGCGTAGTCGGTCTGAATGGTTTGCAGACGGGCCATTTCCTGGGTGCCGGCGACCAGACCTTCAGCGGTGAGGCCGAACAGGTTGGTCAGACCGATGCCGATCAGCGCCGCGATCGCAGTGGTGAACAGCAGGGTGCCGATGGTCAGGAAGCTGATCTTGCCCAGCGACGAAGCATTGTGCAGGCGTGCCACGGCGCTGAGGATCGAGGCGAACACCAACGGGATGACGATCATTTGCAGCAACTGCACGTAGCCGTTGCCGACCAGATCGAACCAGCCGATCGACGCTTTCAGCACCGGGTTGCCGGCACCGTAAACGGTGTGCAGGGCCACGCCGAACGCAACACCCAGCACCAGCGCGAGCAGGACTTTTTTCGCCAGGCTCCACGTGGTGTGGCGGGTTTGTGCCAGACCGAAGAGCAGGGCGAGGAACACCAGCAGGTTGAGAATCAACGGTAGATTCATGAGATCTCCAGGAAAGACTGTGCCAACAGCCTTCCGGGGCTGCTGCGAACCGGCAAGCCTAACAGCTTGATTTGCAATGATTTAATACCGAAATCTTAGGGCGTCCGTCGTTTTTGGAATAAGCCCGTGTCGCTCTCGGCAATGCATCTGGCGCAAACAGGGACGAGGGCGGTCGCTGACAGACGAGGACTGTCACACATATTTGTTAGCGTCGATCTCTTTGAATCAGGGAGAAGAGGCTTATGAAGTTCGCACCGAAATTTCTGGCTGTCGCACTGGCTGTGGGCATGGGCCTGGCCACTCAGGCGTTCGCCACCGACCTGAAACACTGGCCGGCCGATCAGGCCAAGGCGCTGGACGCGATGATCGCCGCCAACGCCAACAAGGGTAACTACGCGGTGTTCGACATGGACAACACCAGTTACCGCTACGACCTCGAAGAATCCTTGTTGCCGTTCATGGAAAACAAGGGCCTGATCACCCGCGACAAGCTTGATCCTTCCCTGAAACTGATGCCGTTCAAGGACACCGCCGACCACAAGGAAAGCCTGTTCAGTTACTACTACCGCCTCTGCGAAGTCGACGACATGGTCTGCTACCCGTGGGTGGCGCAGGTGTTCTCCGGTTTCACCCTCAAGGAACTCAAAGGCTACGTCGATGAGCTGATGGCTTCGGGCAAGCCGGTGCCAGCGACTTACTACGAAGGCGATGTGGTCAAGAAACTCGACGTCAATCCGCCGAAGATCTTCACCGGCCAGCAAGAGCTGTACAACAAGCTGATGGAGAACGGCATTGAGGTCTACGTGATGACCGCCGCCTCTGAAGAGCTGGTGCGCATGGTCGCGGCGGATCCGAAGTACGGCTACAACGTCAAACCGCAAAACGTCATCGGCGTGACCACCCTGCTGAAGAACCGCGAGACCAACGAACTGACCACGGCACGCAAGCAGATTACCGCCGGCAAATATGACGAGAAGGCCAACCTCGGCCTCGAACTGACCCCGTATCTGTGGACCCCGGCAACGTGGATGGCCGGCAAGCACGCGGYGATCCTCACTTACATCGACGAGTGGAAGAAACCGGTACTGGTTGGCGGCGATACCCCGACCAGCGACGGTTACATGCTGTTCCACGATGTCGATGTGGCCAAGGGCGGGATTCACTTGTGGGTCAACCGCAAGGACAAGTACATGACGCAGTTGAACGGCATGATGGCCAAGCACGCGGCGGCGCAGGCCAAGGAAGGTTTGCCGGTGACAGCGGACAAGAACTGGGTGATCGTCAAACCGGAGGAGATTCAGTAAGCCACACCGATCCAATGTGGGAGCGAGCCTGCTCGCGAAAGCGTAGTGTCAGTCACCTTCTTCGTTTCTGACATACCGCATTCGCGAGCAGGCTCGCACACAGTTTGATCTGCAGTGACTTTGGGATTTCGGCCAGACAAAAAAATGCCCCGCACTTGGCGGGGCATTTTCTTTTCGACAGCTGAGGCTTACAGCCCGTCGAGCATCGCTTTGTTACGCACAGCACCCTTGTCGGCACTGGTCGCCAGCAGGGCGTAGGCCTTGAGGGCGGTGGTCACTTTGCGTGGACGCACCTCGACCGGTTTCCAGCCTTTCTTGTCCTGCTCGGCGCGGCGTGCCGCCAGTTCTTCGTCGCTGACCAACAGGTTGATCGAGCGGTTCGGAATGTCGATCAGCACCTTGTCGCCGTCCTGCACCAGACCGATAGCGCCGCCGGCTGCTGCTTCTGGCGAAGCGTGGCCGATGGACAGACCCGACGTGCCGCCGGAGAAACGGCCGTCGGTGAGCAGCGCACAGGCTTTGCCCAGACCTTTGGATTTCAGGTACGACGTCGGGTAGAGCATTTCCTGCATGCCCGGGCCGCCTTTCGGGCCTTCGTAGCGAATGATGACGATGTCGCCTTCCTTCACTTCGTCAGCGAGGATGCCGCGTACGGCGCTGTCCTGGCTTTCAAAGATCTTCGCGTTGCCTTCGAAGACGTGGATCGACTCGTCAACACCGGCGGTTTTCACCACGCAGCCATCGAGCGCGATGTTGCCGTACAGCACGGCCAAACCACCTTCTTGCGAATAGGCGTGTTCGAAACTGCGGATGCAGCCGTTTTCACGGTCGTCATCGAGGGTTTCCCAACGGGTCGACTGGCTGAACGCCGTCTGCGTCGGAATGCCGGCAGGACCAGCCTTGAAGAAGTGGTGCACCGCTTCATCGTCGGTCTGGGTGATGTCCCACTTGGCGATGGCTTCTTCCATGCTGCGGCTGTGCACAGTCGGCAGGTCGGTGTGCAGCAGACCGCCACGGGCCAGCGAGCCGAGGATGCTGAAGATGCCGCCAGCGCGGTGCACGTCTTCCATGTGGTACTTCTGGATGTTCGGCGCCACTTTGCACAGTTGCGGGACGCTGCGCGAGAGACGATCGATGTCGCGCAGGTCGAAATCGATCTCGGCTTCCTGAGCGGCAGCGAGCAAGTGCAGGATGGTATTGGTCGAACCGCCCATGGCGATGTCGAGCATCATCGCGTTCTCGAACGCCTTGAAGTTGGCGATGTTGCGCGGCAATACCGACTCATCGTTCTCGCCGTAGTAGCGTTTGCACAGCTCGACGATGGTGCGGCCGGCCTGCAGGAACAGTTGTTCGCGGTCGCTGTGGGTGGCGAGGGTCGAACCATTGCCGGGCAATGCCAGACCCAGTGCTTCGGTCAGGCAGTTCATCGAGTTGGCGGTGAACATGCCGGAGCACGAACCGCAGGTCGGACAGGCGCTGCGCTCGTACTCAGCGACTTTCTCGTCAGAAGCGCTGGCGTCGGCGGCGATCACCATGGCATCGACAAGGTCGAGGCCGTGGGAAGCGAGTTTGGTCTTGCCGGCTTCCATCGGGCCGCCGGAAACGAAAATCACCGGAATGTTCAGGCGCAGGGCAGCCATCAGCATGCCCGGGGTGATCTTGTCGCAGTTGGAGATGCAGACGATGGCGTCGGCGCAGTGGGCGTTGACCATGTACTCGACGGAGTCGGCGATGATTTCGCGACTCGGCAGCGAATACAGCATGCCGTCGTGGCCCATGGCGATGCCGTCATCCACGGCGATGGTGTTGAATTCCTTGGCCACGCCACCGGCGCGTTCGATTTCACGGGCGACCAGTTGACCGAGGTCCTTCAGGTGCACGTGGCCCGGTACGAACTGGGTAAACGAGTTGGCAATGGCGATGATCGGCTTTTTGAAGTCGTCATCTTTCATCCCCGTGGCGCGCCACAGTGCGCGGGCACCGGCCATGTTGCGGCCGTGGGTGGATGTTTTCGAGCGGTAATCTGGCATGGAGCACTCCGGGCGGCTAATCACTTACTAATCAGGTGCAAAAGGGGAGTGAGCTTCTATTGACGTCTGGAACACTCAGAAATGGCCGTGTGTCCGTGAAGTTGCCGATGACGTTGCGGGATCGCCGCTGGTCTCAGCCTGAGCTCATAAACCCGCCGGGGGATGAATGGCGATGAATCAGCCGATTCTACACCGCTGGCGTCTGGAGGGAATGGCGCAAAGCGTTGTTCCAGTGCCGACGGCGTGTATGGGATGACGACCGGCGGGTTTAATCACCGCCGGTCTGCGCCATGACGTTGCCTTCAAGGTTTTTCGCGCGACGGCTGAGCCGGTTGTTGAGCACCAGCGCGATCGCGCTCAGCAGCACAAAGCTGTAGCCCAGCGTCAATTGCAGATTGGCCGGACTGAGGCTGATCAATGCGCTGATCAGGCCGCCACAAATAAAGATAATCGTACTGCCCGCCGAGGCCGATGTGCCGGCGTTCTCAGGAAACAGGCCCATGGCCCGAGAGGTGGCGGCAGGGCGGGCAATGGTGGTGCCGGCGGTGCAGATCAGCATCGGGATCAACACCGTGGCCGGCGCCAACACATGATTGGCTGCCAGGTACAGCATTGCCAGTCCCGAAAGCAGTATCAGGCTCAGCCCGGTGAAGATTTGCTGAACCGGCGTGATGCGTCGATTGAGTACCGCGGCGATGATCCCGCCGACAACATACGCCGCACCGTAAACCAGCAGGATCAGCGAAAAGTCGTAAGGCGCGAGTTGCAGTTGGTCCATGAAAATCAGCGGCGAAATCACGATGAACGAGAAGTGGCAGGCGAAGGCGAACGCTGAAACCAGCCAGTAGCCGACAAACTCGAAGTCCCCCAACACGCGTCGGTAGGATTGAATGAAGCCGGTCGGCGAACCACCTGAGGCCGGTCGGCTGCTCGGTAAAAACAGCCAGGCCTTGATCAGCACCGTGGCGGACAGTGCGCAAAAGATCCAGAAGCTGCCGCGCCAACCAAGTGTCGCCTGGAGAAAAGTCCCGGCCAGCGGCGATACCGAAATGAATATCCCGGTCGCCGTGACCATCAGGATCCGTAACCGGTCGCGCTCTTCACCTTCGAACAGATCCTGCACCAGTGCCTGCGACAGCACGAAACATCCACAGCCCAAGGCCTGCATCACCCGAAATATCAGGAATAGCGTGTAATCGGAGGTCATCACGCAACCGAACGCACCCAGCATCGATACGCTCATGCCGGCGAGTAACAGGCCCTTGCGCCCGATCACGTCCGAGAGGGGGCCGATCAAAAGCTGGGCAAACGCGATCCCCACGGCGAACAGGCTGATGGACAGTGCGATGTCTGCCGGTGAACGGAGAAAGTGCGTCGCCATTGCCGGAAAGGAGGGCAGCAGCACGTCCAGTGGAAACACACCCAGCAGCACCATGGCCAGCAACAGGCTGACAGCGGCGCGGCGCTGCCTGGTGGTTGCCACGGATTGTCCTTTATCCATCGATCAGTCCTGCCTTGGCGAAAAGTTTCTGGTTATGGGGAAGTGCGAAAAAACCGGCCTTGCCTAGTGCGTCCAGCGTTGCGATGGCGCCTGATCGTGCACGGGCCCGGTTGGCTTGCACCGTCGCCATGCCGCCGACGATTTGTTTCACGTCACTGTCGGCGATGCCTGCCCCTCGCAGGCTCTGTTGCAGCCAGCGTTCGTCGGCCTCGAAAAAAATCCCGATGATCTCCAGCAGTGTCCGGCTCACAAACGCACGCTGGCGGCTGTTCATCGACAGCCAGAAATAATGGAACACCTCGCTGAAGTAGCGGCTGTGGCGGGCTTCGTCAGTCAGGTGGTCGCGCAGCATGTCGTTGACGCTGGACACCAGGCTGTCGCGGCAGACGTCCAGCAGCTCGCGGGCAATGATGGTTTCCGAGACGAAACCGAGCAGAAACCATGCCAGTGGCCGGTTGTTTTCCGGGGTGCGGGCGATCAGTGCGTTGAGGCGGCTGATGCGCTTCGGAATCGTCGGACGTCCGGTGAACCCGTAAAACGCGGCGATCTGTTCGGCGAGACGATTGGAGAACAGCGCGTGATAACCCTCGTCGGTATAGAGCTGCAGCGCGGCGTGCTTCATCGGCAGAGGCACGTAAAGGGGCAGTTCCCGGTGCACGATGACTTCCACTGCACGATTGACGATGCGGTGTTCAAGCAAGGTGGTGTAATCGAGAAAATGCACCAGATGGTTGGCTGCCAGTCGATGCTGTACGTCGCGCCCCGCCGCCTGGATGGCCGGATGTGCCAGATAAGGCAGAAATGCCGGCGGGAACCAGTGGCGGGTTTGCAGTTGCAGCGGCACATCGGCGGGCAATTGATAGTCATGGGTACTGCTGCGCACCGAGGCCCGGCTTTCCCAGTCTCCCAAGGTAAATTTGAGCGCCCAGGACACCGGCGCTTGATCAGGGTCGGCCATCGACAGGGTCATGCCTGTCCCTCGCGCAACAGCTCGCGCATTTCGTGGCACATCACTTGCCCGTCGCTTTGTCCACAGCCAACAAAGAACAGCGGTTGTTCAGCGCTGCCCTCGAGATTGAGCAGTGCTTCGACCTGCTGGTCGGCAAATGCGCCGGTCAGCCAGGTGTTGAGGCCCAGTGCCGTGGCGACCAGTTGAAAGGTTTGCGACAAGTGGCCCGCTTCAACGAAGGCCATGCGATAGGCCCGCGAGTGTTCGTACTTCCACCAGAGCCGGTCAAAACGGGCGGTGATGAACAACCCCAGCGGCAGGTTGTTGATGAAGTGCTGACCGCCGAGCAATTGGCCCAGCGCTGGTTGAGGCAGCGGATTGATCCGGCTCAGGGTGTGGTCGGCCGGATGATAGGCATAGATGCCCGGTTCCAGGCCATCGACGTTCTGCACCAGGAGGAAGCCTTCGCAAGCGTTCAGGCCCCCCGCGGAAGGACTGCTTCGCCGTGCGCTTAGTCCTTGGGCGATGCTGTCGTCGCGATCATTGTCTCGTTCATGGAGATAACCGAGGGAAAGGTAAAGCAGGGTGCCGACGTCCTTCAGCGTTATCGCTGCACCTGTATAGGAGCGGCAGGTTTTGCGCTGGAGCAGAACATTTCCCAGACGGTCGTTATTCAAAGCGCCCGGCGCAGGCAGGGCGATACGCTGCTCGGGTGCTGGCGTCGGGCGGTCTGCTGCAGGCTGTGGGGTGGCCAGTACTTCGTTGCAGTGCGCCAGATATTGCCTGGACCACTCGTGAATATTCTGTGGGGTATGTTCGCAGGGAATATTTTGTGTGCCGATGTGATAAATCTTCGACAGCTCATCCCAGCCCCATGGCGGATTGTCTATTTTTGAAACGGTAAGAATATCTGCGCTCAATAGTTGTGTGTCTATTATGTTGTGCGCGTCGAACAGTTGAGGGTTGTTTATTAGTTGCGCAAGGCGAGTTGCATAGTTCAGATCAAGTTCGTGTTGTGTATGGTTTTTATAATTCCACACAACTTGTCCGGTCTGGCGCGGCAATATAAACAAGTAAGGATTGATGTGCATATTGATCGTTTCACTATGGAAGAAGTCAAAAGGACGCCGGGTTGCCGGCACTCCCCAGCGTCCTGACTTACTTAGCGGGCTTTAGGGGCAACCAGAAAAGCCAGGTTTGCGATTTTTTTACTTTCCAGAGAAATACTTTTCATGATGTGAACTCCTTGTTCATTGATAGTTGAAGTCACCTCGTGGTGACAACTTCATAATAGTTTGTAATGGATTATTGGCAAGGGGATATTAGGTAGGAAATTTCCAGTAATTTTGTCGGAGTAATCTTTAGCTGGAAATAAACTTGTAGGGCAAGTTTCAGTAATTAAAAGACGTAAGGAAATGTCCTGCATGTCTGCGGGAATATAATTGTAGGAAGTCCAGGAAGATAGTGAAGGGAAGGGCGATGCCAGAAACCAAAACGGGGAGCCTGCTGGCTCCCCGTTATCCGCAAAAAATCAGCTGTTGGGCAGCAGGCGGCAGGTGATGCTCTTGATGTAGCGTGTTTCGGCGATGGCAGGGTGCACCGGGTGATCCGGACCCTGGCCGCCCCGCTCGAGCAACTGGATGTTGCGATCCAGGTGACGGGCGCTGGTCAGCAGGATGTTCTGCAGGTCATCTTCCGGCAGGTGCATCGAGCACGACGCGCTGACCAGGATGCCGTCCTTGTTGAGCAGGCGCATGGCTTGCTCGTTCAGGCGACGGTAGGCGCCTTCGCCGTTTTTCATGTCTTTCTTGCGTTTGATGAACGCTGGCGGGTCGGCCACGATCACGTCGAAGCGCTCTTCGCTGGCTTTCAGCTCTTTCAAGGCTTCGAAGACGTCGCCTTCGATGCAGGTCATCTTGTCGGCGAAACCGTTCAGCGCGGCGTTGCGCTCAACGCCGTCGAGGGCGAAAGCCGAGGCGTCGACGCAGAACACTTCGCTGGCGCCGAACGCAGCAGCCTGCACGCCCCAGCCACCGATGTAGCTATAGAGGTCGAGGACGCGTTTGCCTTTGGCGTAAGGGGCCAGGCGTGCACGGTTCATGCGGTGGTCGTAGAACCAGCCGGTTTTCTGCCCCTGAATGACCGGGGCTTCGAACTTCACGCCGTTCTCTTCCAGCGCCACCCACTCCGGCACCAGGCCGAACACGGTTTCGACGTAGCGGTTGAGGCCTTCGGCATCACGGGCTGCGGAGTCGTTCTTGAACAGGATGCCGCTTGGCTTGAGCACTTGGGTCAGGGCCGCGATCACGTCATCTTTGTGCGCTTCCATGGTCGCCGAGGCGATCTGCACCACAAGGATGTCGCCGAAACGGTCAACGACCAAGCCTGGCAACAGGTCGGAGTCACCGTAGACCAGACGGTAGAACGGTTTGTCGAACAGGCGCTCGCGCAGTGACAGGGCCACGTTCAGACGGTGCACCAGCAGCGACTTGTCCAGCGCAACTTTAATATCGCGCGACAGCAGGCGGGCGCAGATCAGGTTGTTCGGGCTCATCGCCACGATGCCCAACGGCTTGCCGCCAGCGGCTTCGAGGATGGCCTGGTCGCCGGCATTGAAGCCGTGAAGCGGGGTGGCGGCTACATCGATTTCGTTGCTGTAGACCCACAGGTGACCGGCGCGCAGGCGACGGTCGGCGTTGGCTTTGAGGCGCAAGCTAGGCAGGGACATGACGTCGCTCCGGAAAAAAGAGCGGGAGTATAGCGTGTTGCGACTTGTGCCGGGTTTGATGAGCGATGAAACGCTGATGGCCTCTTCGCGAGCAGGCCCGCTCCCACAGGGACCTTGTGTCGATCCAGAATCTACTGTGTGAGCGAGCTTGCTCGCGAGACGGCCTCGAATACTACGCCGACAGCGCGGTGATCAACTCCTTGCTGAACGCCGGAATATCATCCGGCTGACGGCTGCTGATCAGGTGACCATCCTTGACCACTTCTTTATCGACCCAGTTGGCCCCGGCATTCACCAGATCATCCTTGAGTGTCTTGTAACTGGTCATGGTCTTGCCGTTGACCAGCCCGGCGGAAATCAGCAGCCATCCGCCATGGCAGATCACCGCAATCGGTTTGCCGGCAGAGGCGCCGGTCTTGACCAGGTGCTGGGCATCCTGATCGATGCGGATGGTGTCGGAGTTCTGCACGCCGCCCGGCAGGACGATCGCGTCGTACTGCTCGCTGCTGGCGCTCTGGAAAGTCTGGTCGACCTCGAAGTCGTCCGCTGGTTTATCGTGGTTCCAGCCTTTGACCTTGCCGGTCTCGGCGGAGAGGATGTCGACTTGCGCGCCCGCTTGCTCCAGTGCCTGCTTGGGACCGGTCAGTTCGACCTGCTCGAAACCGTCTGTTACCAAAATGGCGACGCGTTTGCCGTTGAGGGAAGTGGCCATCGATAAGCTCCTGAGTCTGTGGGAGTTTGCCGCCGCAATGGGCCGGTGTGACCCGTTGGGCATTACAGATTCCGAAGCCTGGACGTGAATGAAAGTTCCTGACAATTGCCCACTGGTGTGTCGTCGTGCGGTTTTTAGAGGTTAGAATCGCCGCCTGTCCCAGAGTGTGTACTTATGTCCCAAGAGCTGACCACCGAACAGATTCAACAATCGCTGCAAGGCATCAGCGTGCCTGCGCAACCGCAGATCATGGTGGATCTGCAAATGGAGCAGTACATGCCCGACCCGGACCTGGAGGTGATCGCCAAGCTGATCGCCCAGGATCCCGGGCTGTCCGGCTCGTTGCTGAAGATCGTCAACTCGCCGTATTACGGCTTGAGCAACAAAATCACCTCGATTCAGCGCGCGGTGAACCTGCTGGGTAGCCGCTCGATCATCAACCTGATCAACGCGCAGTCGATCAAGGGCGAGATGAACGACGACACCATCGTCACCCTTAACCGCTTCTGGGACACCGCCCAGGATGTGGCGATGACCTGCCTGACGCTGGCCAAGCGTATCGGCACTCAGGCCGGTGACGAGGCTTACGCCTTGGGCCTGTTCCACGATTGTGGTGTGCCGTTGATGCTGCAACGGTTTCCCAATTACATGACGGTGCTGGAAAAGGCTTACGCCAATGCCAGCGCCGAATGTCGGGTGGTCGACACCGAGAACAGCGAGTTCAACACCAACCACGCGGTGGTCGGCTACTACACCGCCAAGTCGTGGCGCCTGCCGGAGCATGTCAGTGCGGCGATCGCCAATCACCACAACGCCCTGGCGATCTTCAGCGATGAATCGTCGCGCAACAGTCAGCTGAAAAACCTCCTGGCGATCCTGAAGATGGCCGAGCATATTTGTGCGTCATACCGTGTGCTGGGCAACCAGACCGAAGATTCCGAATGGAACGCCGTCGGCCCGCTGGTACTCGACTATGTAGGACTGTCGGATTACGACTTCGAAACTCTCAAACAAACAATCCGCGACCTCGGCGCGCATTGATCCGAGAACGCCATGCCTGAACTGCCAGAAGTCGAAACCACCCGTCGCGGGATTGCCCCGCACCTGGAAGGCCAGCGCGTCAGTCGGGTGATCGTGCGTGACCGGCGGTTGCGCTGGCCGATCCCCGAAGACCTCGATGTGCGCCTGTCGGGGCAGCGCATCGTGCTGGTCGAGCGTCGCGCCAAGTATCTGCTGATCAACGCCGAAGTCGGCACGCTGATCAGCCACTTGGGCATGTCGGGTAATTTGCGTCTGGTTGAAGCCGGATTGCCGGCGCTTAAGCACGAACACGTCGATATCGAGCTGGAGTCAGGGCTGGCGCTGCGCTACACCGATCCGCGCCGGTTCGGCGCGATGTTGTGGAGCAACGACCCGCTCAATCATGAACTGCTGATTCGCTTGGGGCCTGAGCCACTGACCGATCTGTTCGACGGCGAGCGCTTGTTTCAGCTATCACGCGGGCGGTCGATGGCGGTCAAGCCGTTCATCATGGACAACGCAGTGGTGGTCGGGGTCGGCAATATTTACGCGACCGAAGCGCTGTTCGCCGCCGGGATTGACCCGCGCCGCGAGGCCGGGGGCATTTCCCGGGGGCGCTATCTGAAGCTGGCGATAGAGATCAAACGCATTCTGGCCGCTGCCATCGAGCGCGGAGGTACGACGCTGCGCGATTTCATTGGCGGCGACGGTCAGCCGGGGTATTTCCAGCAGGAACTGTTTGTCTATGGCCGTGGCGGTGAACACTGCAAGGTCTGCGGTACCGGTTTGCGTGAAGTGAAGCTCGGCCAGCGTGCCAGTGTGTTCTGCCCGCGCTGCCAGACCTGAGACAACAGGCTGAAAAAGTCTTACGGTCTATAGTGAGTGGTCTCACTGTTCAGCCCGAAGGATCGTGCCATGAAATCCTTGCAAACCCTCGTTATTACGCTGCTGCTGTGTTCCAGTCTGGCGGTTCAGGCCACGGAAAACGGCAGCGGTGACCCGCGCTACACCATCCAGAATCCACCGGCCTACGCGATGATCGGCGACTTGCTGATTGCCCGACCTTTATTGGTGGTGGCGACGGTCATCGGTGCGGGGGCGTTCGTCGTGTCGTTGCCGTTCACCGCACTGGGCGGCGGGGTGGGCGATGCCGGGCAGGCGCTGGTAGTTGATCCGGCTAAAGCCGCTTTTGTGCGGTGCCTGGGGTGTATCGGGGAGGGGTTTGAGCAGCGCGAGTAAGCTGAGCAGGGATTTCCTGTGTGGCTGACGGCCCTTTCGCGAGCAAGCTCGCTCCCACATTGGAACGCATTTTAAATGTGGGAGCGAGCTTGCTCGCGAAGAGGCCCGAAAGAGCGCTACAAATCCGGCGGATCAAGCCTTGCCAGTGATCTTGCGGTATTTCTCCATCAACTGTTCTTCAGTCTCCGGATGCGCTTCGTCCAGCGGAATGCAATCCACCGGGCAGACCTGCTGGCATTGTGGTTCGTCGTAGTGGCCGACGCACTGGGTGCACAGGTTCGGGTCGATCACGTAGATCTCTTCGCCTTGGGAGATGGCGGCGTTCGGGCACTCGGGTTCGCAGACGTCGCAGTTGATGCAATCGTCGGTGATGATCAGGGACATGCTAACTCCAGCCGGGGCGGCAGGCCCGGGCGCTATAAATCAATGCGCGCAATTGTGCCGCATTGGCGAGCGCAGTGCACGCGGCTGCGATCAAGGGCACGAGACTGCAATCTTTTAAAAGCAAAAGATCACAGCCTTCGGCAGCTCCTACTTCTTGAAGCGCAGGGTCAACGCATCAGCCACGGCCGGGTGGACGAACTTGCTGATATCGCCGCCCAGCGCGGCAATTTCCCGCACCAGCGTCGAGGAAATGAACGAATAACGCTCGGACGGCGTGAGAAACAGGCTCTCCACATCCGGGGCCAACTGACGGTTCATGTTGGCCAGCTGGAATTCGTATTCGAAGTCCGACACCGCACGCAGGCCGCGCAGGAACACGTTGGCGTTCTGCTCTTTGGCGAAATGCGCCAGCAGTGTCGAGAAACCGACCACTTCCACGTTCGGCAGGTGTTTGGTCACTTCGCGAGCCAGTTCTACCCGTTGTTCCAGCGGGAACAGCGGGTTTTTCTTCGGGCTGGCAGCGACTGCAATAATCACGTGGTCGAACAGGCGCGAGGCGCGTTCGACCAGATCGCCATGGCCCTTGGTAATAGGGTCGAAGGTACCTGGGTACAACACTCGGTTCATCGCGTCGTCCTGGCGGGAGTCCGTTGGGGAGTCGGATGGTATCGCAGCCGTCCCGGTCGGCCAAGTCGCCTGTTGGGTAAGAAAGCACTATAGACGAGGCGATTAATCGGTTTTTTCACGGGTTTCTCAGCCGATCGGCGAGGGAAGTCGCCAGTTGCGCGGTCAGGCCATACACCGATAGCTGCGGGTTGGCGCCGATGCTGGTAGGGAACAGCGAGCCGTCGTGAATCGACAGATTAGCCAGTTGATGATGCCGGCCGAGACTGTCGGTGACTGCGCTTTTCGGCTCTTCGCCCATCGCGCAACCGCCCATGACGTGCGCGCTGCCCAGACGCGTGCGGTACAGCTCAAGGCTCAAACCATCGATCAACGTGCGGGCCTCGGCCAGGGTTTTCACGTAACGGGCGTCGGCGTGCATCGGCATCACCGCTTTCGCGCCGCCGGCGAACTGGATTTCGGCCATGACGTGAAAAGCCCGGCGCAAGCCTTCCCAGGCGTAGGGTGACACCTGATAGTCGAGCACCGGCGAACCATCGCCACGCAGCTCGACGGTGCCGCCCGTGCTGTCCGGGTGAAAACCGTCACGCAGCAAGGCCAGCATGGCGTGGGTGTGCGGCAGGTCCGCCATGTGTTGCGCGCTCTCTGCGCCAAAGCCGCCGAGCAGGGTGGCAGCCAAGGCCGGATGCAACGGCGGCACTTCGAGTTTGAAGGCCATCGGCCCGCTGGTGCCGTCCTTCCACTGGAAATGGTCGGAGTAGATCGACTGCGGCGCCCCGTAAAACGGGTTGATGACTTCGTCGAAGCGCGCTGCGGACATGTTCACCGGGTGCAGGAAGGTACGTTTTCCCAGGGTTTTATGTGGGTCCGCAGCATCCGAACGCAGCAGCAGCGCCGGGCTGTTGATGCCGCCGCCGGCGAGCACGTAATGCCGCGCCTTGACCGTGATCTTGCGCCCGGTCGGCGTGACGCAACGTTCGTCCATCGCCACGCATTGCAGGCCAGTGACCTTGTCGCCGTTGATCAGCAGCTTCTCCGCGCGGGCCAGATAAAGCAGTTCGCCGCCCTTTTCCAGAGTCGCCGGAATGGTCGTGACCATCATCGATTGTTTGGCATTGGTCGGACAGCCCATGCCGCAATAGCCGAGGTTCCAGCAGCCGCGCACGTTACGTGGGATCACGTGCCAGCTATAGCCAAGTTGCTCGCAGCCTTTACGGATCACGTCGTTGTTGGCATTGGGTGGCACCCTCCACGGGGCGACGCCGAGGCGCTGCTCCATTTTCTCGAACCACGGCGCCATCTCGGCAGGGCTGTGACCTTTGACGTTGTGTTCCTTGGCCCAGTGCTCGAGGGTCGGCTCCGGGGTGCGAAAGCTCGAGGTCCAGTTGATCAGCGTCGTGCCGCCGACCGCGCGGCCCTGAAGAATGGTGATCGCGCCGTCCTTGCTCATGCGCCCGATGCCTTCCTGATAAAGGCTGCTGTAGGCCTTGTCTTCGAGCATTTTGAAATCTGAACTGGTTTTCAGCGGGCCTTCTTCGATCAGCAGAACTTTGTAGCCGGCAGCGCTGAGGATTTCTGCCGTGGTGCCGCCACCGGCGCCGCTGCCGATGATGGCCACGTCGGCTTCAAGGCTGAGATCGTCGCTCAGTTGTGCGCCGTTGTAGGTTTTCCAGCCTCGGGCGAGGCCTTCGCGGAACGGGTCGGGTACGGGCATCGATCAGGTTCTCTTGTTTTTGTTGTTCTGGCGGGCCTCATCGCGAGCAGGCTCACTCCTACAGGGAATGCATTTCAAATGTGGGAGCGAGCTTGCTCGCGAAGGGAGCGACACGGTTTCAGACGCTAGGCGGCCCTGGATAACCGCAATGCACCCACGATTCTGCGCGGGTATACCAGGCCATCATCACCATCTGCTGCAACGAGCTACGCCCCATGCGCAGTAGGTTCAGCGAACTGTTTTCCCAGCGATCAAGGAAATGCCGCATGGCCTCGGCACTGGCGTTCTCCCAACTGCCCCAGATCCCGGTGAGTGGCCCGCGCGTCACGGCCATGCCGAGTACGTCGAACAGTTGCCGGGTGAGCTTGAGCATTTCCGGCGACAGGTGATCAAGGCTGTAGTCCAGCGACTTGAGCGTGCCATCAACCGCGCTCGGCATCTTCTCGGCTGCCACTGCGCCGTCGAGCATCACCGGAATCAGCGCGCGCAGAAACAGCAGGTCGCCGTCACGCAACGAGACAAAACCGTTGGCCGCGACGCTCGATGAACAGCCACTGAGGCTGGCGCCGAGTCCGGCGGTGGCGAGAAACGCCGTGGCGCCGAGGCTGAATTTCAGCAGGCCACGGCGCGACAGTGCAGGTGTTTCGGTCAGGCTTGGGTGCATTGTTTTTATTACCCGGCGGTGACAAAGGTTTAGCGAATGAACAGCTTCTGGATCAGTTTCTGAATCGATGTGCCGTAGGGCGGGTAAATCAGTCGGGCTGCGTTGAAGCGCTGTTTAATCAGCACGCCCTTGGCTTTGCTGAAGGTCAGGAAGCCTTCGTGACCGTGGTAGTGGCCCATGCCCGAAGCGCCGATGCCACCGAATGGCATATCGTCCTGAGCCACATGCAGCAAGGTGTCGTTCAGGCACACACCGCCGGAATGAGTTTCGTGTAGCACCCGGTTCTGTTCGCGTTTGTCGTAGCCAAAGTAGTAAAGAGCCAGAGGACGTGGCCGCTGATTGATGTAAGCAAATGCCTGCTCCAGGTCCTGATACGGCACGATCGGCAGCAGCGGGCCGAAGATTTCGTCCTGCATCACCGTCATCTCATCGCTGACATTCAGCAGCACACTGTGTGGCATGCGTCGGCCCTGGCCCTGCTCGAACAGCGGAATCAACAGCGCGCCCTTGCTGGTGGCGTCGCTTACATAACCGTTGAGCCGCGCCAGTTGGCGTTCGTTGATGATCGCCGTGTAGTCCGGATTGTCGGTGAGTGTCGGGTAAAAACCCTGCACCGCCTGGCGATAGGCTTCGACAAAAGCACCGACCCGGTCTTCCGGCACCAGCACGTAATCCGGGGCAACGCAGGTCTGGCCGGCGTTGAGGGTTTTACCGAAGGCTATGCGCTCGGCGGCATCTTTGAGCGGTACATCGCGGGAGACGATGGCCGGCGACTTGCCGCCCAGTTCCAGGGTGACCGGGGTGAGGTTTTCGGCGGCGGCGCGCATCACGTGTTTGCCGATGCTGGTGGCGCCGGTAAACAGCAAGTGGTCGAAGCGCAAGCGCGAGAACGCCACGCCGATGTCGGCTTCACCGAGCACCACGCAGACCAGGTCTTCGGGGAAGATCCGCGCCAGCAATTCCTTGAGCAATAGGCCGGTGGCGGGGGTTGATTCACTGAGTTTGAGCATCACCCGGTTACCCGCCGCCAAGGCGCCAACCAGCGGGCCAACCGCCAGATACAACGGGTAATTCCACGGCACAATGACGCCGACTACGCCCAGAGGCTGATACACCACTTTTGCCGAAGCGGGCTGAAACGCGATGCCGACCTTGCGCCGCGAAGCTTTCATCCAGCCTTTGAGATGGCGGCTGGCGTAATGAATGCCGTGCAGGCTCGGCATCAGTTCGGCGAGCAAGGTTTCGTCGCCACTGCGATGGCTGAAATCGGAGCTGATCGCCTCGATCAAGGCCTGACGCTCGTTGCTGAGCAAATCACTCAGGGCCTTGAGCCATTGCTGGCGCTGGGCGGCGGGCGGCATCGGATTGGCGGCATACGCAGCCCGCTGCGCCTCGAACAACCGGTCCAGTTCGGCCAGCGGTTGTTGCAGCGTTTGCAGGTAAGCAACGTCGGCAGTCATGGTCTGCTCCGGATTTATTGTAGTGATGAACTTTTTAGAGTCTATGCTCTAGAAAGTCAAATGACTTCCTTGCACGGCAGTGTTTTATCCATTTCCGGTTAGGTCGTAAGATGCTCCCCAACGCACTCTGAATTAAAGCTCAAGCCATGGCCCCACGAATAAAAACCAGCGAGCGTATCGTGCTGAACAGCCTTGAACTGTTCAATCAGCAGGGTGAGCGCAGCATCAGCACCAATCATATTGCCGCCCACATGGAGATTTCTCCGGGCAACCTGTACTACCACTTCCCCAACAAGCAGGCGATCATCGCCGTGTTGTTCAGTGAGTACGAAAGCCTCGTGGACAGCTTTCTGCGTCCGCCGCAGGGGCGCGCGGCGACGGTCGAGGACAAGCGTTTCTATCTCAAGGAATTGCTCTCGGCGATGTGGCGCTACCGCTTTCTGCACCGCGATCTGGAGCATCTGCTCGACAGCGATCCGGAACTGGCCGCCCGCTATCGGCGCTTTTCCCAGCGCTGCGTGATTCAGGGCGCGGCGATCTACGAAGGTTTTGTTTCCGCCGGGATCCTTGATATGGATCGCGTGCAGATCGAATCCCTGACCCTCAATGCCTGGATCATCCTGACGTCCTGGGTGCGCTTCCTGTGCACTACGCGCGAAAACTCCAACCACCTCAGTGAACAAGCTATTAAACGTGGCGTGTATCAGGTACTGGTGCTTGAAGCCGGGTTTGTCACCGAGCAGGCGCGTGACGAGGTCAATGCGTTGTTCGAGGAGTTCTACGTGCCGCTGGCCCAGGCCCTCGAAGACGTGAAATAAACCGTTCTGTTGAAATCCCTCAGGGAGCCCGTTATGCCGATTGCGCAACTGATCAGCCCCGAAGCACTGGACGCCCGCAAGGTGCAGCCGGGACTGGTGATTCTCGATTGTCGTTTTGCCCTCGAAGACCCGGACTACGGTCAGCGCAGCTATGCCGAAGGGCACATTGCCGGGGCGAGCTTTGCCGACCTTGAGCGTGACCTCAGCGGTAAAGTGGTCAAAGGCGTGACTGGCCGTCACCCGTTGCCCGAGCCGGCGGCGTTGATCGAGCGGCTGCAGGCGTGGGGCATCAACAAGGACAGCGACGTGGTTTTGTACGACGACGGTCCCGGTGCCTACGCGGCACGGGCGTGGTGGTTGCTGGCGTGGCTGGGCAAGCGCGATGGCGTGTTCATTCTCGATGGCGGGCTCAAGGCGTGGCATGCGGCGGGGCTCCCGCTGAGCCTGGATGCGCCGACGGTTACCCGTGGCAATTTCAGTGGCCAGCCGGACACCCGCCTGCTGCTCAGCGCCGAGCAACTGCAACAGCGCCTTGGTCAACCGGCGCTGACGTTGATCGATGCCCGGGCTTTGCCGCGTTTCAAAGGTGAGGTCGAGCCGATTGATCCGGTTGCCGGGCATATTCCCGGTGCGCAATGCGCGGCGTTCACCGACAACCTCGGCAGCGATGGACAATTCCTGCCGGCGGATCAACTCAAGCAGCGTTTTGCCGCGAAGCTCGGTGAGCGTTCGCCAGCGGATCTGGTTGCGTATTGCGGGTCCGGCGTGACGGCGTGTCACAACCTGTTTGCCTTGTGTCTGGCGGGTTATCCGTTGGGATCGTTGTATGCCGGATCGTGGAGTGAGTGGATCAACGAGCCTTCGCGCGGTATCACCACCGGCGAATAACCAACACCTGTGGGAGCGAGCCTGCTCGCGAAGGCGTCGGATCAGTCGACATTAATGTTGAATGAACAACCGCTTTCGAGAGCAGGCTCGCTCCCACTTTGGTTATTCGTTGTCTGAAGGAAGCTGTCGGGCGCTGCGGTAAGCGGCGGGCCCGACACCATAAGCCTGCTTGAACTGTCGACTCAGATGGCTCTGGTCGGCAAAGCCCAGTTGCGTGGCGACTTCAACCGGCAAGCAGCCGTGCTGCAGGAGTGCGCGGGCCTGTGCGATGCGCTGCTGCATCAGCCAGGTGTGCGGCGGCATGCCGGTGGCGCGACGGAATACTCGGGCGAAATGGAAGGGTGACAGATTGACCGCCGCCGCGAGCTCTTCCAGCGATGGCGGCGCCGCCAGTTGCGCGCGCAGCAGTTCTTTGCCCAACAGCACCGCGCGGTGTTCCTTGCCGGCTCGGCCGGGCACGGGCACTGCCGCATGGCGCTGCAACAGCCGCAACATCATCTCGCGCCACACCGTCTGCTGTTGCAGCGCGGTGGTCGGGCTTTCGAGCAGACGGTGCAACTGCGCAAAGCCGTTGACCAGATCCGCATCGCGATACAACGTGGCGCCGAACGCCGGCAGGTTGCTGGTGGACAGCTCCAGCTCATCCAGCAGCGAAACGATTTGCGCGGTATCGGGATAAAACGCCCGGTACAGCCAGCCGTCCTCGGTGCCCTTGTGCCCGGTATGCAGCTCGTCCGGATTGATCAGTACCAGCGTGCCGCTGCCCGCCAGATGCTCGGCGCCGCGATAGCGATAACGCTGGGCGCCGGCCATGATCATGCCGATCACATAGCCGTCATGCACATGCGGGGCGAAGCGATGCTCGATGTAGCGCGCCGACAGCAACTCGACCCCGGCCAGCGGCGCGGTTTGCCAGAAGCGGATCGACTCGCCCTGATCGCTCATGCGGACACGCGAGCCAGCCACTGCGGGATGCGCCGCTCCAGGTAGTAACCGGGCTGACGCAGCGAGCCTTCGACAAAGCCGACATGCCCACCGCGTGCCTGCAATTCGAAGACGGTTGACGCCGATAGCTCATTGGCCTGCGGCAAACTGTGCGGGAACACGAAAG
This sequence comes from Pseudomonas sp. P4_D7, assembly GCF_056401755.1. Lineage (NCBI taxonomy): Bacteria > Pseudomonadati > Pseudomonadota > Gammaproteobacteria > Pseudomonadales > Pseudomonadaceae > Pseudomonas > Pseudomonas sp. P4_D7. Next base: position 265,443 of record NZ_JBFUIR010000001.1, on the reverse strand, counting down.
GATCGTCCGCCGCCTGAATGATCAGGGTCGGCGTGCGGATCTCGCCGAGGAAATAGCGGCTAGAAGCGCGGCGATAGTAATCCTCGGCATCCTCGAACCCGTGCAACGGCGCGGTTACCCGGCCATCGAAATCCCAGAAGGTGCGCATGTTTTCCAGCGAGCCGAGGGCGGCCAGCGCGGCGAGTCCTTCTTCACGCCCGTCGTGTTGAAACTGCCGCTGCTTGTTCTTGATATAGGCGACCATCTCGCGCATGAAGTGCGCCTGATAGACCTTGGAAAACCCCTGGCCGATGCGGTCGGCGCATTGGTCGAGGCGAAACGGCACTGATACCGCTACGGCGCCGAGCACGCCGCTGGCGCTGCCGGTTTCCCCGAGGTGTTTGAGCAGCACGTTGCCGCCCAGGGAGTAGCCGACGGCATACAGCGGTGCCAGCGGTCGTTTGGCGCGCAGATGTCTGATGGTTTCGGCGAGGTCTTCGCTGGCGCCGGAGTGATAGCTGCGCGGCAGCAGATTCGGTTCGCCAGAGCAGCCGCGCCAGTTCAACGCAACACTGGCCCAGCCTTGATCAGCCAGTGACTTCTGGATGCCCGCTACATAAGGTGAATTGGAGGAGCCGGTCAGGCCGTGCAATACCAGCACCAGTGGTGCATCGGCGGTGTGCGGGCCGTGCCAGTCGAGATCGAGAAAGTCGCCATCCTCAAGCCACAGGCGTTCGCGGTCACGCTCGATATGTACGGTTTTGCGCCACAGCGGCCCCCACAATGTTTGCAGGTGCGGATTGCCGAGGCCGAAGGCGGGGTTGAAGCGTTCTGAAGAGGCGGACACGATGGTTCTCGATGCAGAGCGGCGACCCTGTTGGAAGGGGCGCCGCTTATTCAGACCGGTCGGTTAACCGGCGATCTCTGCCGTACGTTGCCACAACGCGTAATAAACCCGGCCGGATTTCTGCTCGCGATGCAGGCGCCAGTTGCCCGGCAGGCCCAGCGTCGATGGCGCCGTTTCGCTTTCAGTGTAGATCCACGAGTCCGGCGCCAGCCACTGGCGCTCTTCGAGCAAGGTGCAGACGGCAGGCAGCAGGTTCTGGTTGAACGGCGGGTCGAGGAATACCAGATCGAACGGAGTTGCGGTCTGGGTTTCCAGATAACGCAGGGCGTCGGCGGTCTGTACCTGGCCGTTGGTGCAGCGCAGCGTGCCGAGGTGTTCTTTCAGGCTGGACACTGCAATGTTGCTGGCATCCAGCGCCTGACCCATGGCCGCGCCACGGGACAGCGCTTCGAGAAACAGCGCGCCACTGCCGGCGAACGGATCAAGCACCTTGGCCCCTTCAACGTACGGTGCGAGCCAGTTGAACAAGGTTTCACGCACGCGATCCGGCGTCGGGCGCAGGCCCGGTGCGTCGGGGAAGCTCAGCTTGCGGCTGCGCCATTGGCCGCCAATGATGCGCAACTGGTTCACACCGTTGTGAACATTTTGCGCAGGTTTCTTGGGTGCTCGAGTCGCCATTAATGCTCCGGAACCCCGAGCGGTTGCTCGGCAGGTTTATCAGATGGGGCCGGTAACGGCTTTTGCGGCACGGTCGGGCCAGCGGTGACGATGACCATTTTGTCCGTGCTCAGGTGTTTGTTCAGAGCGTCGCGGACTTGCTCCACGGTCAGGCTTTGCGACTGACGCATGAAGTCATCCAGGTAGCTCAGCGGCAGATTATAGAAGCCCATCGCGCCGAGTTGGCCGACGATATCGGCATTGCTCGCGGTGGACAGCGGGAAGCTGCCGGCCAGTTCGCGTTTGGCGTCGTCGAGTTCCTTCTGCGTCGGCCCGGTTTTCAGGTAGTCAGCGAGCACGTCCTGCACCAGTTTCAGGGTGCCCTCGCTCATTTCTGCGCGGGTTTGCAGGTTGATCATGAACGGGCCACGTACCTGCATCGGGCTGAACGCCGAGTACACGCCGTAGGTCAGGCCGCGCTTCTCGCGCACTTCACTCATCAGGCGCGTGCCGAAACCGCCGCCACCGAGGATCTGGTTGCCCATCGACAGCGCGGCGTAATCCGGATCGTCACGGTCGATACCCAGTTGCGCGATCATCAGATTGGTCTGCTTCGACGGGAACTCGATATGGCCTGTGCTGGCCTTCGGTTCCTGTGGCTGGGCGATCTTCGCCAGCGCCGGGCCTTTCGGCAGGGCAGAAGAGACCTGATTGGCAATTGCTTCGGCGTCCGCCCGCGACAGGTCGCCGACCAGCGCGATCACCACGTTGCCAGCGGCGTAGGCCTTGGCGTGGAACTCACGCAACTGCGCGAGGGTGATCTTCGGCACGCTCTGCGGGTTACCGTCACTCGAATGCGCGTACGGATGATCGCCGTACAAGCGCTTCATCAGCTCAAGGCTGGCGAGTTTGCCGGGGTTCTGTTTCTGGTATTCGAAACCGGCGAGCAGCTGGTTCTTGATGCGTGCGAACGAATCGGCCGGGAAGGTCGGTTTGCCAACCACTTCCGCAAACAGCTTCAGCGCCGGTTCACGCTTGTCGGTGGCACTCAAGCTGCGTAGCGAAGCCAGCGCCATGTCCTTGAAAGCACCGTTGCCGAAATCCGCACCGAGGCCTTCGAAGCCTTGCGCGATGGCGCCGACGTCTTTACCGGCGACACCTTCGTTGAGCATTGCGTTGGTCAGCACCGCCAGACCCGACGCGCTGCCGTCCTGGCTGCTGCCGGCGGCGAAGATCAGGCGCATGTCGAACATCGGCAGCTCATGGGCTTCGACGAACAATACTTTGGCGCCTTCGGCGGTGTTCCAGGTTTGCACGTCGAGTTTGCGGCTGGCCGGGGCCTTGCCGTCGAGTTCGGTCAGTGATTGCAGCTTCTGGCTGGTCTTGGCGTTGTCGAGGGCTTCGCTGGCATTGCTGTCAGCGCCAGGCGACAGGTACAGCGCGGCAGAGCCGATCACCGCCACGGCGATCAGGCCGAGCAGCAGGCGTGGGGATTTGCGCTTACTCATGAGTCGTCTCCAGTGGCAGGACGTGGGCGACGCTGAGACGTTCGCGGGTGAAATACAGCTTGGCGGCGTTCTGGATGTCTTGCGGGGTCACGCTTTCCAGATCGGCGAGTTCGGTGTCCATCAGTTTCCACGACAGACCGACGGTTTCCAGTTGGCCAATAGCGGTGGCCTGGCTGGTGATCGAATCACGTTCGAAGACCAGACCGGCAATCACTTGTGCTCGCACGCGCTCCAGTTCTTCAGCGGACGGCGCGGTGGTTTTCAGCTGTTCCAACAGCTTCCACAGACCTGCCTCGGCTTGCGCGATGGTCTTTTTCTTCTGGGTGTTCGGGGTTGCCGCCAGGGTGAACAGACTGTCGCCACGGGTATAGGCGTCGTAGCTCGACGAACCGCCGGAGACCAGCTCTTCGCCGCGCTCCAGTTGCGTCGGGATGCGCCCGCTGTAACCGCCGTCGAGCAGGGCCGAGATCAGGCGCAGGGCGTTGACCGAGCGCTTGTCTTCAGCCGTGGCGATGCTTGGCACGTTGAAACCGAGCATCAGGCTAGGCAATTGCGTCTGCACGTGCAGGGTGATCTGGCGTTCGCCGGGTTCGGCCAGCTCCAGCGGTTTTTTCGCTGGCGGCACGTCGCGTTTGGCGATTGGGCCGAAGTAGCGTTGAGCGAGGGTTTTCACTTCGTCCGGAGTAACGTCACCGACTACGACCAGCGTGGCGTTGTTCGGCACGTACCAGGATTGGTACCAGTGGCGCAGCTCCTCGACTTTCATCCGGTCGAGGTCGGCCATCCAGCCGATGGTCGGCGTATGGTAACCGCTGGCCGGGTAGGCCATGGCCTTGTAGCGCTCGTAAGCCTTGGACATCGGCTTGTCATCGGTGCGCAAACGGCGCTCTTCCTTGATGACTTCGATTTCCTTGGCGAACTCGTCGGCCGGCAGGCGCAGATTGGCCATGCGGTCGGCTTCCAGTTCGAACGCTACACCCAGACGGTCGCGGGCCAGCACCTGGTAATAGGCAGTGAAGTCGTCGCTGGTGAAGGCGTTCTCTTCGGCGCCGAGGTCACGCAGGATCAGCGAGGCTTCGCCGGGACCGACTTTTTCACTGCCCTTGAACATCATGTGCTCAAGCGCGTGGGACAGACCGGTCTGGCCCGGGGTTTCGTAGCTGGAGCCGACCTTGTACCAGACCTGCGAGACCACCACCGGCGCGCGATGGTCTTCGCGCACGACGACCTTGAGGCCGTTGTCGAGGGTGAATTCGTGAGTCGGTTGCGGGTCGGCCGCCAGGGCCGAAAGGGGCAGGCAGACTGTGCTGAGCAGCAGGCCTGCAGCGCGGCGGGCTAGAGCATTCATTCGTTTTTTAACCTGTTGGGCTGCCCGCTTGGTCTTAGCGTCGGCGGGCGAGAGGGTGCTAGGATACTGATCCGTTTTACCGGCGACCACGCCTATCAGGTTTTCAGACCTGATCTGGCTGAATGGGTTTGCGGCAGAAAGCTACGGTTTATCGACTAAACTTCGCTTTTTCGCCGAATTTGCCGGTTTAGTCCTTCGTTTATACGATTCTTTGAGGTGCCGCTGGCGCCTCGACAAAATGTTGCGCGTGAACAAGCTGGATGAAACACAGTCTGTTCTGCATCGAATATTTATTTGCCGGGGCGCCCTTATGGCGCGTCGCTACCGTGAGATAGCCGTCCTCCATGTTTGGTTCCAACGACGACAAGAAGACCCCAGCTGCGGCTGGCGAGAAGAAAAGCCTGTTCGGATGGCTGCGTAAGAAACCGCAGGAACCCGTCGTCGAACAGCCGCCGGTGACTCCTGAGCCAGCGCCTGCGCCGGCGCCAGTCATAGAAGAAGAGCCGGCACCGATTGTGCTGCCGATTGCCGAGCCGGTGTTGCAACCGGTTGAGCCTGAGCCTGAAGCGCCTGTGGCGGCTGAGCTACCACTGACTCCTGCGGCTGAACCGTGGCTGACCTTGCCGGTGGCGGAAGAGCCGGTGGCGTTGGTTGAAGAGGCTGCGCCGCATATCACCCCGATGATTCCTGCGCCTGCTGCGTTCGTTCCAGAGGTTGCTCCGGCGCCGGTGGTTGAGCCGGTTGTCGAGCCTGTTGCGCCCGTGTTTGTTGCGCCAGTTGTTCAACAGCCTGCACCTGCACCTGCACCGGTCGTCGCTGCTCCAGTTGTGCCGGTTGAAGTGGTTACCGAGGCCCCAGTCGAAGCCCCGCGCACCGAAGAAGCCAAAGCCGGTTTCTTCGCCCGCCTCAAGCAAGGCCTGTCGAAAACCAGCGCCAGCATCGGCGAGGGCATGGCCAGCCTGTTCCTCGGCCGCAAAACCATCGATGACGATCTGCTCGATGACCTCGAAACCCGTCTGCTCACCGCCGACGTCGGCGTCGAAGCCACCACGCAGATCATCCAGCGCCTGACCCAGAAGGTCGCCCGCAAAGAGCTGGCCGACGCCGACGCGCTGTACAAATCCCTGCAGGCCGAACTGGCGGCGATGCTCAAGCCGGTCGAACAACCGCTGAAAATCGTTTCGCAGAACAAGCCGTTCGTGATTCTGGTGGTGGGCGTCAACGGCGCCGGCAAAACCACCACCATCGGCAAACTGGCGAAGAAGCTGCAACTGGAAGGCAAGAAAGTCATGCTCGCCGCCGGTGACACCTTCCGCGCCGCTGCCGTGGAACAGCTGCAAGTCTGGGGCGAGCGCAACAAGATCCCGGTCATCGCCCAGCACACCGGCGCCGACTCGGCTTCGGTGATCTTCGACGCCGTGCAGGCCGCCAAGGCCCGTGGTATCGATGTATTGATCGCCGACACCGCCGGTCGCCTGCACACCAAAGACAACCTGATGGAAGAACTGAAAAAAGTTCGCCGGGTGATCGGCAAGCTCGACGCCGACGCGCCGCACGAAGTGCTGCTGGTGCTCGACGCCGGCACCGGCCAGAACGCCATCAACCAGGCCAAGCAATTCAACCAGACCGTCGAACTGACCGGCCTGGCGCTGACCAAGCTCGACGGTACCGCCAAGGGCGGGGTGATTTTCGCCCTGGCCAAGCAGTTCGGCTTACCGATCCGCTACATCGGCGTCGGTGAAGGCATCGACGATTTGCGTACCTTTGAAGCCGAACCCTTTGTCCAGGCACTGTTTGCCGAGCGGGAGCGTTCATGATTCGTTTCGAACAGGTCGGTAAACGCTACCCGAACGGTCACGTCGGCTTGCATGAGCTGAGCTTTCGAGTCCGTCGTGGCGAGTTCTTGTTTGTCACCGGCCACTCCGGCGCCGGTAAATCCACGTTGTTGCGCCTGTTGCTGGCGATGGAGCGTCCGACCAGCGGCAAACTGCTGCTGGCCGGGCAAGACCTGAGCACCATCAGCAACGCGCAGATTCCGTTCCTGCGTCGGCAGATCGGCGTGGTGTTCCAGAATCACCAACTGCTGTTCGATCGCACGGTGTTCAACAACGTCGCCTTGCCGCTGCAGATTCTTGGCTTGTCCAAGGCCGAAATCGCCAAGCGTGTCGACTCGGCGCTGGAGCGCGTGGCGCTGTCGGATAAAACCGATCTGTACCCGGGCGACCTGTCCACCGGTCAGCAACAGCGCGTCGGCATCGCCCGCGCCATCGTGCACCGCCCGGCCTTGCTGCTGGCGGACGAACCGACCGGTAACCTCGACCCGCGTCTGGCGGCGGAAATCATGGGCGTATTCGAAGACATCAACCGTCTGGGCACCAGCGTGCTGATCGCCAGTCACGACCTGGCACTGATCGCGCGCATGCGTCACCGCATGCTGACCCTCCAACGCGGCCGATTGATTGGCGACGGGGAGGCCGGAGAATGAGTGCCACACGCAGTCCGAAGGTTTCCGAACGCGTGGCCCCGAAAGCCGCCGATCCGCAGCCACCGAAGAAGAAAAAACACGACGAAGACGATGGCCCGGACTTCGCCACGCTGTTCCGTGCCTGGGTCGAAAGCCATCGCGCCAGTCTGCTCGACAGCCTGCGTCGTCTCGGCAAGCAGCCGATCGGCAGCTTCTTCACCTGCATGGTGATGGCGGTCGCGCTGAGTCTGCCAATGGGCTTGTCCCTGTTGCTCAACAACGTCGAGCGTCTTGGCGGTTCGTGGCAGCGTGCGGCGCAGATTTCGCTGTATCTGCAACTCGACGCCAGCCCGGAGCAGGGCGAGTCGTTGCGCGAGCAGATCAAAGGCATGCCCGGCGTAGCGGATGCTGAATATGTCGGCCGCGATCAGGCGCTGGAAGAGTTTCAGCAGCAATCCGGGTTGGGCGAAGCCCTGCGCGAGCTGCCGGAGAACCCGTTGCCGGGCGTGGTGCTGGTCACCCCGAACGAGGTCGACAAGCCGACGCTGGAAGCATTAAGACAAAAACTTTCCGAATTGCCCAAGGTACAACAGGCGCAACTTGATCTAGTCTGGGTCGAGCGTTTGGCCGCGATCCTCAAGCTTGGCGATCGTTTTGTCTTCGGTCTGACGGTGCTGCTGGTTTCTGCATTACTTTTGGTGATAGGCAATACCATTCGTCTTCATATTGAAAACCGCCGCACCGAGATAGAAGTGATTAAACTCGTCGGCGGCACTGACAGTTATGTGCGTCGCCCTTTCCTTTATATGGGCGCGTTGTATGGCTTCGGTGCGGGGCTACTGTCCTGGGGTGTATTGGCGTTCGGCCTGAACTGGCTGAACGATGCGGTGGTTGGACTGGCCGGCTTGTACGGCAGTGATTTCGCGCTGGCCGGAGTGCCAGTTGCCGACGGTCTGTCGCTCTTGCTTGGCGCGGTGCTGTTGGGTTATATCGGTGCATGGATTGCAGTCGCACGCCATCTCAGGGAGCTGGCGCCGAAGTAGAATCTTTTTTGCGCGTGATTGACCTCGCGGTTTTTTTGGGAACTTGCACTTGAATTCCCGGTCAATTTTTCGCAGTGCCGAGAGGCACGAGTATGTAAGTGGGAGGTTTTTTCGTATGACCAATTCTTTGCAACCTGCGTATGCGTTGGTTCCGGGTGCGAACCTGGAAGCCTACGTGCACACCGTCAACAGCATTCCATTGCTGACGCCGGAGCAGGAGCGTGAACTGGCCGAGAGTCTCTACTATGAGCAGGATTTGGGGGCGGCTCGGCAGATGGTGCTCGCCCACCTGCGTTTTGTCGTACACATTGCCCGTAGCTATTCCGGCTACGGTCTGGCTCAGGCTGACCTGATCCAGGAAGGTAACGTCGGCCTGATGAAGGCTGTGAAGCGCTTCAACCCGGAAATGGGCGTGCGTCTGGTGTCGTTCGCCGTGCACTGGATCAAGGCGGAAATTCACGAGTTCATCCTGCGCAACTGGCGCATTGTGAAAGTCGCGACCACCAAGGCCCAGCGCAAGCTGTTCTTCAACCTGCGCAGCCAGAAAAAACGTCTGGCGTGGCTGAACAACGAGGAAGTCCACCGTGTGGCGGAAAGCCTCGGCGTCGAGCCGCGTGAAGTGCGCGAAATGGAAAGTCGCCTGACCGGCCATGACATGGCTTTCGACCCGGCTGCTGAAGCCGACGACGACAGCGCTTTCCAGTCGCCGGCCAACTACCTGGAAGACCACCGGTACGACCCGGCGCGTCAACTGGAAGATGCCGATTGGAGCGACAACTCCAACCACAACCTGCACGAAGCGCTGGAAGTGCTGGACGAACGTAGCCGCGACATCCTTTACCAGCGCTGGCTGGCCGAAGAGAAAGCCACGCTGCACGACCTGGCGCAGAAGTACAACGTGTCGGCCGAGCGGATCCGTCAGCTCGAGAAGAGCGCGATGAACAAGCTCAAGTTGTCGATCGCCGCATAACCGGCGAGCAGGCAATAAAAAAACGCCCCGATCAGCGATGATCGGGGCGTTTTCATTTCAGGCTTCACACAAAATCCATATGGGAGCGAGCTTGCTCGCGAAAGCGGAGAGTCAGTCACCGCCACTGCTGAATGATCCACCGCATTCGCGAGCAAGCTCGCTCCCACAGGGGATCTTCAGCGTTATTCAGACCAAGGTGCGCGGCGCGAATCGTTGAGCCCCAACAGATAACTATCCCCACCCAGTTGACTCATCTGCTGACGAATCCACCCGGCCCGGCGCGAGACATAAGCGGTCGGATGGCTAGCGCTCCACACCCGAGGGTTGGGCAGAACAGCCGCCAGATAACTCGCCTGCTGCCGCGACAACGACTTTGCGCTCACACCAAAGTGATGGCGGGCTGCGGCTTCGGCGCCAAACACCCCGTCATCCCACTCGACGCTGTTGAGATACACCTCAAGAATCCGCTGCTTGGGCCAGAACACCTCGATCAGCGCGGTAAACCACGCCTCCAGGCCTTTACGCAGATAGCTGCGGCCGGCCCACAGAAACAGGTTTTTCGACACCTGCTGGCTCAAGGTGCTGGCGCCGCGAATCGACCCGCCAAGCTCGTTGTGGGCCAACGCTGCCTGGATCGCACTGAAATCAAAGCCCCAATGCTCGGGAAACTTCTGATCCTCACCGGCCATGACCGCGACTTTGAGGTCATCGGAGATCTCGTCCCATGGCTTCCAGGTACGTTGCAGGTCAATCGGCTCGCCATCGACCCAGGATTCGACTTTGCGCTCGACCATCAACGCCGTGCCCGGCGGTGGCACGAAGCGAAACACCAGCACCAGCAAAATGCTGCCGCCCGCGAACCAGAGCAGGGCCTTCGTGAGACGACGGAAAATAGTACGCAGCATAGAGATGGCTTGGCCGAACCGGTGGAGCGGGCCATTATACAGACCCTGCCGATCGCGTCTGACTGGAGTTCCCAATGCTGCGTGGCTTTTTGATGCTGGCCGCTTTTTTCGGTTTCACCGGGGTCGCCTTGGGTGCATTCGCCGCCCATGGCCTGAAAAACCGCCTGACACCCGAGTATCTGGCGATCTTCCATACCGGCGTCACCTATCAATTGGTGCACACCTTGGCGCTGTTTGGTGTGGCGCTGTTGGCCACGCGGATTCAGGGCCGACTGGTCACTTGGGCCGGCGTGTCATTCACCATTGGCATCCTGTTGTTCTCTGGCAGTCTGTATGTGCTGACCATGACCGGCATCAGCAAGCTCGGCATCATCACCCCATTTGGTGGCCTGGCGTTCCTGATTGGCTGGCTATGCCTGGGCCTCGCCGCCTGGCGCTTGCAACCAACCGCTTGACGCTTGGTGCTGACCTTTAGGTCATGATCGGGCTAGAATGCCAGCCCCTAAAAATGATGGCGGCGTTACGCATGCGCATTCAGTTGAACGGCGAATCCCTTGAACTGCCCGACGGCGAGACCGTTGCGGCCCTGATCACTCGTCTGGAACTGACCGGACGTCGAGTGGCAGTCGAACTCAATCTGGATATCGTCCCGCGCAGCCAGCATGCCGACACCACCCTCAATGATGGTGACAACGTCGAAGTGGTGCACGCCATCGGCGGCGGCTGATCGCCAGGTCTGCAAGGGCACAGAATTCTGCAAGACCCTCACTCCTAAAGAGGATTCCCCATGAGCATCGTTCGTAGCGACAAGCCTTTTGTGCTGGCCGGTCGTACTTACCAGTCGCGTTTGCTGGTCGGTACCGGCAAGTACCGTGACATGGAAGAAACCCGTCAGGCCATCGAAGCCTCGGGTGCCGAGATCGTCACCTTCGCCGTGCGCCGCACCAACCTGGGCCAGATCGAAGGCGAACCGAACCTGCTCGACGTGCTGTCGCCGGAGCGCTACACCTTCCTGCCGAACACCGCTGGATGCTACGACGCCATCGAAGCCGTGCGCACCTGCCGCCTGGCCCGTGAGCTGCTCGATGGCCACAATCTGGTGAAGCTGGAAGTGCTGGCCGACCAGAAGACCCTGTTCCCTAACGTCATCGAAACCCTTAAGGCCGCAGAAACGCTGGTCAAGGAAGGCTTCGACGTGATGGTGTACACCAGCGATGACCCGATCATCGCCCGCCAACTGGCGGAAATCGGCTGCATCGCGGTCATGCCGCTGGCCGGTTTGATTGGTTCCGGTCTGGGGATCTGCAACCCGTACAACCTGCAGATCATCCTCGAAGAAGCCAAAATCCCTGTGCTGGTCGATGCCGGTGTCGGCACTGCGTCCGATGCGACCATCGCCATGGAACTGGGTTGCGATGCGGTGCTGATGAACTCGGCCATCGCCCACGCCCAGCAGCCGGTGATGATGGCTGAAGCCATGAAACACGCCATCGTTGCAGGCCGTCTGGCCTACCTCGCTGGCCGTATGCCGAAAAAACTCTATGCCAGCGCCTCCTCGCCGCTGGATGGTCTGATCAAGTAAGAGCCATTGATGACTGAATCGAACGACACGCCTATCCAGACGGAAGAAGGCGACGAGCGCCAACACCGCCGCATCAAGAGTTTCGTGATGCGCGCCGGGCGCATGACCGAAGGCCAGCAGAAAGGTCTGGATCAAGGCACGCCGCTGTACGTGCTGCCGCTGGCCGACGCGCCGGTGGATTACGATCAAGTGTTCGGCCGTTCGGCACCGCGCTCGCTGGAGATCGGTTTCGGCATGGGCCACTCGCTGCTGGAAATGGCAGCGGCCGCACCAGATCAGGATTTCATCGGCGTTGAAGTGCACCGTCCGGGTGTCGGTGCGCTGCTCAATGGCGTGCTGACGCAAGGCCTGACCAACCTGCGCGTCTACGATTGCGACGCGATCGAAGTGCTCAACCGCTGCATCGCCGACAACAGCCTCGATCGCCTGATGCTGTTCTTCCCGGATCCGTGGCACAAGAGCCGTCACCACAAGCGTCGCATCGTTCAGGCCTCGTTCGCTGAACTGGTGCGCAGCAAGTTGAAGGTTGGCGGCATTCTGCACATGGCCACCGACTGGGAACCGTACGCCGAGTACATGCTGGAAGTGATGAACGTCGCCCCGGGCTACCGCAATCTCGCCGAAGACGGCAAGTGCGTACCACGCCCGGCCGAACGCCCGATCACCAAGTTCGAACGCCGCGGCGAACGACTGGGCCATGGCGTGTGGGACCTGAAGTTCGAAAAACAGTCCTGAGCATCACGCGGTAAAAATGTAGGAGTGAGCCTRCTCGCGATTGCGGGCTGACAGTCACCGAAGAGGTTGAATGTCAGACCGCAATCGCGAGCAGGCTCACTCCTACAGTCGTTTTGGGTGTGCTGAAAGATCAGCGGCGGTCGGCGACGACGCCGATCAGCACCAGCACCACCAGCAGGACTGGCGCCAGGCTGTAGTTGTTGAACTGGCTCAAACCCTTGATAACCCAAGGCGTTGCATAGATCAGCGCCGCACCGCTGCCGATCACGCAGAGCAGCGCCATCAATGGCACGCGCAGGGCGCCGGCGATGCTGCCCAGGCGTTGCTCAACCCAGCCTTTGAAGTCGGCGCCGAACAGCACCAGCAGGCAGCCGACCAGCGCCAGGGCGATTTCCGAGAGGTTGCTGCGGCTCCAGCGGGAGACGGTGGCGAGCAGGTCGAGTATCAAATCCATGCGTTTTCCCTTGGGACTGAAGTCAGGTCAGAAATTGTTGCAGCAAGTCGTTGAGAAACAGCTGTCCGCGCTCGGTGGCCGCCAGACGTGACGGTTCGACCTGCAACAGACCGCTTTGTTCTGCCGCTGCCCGGCCTTCAGCGAGGCTTTCCAGCGACAGCCCGGTGCGCTCAGGATACAGGCGCGATTCGACGCCTGCGGTCAGGCGCAAAGCGTTCATCAGAAACTCGAACGGCATCTCGTCGTTGGTCAGTGCTTTCTCGCCGGCCTGAAAGCTTTTTGCCGGATTGAGATAGTCCTTCGGCAGACGCGTCTTCCAGGTACGGACGATGCGTCCGTCCGGATGACTCAGCTTGCCGTGGGCTCCCGCGCCAATGCCGATGAAGTCGCCGAAACTCCAGTAATTGAGGTTGTGCCGCGCGGGCCGACCCGCCTGGGCATAAGCCGACACTTCGTATTGCGCATAACCGTGTTCCGCCAGCAGCGCTTGCCCGGCCTCTTGAATGTCCCACAGCGTGTCATCTTCCGGCAGCACCGGCGGCTGGTTCCAGAACACGGTGTTCGGCTCCAGCGTCAGCTGATACCAGGAAATGTGCGTTGGATTCAGCGCGATGGCCTGGCGCAGATCGCTGAGGGCATCGTCCAGCGACTGATCGGGCAAACCGTGCATCAAGTCGAGGTTGAAGTTATCGAACCCGGCCTGCCGCGCCATACCGGCCGCGCGTACCGCTTCGTCACCGTTGTGAATCCGCCCCAGCGCTTTGAGCTTTTCCTGCTGGAAGCTCTGGATACCGATCGACAGGCGATTGATCCCCAACTTGCGATAGGCGACGAACTTCTCTTGCTCGAAGGTGCCGGGATTGGCTTCCAGAGTGATTTCGATGTCGTGGGCAAACGGAATCCGCTGTTCGACGCCTTCCAGCAGCCGCCCGAGGGCTTCGGCGCTGAACAGGCTCGGCGTGCCGCCACCAAAGAAGATCGAACTGATTTCACGACCGTACACGGCGTGCAGATCCTGATCGAGATCGGCCAGCAGCGCATCAACGTATTCCTGCTCAGGCAACACCGGGCTGGCAGTGTGCGAGTTGAAGTCGCAATACGGGCATTTGCGCACACACCACGGGATGTGGATGTACAGCGCCAGGGGCGGCAGCGTTGGCAACGGTGCCCGAGGCGAAGAAGCGGCGCCGCCGACAATCAGCGACGGCGCAGAAGAGTCACGGGTCATTTCAGGCCCAGACGCTGGCGCAGCAGATCCATTGCACGGGCGCGGTGGCTGATCTGGTTCTTGTCGGCCGGACTCAGTTCGGCGCTGGACACATCACGCTCCGGCACCCAGAACAGCGGGTCATAACCGAAACCGTGCTCGCCGCTGGCGGCCGTCAGGATGCGTCCGTGCCACAGGCCTTCGCAGAGGATCGGCAACGGATCATCGGCGTGACGCACCAATGCCAGCACGCAGACGAACTGCGCACCGCGCTCGGCTTCCGGCACATCTTTCAGTGCATCGAGCAATTTGGCATTGTTCGCCGCATCGCCCTTGCCGTCGGCATAACGCGCCGAATAGATGCCCGGTGCACCGCCAAGGAAATCCACCGCCAGACCGGAGTCGTCGGCCAGTGCCGGCAACCCGGAAATGCGTGCGGCGTTGCGTGCCTTGAGGATCGCATTCTCGACGAACGACAGACCGGTTTCTTCCGGCTCGACCTTGCTCCACTCGCCAATCGAGCGCAGTTGCACCGATTCGCCGAGCATGGCCTGGAGTTCTTTGAGTTTGCCGGCGTTATGGCTGGCCAGTACGAGCTGCTTGATGTTCATCATTCGCCGGGAAAGAGTTCTTGGTTGAAATTGATGGTGTTGATCTTGTCGCCGTTCTGCACCTTGATCTCAAAGGTGCGGGTTTCCTGCTGAGGCACCGGGTATTGGGCGATGTAATAGATCGCGCCCTGTTCGGTGATCTGGCGGAAATTCAGCGGCACGCTCTGGCTGGTCAGGTCTTTGACCATGCCGGTGACGTTGGCGATCAGTGGTTTGCCGTCCTTGATCACCGAGACATTGATCACGCCCTGATTTTTGCTGCGGATCAGCTCCGCTGCCTTGGCGATGTCCGGCGTCAGAAACGTCGAGTTGAAAGTGTTGTAGTGCACCGTGACGTCGCCAAAGGTTTCCTTGCGCTCGCCCTTGATGACGTCGGCCGCCATGGCGCTGGCGCTCAGGCAGGCAGTCAATAACAACAACGCTAAACGACCCATGATCGTGCTCCTCGAAATGACGGGATTCAGACCGCGACTTTGTGGTCTGCAAGCTGCGGGCTGCTGACGCGGTAGATACCGATCTCACCTAACAGATTAGGCCATAGCTTACTGGCCCACCCGTGACGGTGCTGTTGATCCACGGCAAGCCGATCAATGACCTTCGCATCACGTTCGCGGCAAAGTTCTTCAAAGTCTTCGAAGGTGCAGAAGTGAATGTTCGGTGTGTTGTACCAGGTGTACGGCAGAAATTCCGACACCGGCATGCGCCCCTTGCTTGCCAGGTACCAGCGGCAGCGCCAGTGACCGAAATTCGGGAAGGTGATGATGCATTGGCGACCGACCCGGAGCATTTCGTCGAGGATCTTGTCCGGGTAGTGCACGGCTTGCAGGGCCTGGGTCATGACGACGATGTCGAAACTGTTGCTGGCGAAGTTGCCCAGCCCCTTGTCCAGATCCTGCTCGATGACGTTGATGCCCTTGGCCAAGCACTCGGCGATGTTGTCGGCGTCGTTTTCCAGGCCATAACCGGTGACATTCTTGTTGTCGCGCAGCCAGGTCAGCAGCTCGCCGTCACCGCAACCGAGGTCGAGGACGCGGCTGCCGGCGGGGATCCATTCCTGGATGATTTCCAGATCAGCTCTCATGGCTTTCTCACAACGTGATGCGGTTCATGTAATTGCCGAACGCCTGCAAGTAGCGCGGGATCGGAATCAGGAAGGCGTCGTGGCCCTGCGGTGCGTCGATTTCCAGATAACTGACGTCTTTGCGTGCCGCCATCAGCGCATCCACCAGTTCCCGCGAGCGGGCCGGGGAGAAGCGCCAGTCGGTGGTGAACGACATTACGCAGAACTTGGCCGTGGCGTTTTCAAAGGTTTTCGCCAGGTTATCGTCGAAGTTCGCCGCCGGATCGAAGTAATCCAGTGCCTTGGTCATCAACAGATAGGTGTTGGCGTCGAAGCGTCCGGAGAACTCTTCGCCCTGATAACGCAGGTAGCTTTCGACCTGAAACTCGACGCTGTGGAAGTCGTAGTTGAGCTTCTCGCTCTTCAGGCCGCGGCCGAATTTCTCGCCCATCGAATCGTCGGACAGGTAAGTAATGTGGCCGACCATCCGCGCCAGCATCAGCCCGCGCTTGGGGATTACACCTGCTTCCTGGAACGAACCGCCGTGGAATTCCGGGTCGGTGAGGATCGCCTGACGCGCCACTTCGTTGAAGGCGATGTTCTGCGCCGACAGCTTCGGTGCCGAGGCGATGGCCAGGCAGTGACGCACACGATCCGGGTAAGTGATGGTCCATTGCAGCGCCTGCATGCCGCCGAGGCTGCCGCCGATCACGGCTGCCCACTGGCCGATGCCGAGCAGGTCGGCCAGCCGCGCCTGGCTGTGCACCCAGTCTTCCACGGTGAGCACCGGGAAATCGGCACCGAACGGTTTGCCGGTCTCCGGGTTGATGCTGCTCGGGCCGGTGGAGCCGTTGCAGCCGCCGAGGTTATTCAGGCTGACCACGAAGAACTTGTTGGTGTCGATCGGCTTGCCCGGGCCGATGCAGCTGTCCCACCAACCGGGTTTGCGGTCGTCGACGCTGTGATAGCCGGCAGCGTGGTGATGGCCGGACAAGGCATGGCAAATCAGCACGGCGTTGCTCGCCTGCGCGTTCAGCGTGCCGTAGGTTTCGTAGATCAGGTCATAGGCGGCCAGCGAACGGCCACAGGCCAGCGCCAGCGGATCGCTGAAGTGCGCGGTTTGCGGCGTCACCAGACCAACAGAATCGGGGGGAAAGGCAGTTGGCATCGACCCTGCTCTCGTTGAAATGAGGCGTAAGTCTAAAGACCGGGGGGGTTAGCGGCAAGCAGCCCTCACCCTAGCCCTCTCCCAGAGGGAGAGGGGACTGACCGAGGTGTTCTTTTGAGCTGCACCGACCTGATCTATCGAGTCGAACTCAGGCCTTGAAAACCACCAAAATCGGCTCCCTCTCCTGGAGGGAGAGGGGACTGACCGAGGTGTTCTTTTGAACTACGCCGACCTGAGCTATGGAGTCGAACTCAAGTTTTGAAAACACCATAGATCGGCTCCCTCTCCAGGGGGAGAGGGCTGGGGTGAGGGGTACAGACGCCGCGAAACTCAAGACAAGCGCCCAACCAACCCAGGCAAATCCGGCAACTTCTTCGGCGAGCAGATCTTCACCCGCTTCTGCCGGTTCAGCTCACCACTGAGCAAACTGACCTGGCTCTTGGAAACGCCAAACGCCTTGGCTAGAAAGCCCATCAGATAAGCATTGGCCTTACCCTCGACCGGCGGCGCAGTCAGGCGAATCTTCAAACGATCACCGTGCAGCCCGGCGAAGTCATCGCTGCGGGCTGCCGGTTGCAGGTGACACTCGAGGATCAAGTCGTCACCGTCCCAACGGAACCAGCTCACATCAGCAAGCGCAGGATTTCCGGCATCATCGTCATCGCCGCCAGATTGTTGATCACCAGCATGTCGATCAGTTTCAGCGCGAGGAAGGCGAAGATCGGCGACAGGTCCAGACCGCCAAGATTCGGCAGGAACTTGCGGAACGGCGCCAGCGCCGGCTCGCAGATCTGGTTGACCAGTTCAGCGCCGGGATTGTGGCTGCCCGGCGCAACCCACGACAGAATCACGCTGATGATCAGGGCGAAGAAGAAGATCTTCAGGAACAGTGCGGTCACGCCGATGATCGACCAGATAAACAGTTGCAGCGGGTTGCCGGTGGTGCCGTAAGTCAGCAGCAGGGTCAACGCCATCAGCGCCAGTTGCACCAGAATCGCCAGCACCAGCGACGACATGTCCAGACCAAACAGGCTCGGAATGATCCGGCGCAGTGGCTTGAGCAGCGGCTGGGTCGCCTTGACCACGAACTGGCACAGCGGGTTGTAGAAGTTCGCCCGTACCAGTTGCAGGACGAAGCGCAGCAGCACGATCAGCAGGTACAGACTGCCGAGGGTTTGCAGCACGTAAACCGCTGCGGTGTTCAATCCAATCATGTAAGGCTCCTTATTTGCCCAGTTGTTCGGCCATTTCGGCCGAGCGGTGCGCGGCGGCGCCGAGTGCGGTTTCGACCAGGGCTTCGAAGCCATTGGCCTGGAATGATTTGATTGCAGCTTCCGTAGTGCCATTTGGCGAGGTCACACGGCGGCGCAGTTCAGCAGCGTCAACGTCGCTGGAGACGGCCATGTGTGCGGCGCCGAGTGCGGTCTGCAGAGTCAGTTGTTCAGCGATGTCCTTCGGCAAGCCGAGTTTGACGCCAGCAGCAGTCATGGCTTCGATCAGCAGGAAGAAGTACGCCGGGCCGGAGCCGGAGACGGCGGTGACCGCATCGAGTTGCTGCTCTTCGTTCAGCCACAGGGCAATGCCGACGGCGGACAGCAGCTCTTCGGCTTGCTGACGCTGCTCGGCGGTCACTTCGCTGGTCGCGTACAAACCGCTGACGCCCTGTCGCAGCAGTGCCGGGGTGTTGGGCATGCAGCGCACGATTGGCTGCTCGCCAAGCCAGGCGGTCATGCTGGCGCAAGTGATGCCAGCGGCAATGGAGACCACCAGTTGATTCGGTTTCAGGCTTGGGCGAATCGCCTCGCACACGGCTTTCATCGCCTGTGGCTTGACTGCCAGCACAATCACATCGACGCCGTCGATGGCCTGGGCGTTGTCGGCGAAAGTTTCGATGCCGTGTTCGGCACTGACTTTGGCGCGGGTTTCTTCACCCGGGTCGCTGGCGCGGATCTGTGCGGCTTCCAGGCCCTTGGCGCGCAGGCCGCCGATCAGGCTGGCCGCCATGTTGCCCGCACCGATAAACGCAATACGTGTGTTGCTCATGTGTGGTCCTTATCTGGAATCGTTCAAGACTGGGAATAATCTCTGGCACCAAACAGGGCCGTACCGATACGCACCCAAGTGGCGCCTTGGGCAATGGCCGACTCGAGGTCGTGGCTCATGCCCATGGACAGTGTGTCGAGCGGCAGATCGAGGCTGGCCTGCAATTTCTGCACGGCGGCGAAGGCCGCGTCTTGCTCGGCGCGATCTTCGGTCGGCTCGGGAATTGCCATCAAGCCGCGCAGTTTCAAGCGTGGCAAGGCGTTGATGGCCGCGGCCAATGCCGGCAGGTCGGCCGGGGTGCAGCCGGACTTGCTCGCCTCGCCGCTGACGTTGACCTGAATGCAGATGTTCAGCGGCGGCAACTCGGCCGGGCGCTGTTCGGACAGGCGTTGAGCGATTTTCAGGCGATCCACGGAGTGCACCCAGTCGAAATGCTCGGCGATGGCGCGAGTCTTGTTCGATTGAATGGGGCCGATGAAGTGCCAGATCAAGGGCAGGTCGGCCAGTTCGAGCTGTTTGCCCAGGGCTTCCTGCAGGTAGTTCTCGCCAAAGTCGCGCAGGCCGGCGGCATATGCTTCGCGCAGGGCCTGGGCGGGTTTGGTCTTGCTGACCGCGAGCAGCTGGACGCTGTTTTCAGCGCGGTTTGCAGCTGTTACCGCTGCCTGGATGCGCGAACTAACCAGTTGGATGTTGTCTGCTATCGTGGACATCAAGAGGCGCCAGCGGTCGGAAGGTTCGCGGCATTCTACTGGAATTGAGGAGCGCTATGGATATCACTGAACTGCTGGCCTTCAGCGCCAAACAGGGAGCTTCCGACCTGCACCTGTCGGCCGGTCTGCCGCCGATGATCCGCGTCGATGGCGACGTGCGGCGGATCAATCTGCCGGCGCTGGATCACAAGCAAGTGCACGAACTGATCTACGACATCATGAACGACACCCAGCGGGTCGACTTCGAGAAACATCTGGAAACCGACTTTTCTTTCGAAGTGCCGGGTGTGGCGCGTTTCCGGGTTAACGCCTTTAACCAGAACCGTGGCGCCGGCGCCGTATTCCGTACGATTCCGTCGAAAGTGCTGAGCATGGAAGACCTCGCCATGGGCGACGTCTTCCGCAAGATCACCGATGCGCCGCGCGGTCTGGTGCTGGTCACCGGGCCGACCGGTTCCGGCAAATCGACCACGCTGGCGGCGATGATCGATTACCTCAATACCCACCGGCATCACCACATCCTGACTATCGAAGATCCGATCGAGTTTGTTCACGAATCGCGCAAATGCCTGATCAATCAGCGTGAAGTCCACCGTGATACCCGCAGTTTCGCCACTGCGTTGCGCTCGGCACTGCGTGAAGACCCGGATGTAATTTTGGTCGGTGAGATGCGTGACCTGGAAACCATTCGCCTGGCGCTGACCGCAGCCGAAACCGGGCACTTGGTGTTCGGCACGCTGCACACCACCTCGGCGGCGAAAACCATCGACCGCGTGGTCGACGTGTTCCCCGGTGACGAGAAGTCGATGGTGCGCTCGATGCTTTCCGAGTCGCTGCTGGCGGTGGTCTCGCAGACGTTGATCAAGAAGATCGGCGGCGGGCGGGTGGCGGCGCACGAGATTATGTTGGGGACGTCGGCGATCCGTAACCTGATCCGCGAGGACAAGGTCGCGCAAATGTATTCGGCGATTCAGACGGGTGGGTCGTTGGGCATGCAGACACTGGACATGTGCCTGAAGGAACTGGTGACCAAGGGCTTGATCAGCCGCGAACATGCGCGGGAGAAGGCGCGCACGCCGGATAATTTCTGAGGGAGTGATCGTTCCCACGCTCTGCGTGGGAATGCAGCCCGGGACGCTCTGCGTCCCTGCCGAAGCGGACGCGGAGCGTCCATTGAGGCATTCCCACGCGGAGCATGGGAACGATCGGTATGGTGTTAGCGCTGAACCACGCGCATCTGGTTTTGCTCTTTCGGCAACACACGCTTGGCAACCACGTAATGCTGCTGCCAATACGGCTTGTTCAACGTATCGATGCTCACCGCTTTGCCACGACGCGGAGCGTGGATGAAGCGATCGTTGCCCAGGTAGATGGCAACGTGGTTGACCCGACGGCTCTTGATGTTGAAGAAAATCAGGTCGCCCGGCTTCAGATCCTTGCGCTCGACTTTCTCGCCGTGACCGCTGGCCATGGCGTTGGAGGTGCGTGGCAGGTCGAACGTAGCGTCGTTGAACGCGTATTTCACCAGACCGCTGCAATCGAAGCCTTTACTTGGGCTGCTGCCGCCCCAACGATAAGGGGTACCGAGGACGTTCACCGCACGGCTCAGCACATTGCTGCTTTCCTTGCTCGCCATCGGTGGCACCAGCTTGCTGTGGCTTTTGCTGCTCAGCGTGGTGGTTCTGCTTTTGCTGCTTTTGCTCGAAGGAGCCGAAGCATGGGATTTAGGGGTAAAGCCGTTAACGTTAGGAAGACGTTGCTCACGATTGGTGGCGTGGGCGGCCAGTGGCATTAATAGGCAGATGGTTAGCCATGTCTTGAAAAATGGTCGCATTAGGCGTGGCTCTTTAGTGATAGCGCGCAACTTTATAACAGAGTTTTTTTTCATTCCGAGTCCGTTGGTCGATTCAGTTGGAGGCCAACGGAACCAAATAAGCGGCAAATGGACGCAATTGTCGGACAGAAGTCAGGTGCTATAAGGCTTTGACGGTAGCAACGGTAACATTTGCCGTACGTCGGCTACCTGTAAAAAAGTCACAAAGAATTCAAGAATATTTATCTATCGTGTGAATCGAGGTCTTCATGAACCCCTATCAACAATTTGTTCAGCAGCAAGATACGCACAGCAAAATCATTGGCTATTTGCTGTGGATTTTCGGTTTTACCGGTGCTCACCGCTTCTATTACGGCAAACCGGTGACCGGGACGATCTGGTTCTTCACCTTCGGTTTGCTGGGTATTGGCTGGCTGATCGACCTGTTTCTGATCCCGGCGATGGATCGCGAGGCGGATCTGCGTTTTACCGCAGGGCCGATCGAGTACAACGTGGCGTGGATTCTGCTGACGTTCCTTGGCGCACTCGGCGTGCACCGGATGTACCAAGGCAAGTGGATCAGTGGGCTGATCTATCTGCTGACAGGCGGGTTGTTCTTTCTGGGGGTGCTGTATGACTTCTGGACGCTGAATGATCAGGTCTCGGTGCGTAACGCCGAAGGCAGAGGCGCCTTCCAGTAAAGCTTCGCGAGCAGGCTCGCTCCCACAGGGGATTTGTGTCGTTCACAGATCCAATGTGGGAGCGAGCCTGCTCGCGAATGGGGCGACGCGGTATCAAGCCTGGTGACTGATCCGCCCATCCACCAGCGTATAGCGAACCACACCCGGCAAAGTGTGCCCAATGAACGGGCAGTTCTCACCCTTCGACAACCAGCCTTCACCGGCCACCGTCGAAGCCTGCGGATCGAACAGCACGATATCCGCCGCACCACCCACTGCCAGTTTGCCCGCCGGCAGACGCAGCGCTTCAGCCGGGCCAGCGCTCAAACGCGCCAGCAAGGTAGGCAGATCCAGCAACCCATCCTCAACCAACGTCATCGCCAGCGGCAACAGCAACTCAACACTGCTGATGCCCGGCTCGGTCGCGCCGAATGGCGCCAGTTTGGCGTCGCGTTCGTGCGGCTGGTGATGGCTGGAAATCGCCGTGACCACACCGGATTTCACTGCCTCACGCAGACCATCGCGATCCGCACGGGTGCGCAGCGGCGGTTGCACGTGGTACAGGCTGCTGAAGTCGATCAGCGCTTCGTCGGTCAGAATCAGCTGATACAACGCCACGTCCGCCGTCACCTTCAGGCCACGGGCCTGAGCCTGAGCAATCAGGGCAACACCGCGAGCGCTGGTCAATTGGCTGAAGTGCGCACGTACGCCGGTCTGCTCGACCAGCAGCAGGTCACGGGCAAGGGCCACGGTTTCAGCGGTTTCCGGAATCCCCGGTAAGCCGAGGAAACTGGCCACCGCGCCTTCGTGAGCCAAGCCACCTTCAGCCAAGTCGTGATCCTGCGAGTTGAAGATCACCGTCAGATCGAAGGTCGCCGCGTATTCCAGCGCCCGGCACAGGGTGCGGGTGTTGCGGAAGCTCTCCAGACCGTTGCCGAACGCCACACAACCGGCGTCGCGCAGCGCCACCAGTTCGGCCAGTTGCTCGCCGTCCAGACCTTTGCTCAAGGCGCCAATCGGGAAGACTTTGGTGTTGCCGGCCTCGCGGGCACGATCGAGGATCAGCTCGGCCACGGCGGAGGTGTCGAGCACCGGTTTGGTTTTCGGCGGGCAGCACAGGCTGGTCACGCCACCGGCGGCGGCCGCGCGGGTTTCGCTGATGATCGAGCCTTTACGGCTGTAACCCGGCTCGCGCAGGGCAACGTTGAGGTCGACGAGGCCCGGAGCAGCGACAAGGCCTTGGGCGTCGATGGTTTCTACTGCCGTGAAACCCGCTGGAGCGGCGCCGAGGGCGACGATCTTGCAGGCTTCAACGTGAATGTCGGTGACTTGATCCAGGCCGCTGCTTGGGTCGATGACGCGTGCGCCGAGAATGCTGAGCTTCACTGGGCGTTCTCCTGCTCGAATTGACGCTGCGCGGTTTGCCCGCTCATGGCCATGGACAACACGGCCATACGAATGGCGATGCCGTAGGTGACCTGGTTGAGGATCACCGAGTGCGGGCCGTCGGCCACTGCGGACTCGATCTCCACCCCCCGGTTGATCGGCCCCGGGTGCATGACGATGCAATCCGGTTTCGCCCCGGCCAGACGCGCAGTGGTCAGGCCGAACAGGCGGTAGAACTCGCCTTCGCTCGGCAGCAGGCCGCCGGTCATGCGTTCACGCTGCAGGCGCAGCATGATCACCACGTCGACGTCTTTCAGGCCTTCGGTCATGTCGGTGTAAACCTTCACGCCGTATTGCTCGATGCCGATCGGCAGCAGGGTTTTCGGCGCGATCACGCGGATATCCGGGCAGCCGAGGGTTTTCAGCGCGAGCATGTTCGAACGTGCAACCCGCGAGTGCAGGATGTCGCCGACGATGGCCACCGAGAGGTTTTCGAAACCGCCCTTGTGCCGACGAATGGTGAGCATGTCGAGCATGCCCTGCGTCGGGTGGGCGTGACGGCCATCGCCGCCGTTGATGATTGCCACTTGCGGGCAGACATGTTCGGCGATGAAGTGCGCGGCGCCGGAATCACCGTGGCGCACGACAAACATATCGGCGGCCATGGCTTCGAGGTTGCGCAGGGTGTCGAGCAGCGTTTCGCCCTTGCTTGCCGACGAGGTCGACACGTTCAGGGTGATCACGTCCGCCGACAATCGCTGGGCCGCCAGTTCGAAGGTGGTGCGGGTGCGCGTGGAGTTTTCGAAGAACACGTTGCACACGGTTTTGCCGCGCAGCAACGGGACTTTCTTCACCGCCCGGGCACCGACTTCGAGGAACGAGTCGGCGGTGTCGAGGATTTCCGTCAGCAACTCACGGCGCAGGCCGTCGAGCGAGAGGAAGTGGCGCAGCTGGCCCTGATCATTGAGCTGCAGCGGGCGCTTGGTATCTAGAGGCGTCATCGCGAAGGGGACTCTCAATAGGGCGGATTAAAGGTTGAAGTCTTGCAGTTCGAGCGTCAGCGGCTCGGGGCCGGACAGCTTCACCCGTTCATGTGCGGCCAGCGACAGCGTCGCGCCAACCACGTTCGGGCGGATCGGCAGCTCACCGGCGTCGAGGTCCAGCAGGCAGACCAGGGTCACGCTGGCCGGGCGGCCGTAGTCGAACAATTCGTTCATGGCGGCACGGATGGTACGGCCGCTCATCAGTACGTCGTCGATCAGCACCAGATGCTGGCCTTCGATCTCAAAGGGCAGGGCGGACGGGCGCACTTGCGGGTGCAGGCCGTTCTGGCTGAAGTCGTCGCGGTAAAAGGACACATCCAGCGTGCCCAGTGGCGCATCGCTGCCCAGTTCCTTGAGCAAGGCCTGCGCGACCCAGATGCCGCCGGTGCGGATGCCGATGTAACGCGGTTCAGTGATTTCACGCTGGGCAAGGTGCGCCTTGAGGCGGGTCGCCATCTGGCTGATCAGATCGGCGGGATTTGGCAGGCTCATGGTTGCTCCTTGTTGGGGGCGAGTCGGATCCTTGGACGCGACTCGGTTTTTCACTCAAAAGAAAAGCGCCGAAGCGCTTGTCAGGACTCAAACAATGCAGTGTTTTCATCGAGCCAGCCCTGCAACAGCAGAGCGGCGGCGATGGCGTCCACCGGGTTGTCGCGGTAACTGCCTTTTTGACCGCCACGGGCCAGTCGCTCGCCTTTGGCTTCAAACGTGGTCAGGCGTTCGTCGTGGGTATAGAAGGGCAGATTGAAGCGGCCATTGAGGCGGCGGGCAAACTTTTCCGCGCGTACGCACATGTCGCTCGGGGTGCCGTCCATGTTCAGCGGCAGTCCGACAACAACGGCGTCGGGTTTCCATTCTTTTATAAGGGCTTCGACCTGGTTCCAGTCCGGCACGCCGTTCTGTGCCTTCAAGGTGCACAGTTCACGAGCCTGGCCGGTAATCACCTGGCCGACCGCGACGCCGATCTGTTTGGTGCCGTAGTCGAAGCCGAGAATCAGGCGCAGGGCCATCAGGCGTGACCTGCCTGGCTGGTCAGCAGGCTGAGGTTGATCCCCAAGTGCCGGGCCGCCGCTTCCAGACGCAGTTCGCTGCTGGTGTTGAACAGGATGTCGGCGTCGTACGGGCAGTTCAGCCAGGCGTTGTCGGCGAGTTCGGCTTCCAGTTGCCCGGCTTCCCAACCGGCGTAACCGAGGGCAATCAGGCTTTTTGCCGGGCCGACGCCGTCAGCGATGGCGAACAGCACGTCCTGCGAGGTCGAGAGGGCCAGATCACCGTCCAATTGCGCGGTGGCCTGGAAGGTCTTGCCCGCCGGATGCAGAACAAAACCGCGATCGGTCTGCACCGGGCCGCCAATGAAGATCGGCACATGCTGGCAGAGTGCTGGCGGGTCGATGTCCGGACGTAATTGCTCAAGGATGTCGGCCAGATTCAGCTCTTGCGGCCGGTTGACCACAATCCCCATAGCGCCATTGGCCGTGTGCTCGACGATGTAGGTCAAGGTGTGGGCAAAGTTCGGGTCGGCCATGTGTGGCATGGCGATCAGGAATTGATGCTTGAGGTAGCTGGGGCTGACGTTTTTCATGTGCGCTAGTGTGGCGTCGAAGGGGCAAACTGACAAGCTGAGGATCAGAGAACAACGCAGATCAAATGTGGGAGCGAGCTTGCTCGCGAAGGCGCCAGGTCAGGCAATATCAATGGTGCATGTCCCGGCCTCTTCGCGAGCAAGCTCGCTCCCACAAGGTTTCTGTGGTGTGTCAGTTGCTCGAGAGTTTGTCGCCGCGAGCAAATTTCCAGGTGCGAATGATTTCCAGACGATCGATATCCGACAAGTCCCCGGTAAACGGCGCAAACGGTGCTGCCAACCGGACGATGCGCTGCGCCGCCTGATCCAGCAGCGGCTGGCCGGACGATTCCAGCACCAGCACTTCATACAGCGAGCCGTCGCGGTTGATCGAGACCATCAGGCGCAAATTGCCGTAGATCTGCTTGCGCCGTGCTTCTTCGGGATAATTGAGGTTGCCGATGCGCTCGACCTTCTTGCGCCAGTCGTCTTTGTACCAGGCACCCTTGTCGCGCATGGTCGACGCCGCGCTCAAACGGTGGATGCGTGGGCGTTTGGCGTACAACTGCTGTTCCTTGGCCAGTTCGGCTTCGAGGCTGGCGATGTCGCTGGACAGCTGTGAGCTGTCGAATTCTGGCGCGTCGACTGTCGGTTTGACTTCGGTTTTGGCTTCTTCTTTCTTGGTCGGCGCTTTTTTAGGTTTCGGCGCGACGGTGGTCACCGCAGCTTTGGGTGCGGCTTCCTGCACTTGCGGTTTGGCGGCCGGTGGCGGGGTGACTTTTCTGACCTGATTGTCCTGGAACGGCGCCACCTCAGTGGTCTTCGGAATCGCCTTCTTGTCCAGCGTGCCGCTGCCTTCCTGATGCTGTTGAGCGAGAAAGTCAGCCTTCTCCGGCTTCTTTTCGCTCTTGAAGGTGGCGAGGGTGATTTCCAGGGTTTTGCTGATTTGCTTGGGCTCGACCATCGTGAAGCCGACGCCGAGCAGCAGCGCCAAATGGATCAGCGCCGCGAGAAACAGGGTAAAACCGAGGCGATCGGCCGGGCGCACGCCACGGTGGGCGAGTTCTGCGGGCAGATCGGACGGGAGGGTCATGACAAGAAAACCAACATCGCGTTTTTCAGAGGCTGCGCATGATAACGCAATGTTGGTTTCACGCCTTGGGCTTCACGCTTCAAGCGACAGACTGCATGTGACGTGCATCAAGCTTGTGGCATTTTGCCGGCGGCTTGCAGCTTCTTGGCGATGGCATCCATCAACATGCCGCCGATATCGGTGCCGAAAGCATTGTCGATTTCACGGATGCAGGTCGGGCTGGTGACGTTGATTTCGGTGAGGTTTTCGCCGATCACATCGAGGCCAACGAACAGCAGGCCTTTCTCACGCAGGGTCGGGCCGACTTGGGCGGCGATCCAGCGATCCTTTTCAGTCAGCGGGCGCGCCTCACCACGACCACCGGCCGCGAGGTTGCCACGGGTTTCGCCCTGCGCCGGAATCCGCGCCAGGCAGTAATCCACCGGCTCGCCGTCGATCATCAGAATGCGTTTGTCGCCGTCCTTGATCGCCGGCAGGTAAGCCTGGCCCATGATCTGCTGGCCACCGAGGGCGGTCAGGGTTTCGAGAATCACCGACAGGTTCGGATCACCGGCACGGTGACGGAAAATCGAAGTACCGCCCATGCCGTCCAGCGGCTTGAGGATCACGTCACCGTGTTTCGCGGCAAATTCACGCAGCACATCGGCGCGACGGCTGACGATGGTGGGCGGGGTGCACTGCGGGAACAGCGTGGCGAACAGTTTTTCATTGCAGTCGCGCAGGCTCTGCGGTTTGTTCACCACCAGCACGCCAGCGGTTTCAGCCTGTTCGAGCAGGTAGGTGGAGTAAACGAACTCCATGTCGAACGGTGGATCCTTGCGCATCAGGATCACGTCGAGATCGCTCAGCAGGTTGTCCTGCTCGGCGTCCAGTTCGAACCATTTTTCCGGGTTGGCGAAGACTTTCAGCGGCTTCATGCGCGCCCGGGCCTGACCTTCACCCTGATACAGGTCGCGCTGTTCCATATAGAACAGTTCCCAGCCACGCTTCTGCGCGGCCAGCAGCATGGCCAGCGAGCTATCCTTTTTATAGGAGATGCTGGCGATAGGGTCCATGACAATCCCGACGCGAACGCTCATTGGGTTTTCCTCGAAAATTGGCTACCGGATCGGTATTGAAAAAGTGCCGCCAGAGTGGCGCCGGGCGGGTTTTCGGTCAAGGAAAAACCCGTCGATAGATTGCATCTGGAGACTGTGCTAAAAAGGCTGCCAAGCAGTGCTGGCCCTTGAACATCAAGGGTTTCCGGCCATCAGTCATCGCAAAACGGACAAATTGATTCGCAAAGGCGACGGTAGAGCCCTCTTATGGAACAGCAGTCCAGCGCCTTGAAGGTCATGGTGATCGACGACTCGAAAACGATTCGTCGCACCGCCGAAACATTGTTGAAGAATGTCGGTTGCGAAGTGATCACGGCGATCGACGGTTTCGATGCGTTGGCAAAGATCGCCGACAACCATCCCGGGATCATTTTTGTCGACATCATGATGCCGCGTCTGGATGGTTATCAGACCTGCGCTTTAATCAAGAACAACAGCGCGTTCAAGGCCACACCGGTGATCATGCTGTCATCGCGCGACGGGCTGTTCGACAAGGCCAAGGGGCGGATTGTCGGTTCTGATCAATTTTTGACCAAGCCTTTCAGCAAGGAAGAACTGCTCAACGCGATTCAGGCCCATGTTCCGGGCTTCGCCGCCGTTTTGCCGCAGTAAGACACGTACAGTGACGCTCGGCCAGCGGGCCGCGCGTCGACAAGAAAAATGGGGAAAACCATGGCACGCATCCTGATCGTTGATGATTCGCCGACTGAAATGTACAAACTCACCGGCATGCTCGAAAAGCACGGCCATGAAGTGCTGAAGGCCGAAAACGGCGCCGACGGCGTGGCCCTGGCCCGTCAGGAAAAACCTGACGCGGTATTGATGGACATCGTCATGCCCGGCCTCAATGGTTTTCAGGCAACCCGTCAGTTGACCAAAGACCCGGAAACCGGACATATCCCGGTGATCATCATCACCACCAAGGATCAGGAAACCGACAAGGTCTGGGGCACCCGTCAGGGCGCCAAGGATTACCTGACCAAACCGGTCGACGAAGACACCCTGATCAAGACCCTGAACAACGTGCTCAAAGGCTGATCGCGCAACCATGAGCGAATCGCTGACCGCGTTCGAACTGCTCTGGCAGATCGACCAGCGCTGCCGCTTGCTGGCGGCGGACCTGCCGTCGCAAGCGGCGCGCCAGGATCGCTGGAGCGGCATCGGCTTTCGCCTTGGCGAGCATTGGTATGTGGCGCCGATGGGCGAAGTCAGCGAAGTGCTGCATGAACCGCGATTCACCCAGTTGCCCGGGGTCAAACCATGGGTCAAAGGCGTGGCTAACCTGCGCGGGCGGCTGCTGCCGATCATGGATCTGTGCGGTTTCTTCGGGCATGAGCTGTCGCCGTTGCGTAAACAGAGACGGGTATTGGTGGTCGAGCATGGCGATGTGTTTGCCGGGCTGATGGTCGATGAAGTCATCGGCCTGCAGCACTTTGAGCAGAACAGTTTTGAACCGCTGTCGATCAGCAAACGCCAGGGCTCGAAGGCCGAGTTCGTCAAAGGCTATTTCCGCCGCGAGCAGAACTGGCGGGTGTTCAGTTTGTTTGCGCTGGCCAAATCCCCGGTGTTCATGAGTGTCGCGATATAACAGATTCAACACTGTCCCCTGTGGGAGCGAGCCTGCTCGCGAAGAGGGCGTGTCAGGCAAGATAAATATTGGCTGACCCAGCGCTTTCGCGAGCAAGCTCGCTCCCACAGGGATTGCAGCAGGCCTCAAAGGTGTGGGTTAAGGGCGAGGACCGATGACAAAAGCAAAAACAGGCAAGCCGGCGGAAGGCTCGCGCAGTCGCTCGCAGATCATCGTGCTGTTCATCGCACTGATCGTGTTCATCATGCTGCTGTTCGCCAACTTCGCTTACCTCAACACCCAGGCGAACTACGACAAACAGTACATCGGCCACGCCGGTGAGCTGCGCGTGCTCTCGCAACGCATCGCCAAGAACGCCACCGAAGCCGCCGCCGGCAAGGCTGCCGCGTTCAAATTGCTCAGCGACGCGCGCAACGATTTCGCCCAGCGCTGGGGTTACTTGAAGAAGGGTGACCCGGCCACCGGCCTGCCTCCCGCCCCGGCTACTGTGCGCCCGGAAATGCGCGCCGTGCAGCTCGACTGGGAACGCCTGCTGAAAAACACCGACGCGATTCTTTCCAGCGAACAGACCGTGCTGTCGCTGCATCAGGTCGCCGCAACCCTGGCCGAAACCGTGCCGCAGTTGCAGATCGAATACGAAAAAGTCGTCGAAATCCTCCTCCAGCGCGGTGCCCCAGCCGCGCAAGTGGCGATGGCCCAACGTCAATCGCTGCTCGCCGAACGCATCCTCGGCGCGGTCAATACGGTGCTCGCCGGCGACGAAAACTCGCAGCAAGCCGCCGACGCCTTTGGCCGTGACGCCACGCGTTTCGGCCAAGTGCTCAACGGCATGCTGCAAGGCAACCCGACGCTGAAAATCAGCCAGGTCGAAGATCGCGACGCCCGTGCTCGTTTGAGCGAAATCTCCGAGCTGTTCCAGTTTGTCTCCGGCTCCGTCGATGAAATCCTCGAAACCTCGCCGGAGCTGTTCAAGGTTCGTGAATCGGCGAGCAATATCTTCAGCCTCTCGCAAACCCTGCTCGACGAAGCCTCGCACTTGGCCACTCGCTTCGAGAACCTTGCCGGTGGGCGCAACACTGACACCATCGGCGGCTACGTCCTCGGTTTGCTGGCGCTGGCCTCGATCATCCTCATCGGCATGGTCATGGTCCGCGAAACCAATCGCCAGTTGCGTGAAACCGCCGAGAAGAACGAGCGCAACCAGAACGCGATCATGCGTCTGCTCGATGAAATCGAAGACCTCGCCGACGGCGACCTCACCGTGACCGCTTCGGTGACCGAAGACTTCACCGGCACCATCGCCGACTCGATCAACTACTCCGTCGACCAATTGCGCGATCTGGTCGCGACGATCAACCTCACCGCCGGCCAGGTTGCCGCCGCCGTGCAGGAAACCCAGGCCACCGCCATGCACCTGGCCCAGGCCTCGGAGCATCAGGCTCAGCAGATTTCCGAAGCCTCGACGGCGATCAGCGACATGGCCGAATCCATCGACCAGGTTTCGGCCAACGCCGCTGAGTCTTCAGCGGTAGCCGAGCGGTCCGTGGAGATCGCCAACAAGGGCAACGAGGTGGTGCACAACACCATCCACGGCATGGACAACATTCGCGAACAGATTCAGGACACCGCCAAACGCATCAAGCGTCTGGGCGAGTCGTCGCAGGAAATCGGCGACATCGTCAGCCTGATCGACGACATTGCCGACCAGACCAACATCCTCGCCCTCAATGCGGCGATTCAGGCGTCGATGGCTGGTGATGCCGGGCGCGGGTTTGCCGTGGTCGCCGATGAAGTGCAGCGACTGGCTGAACGCTCGTCCGCCGCGACCCGGCAGATCGAAACCCTGGTGCGGGCCATTCAGACCGACACCAACGAAGCGGTCATCTCGATGGAGCAAACCACCACCGAAGTGGTGCGCGGCGCACGACTGGCGCAGGATGCCGGTGTGGCCCTGGAAGAAATCGAAGGCGTGTCGAAGACCCTTGCGGCGCTGATTCAAAGCATCTCCAACGCAGCGCAGCAGCAGACGACTTCGGCCGGGCAGATCTCGCTGACGATGAACGTGATCCAGCAGATCACCTCGCAGACCTCGTCCGGCTCCACGGCCACCGCCGAGAGCATCGGCAACTTGACGAAAATGGCCAGTCAGCTACGACGTTCGGTGTCCGGCTTCACCTTGCCGGCGGCGACAGATAAAGCGTGAGTGGAGTGGTTATGGGTGATCGGCACGACTACGTGGCCCTCGAATGGGTCAAAGGTGAAATTGCCGAAACGCTGAAACAGGCGCATCAGGCGATAGAAGCCGTGCTCGATGATCCGCAGGCCTTTCCCGGACTGGAGGAGTGCCTGGATTACATCCATCAGGTCCACGGCAGTCTGCAGATGGTCGAGTTCTACGGCGCAGCCTTGCTCGCCGAGGAAATGGAGCATCTGGTCGAAGCCCTGCAGCACGAGCGCGTCAGCCATCGCGACGAAGCCCTGCACCTGTTGCTGCAAGCCCTTGGGCAATTGCCGATCTACCTCGACCGCGTGCAGAGCGCCCGGAGAGATTTGCCGTTGGTGGTGCTGCCGCTGATCAACGATCTGCGCAGCGCCCGTGGCGAAAGCCTGTTGTCTGAAACCAGCCTGTTCAGCCCGCAACTGCCCGAACTGGCACAGCTAAACGCAGAAGCGCTGGCACTGCTGGAGCCGGCAGAACTGCCGAACGTGCTGCGCAAATTGCGCCAGATGCTGCAAATGGCTTTGGTCGGTTTGCTGCGCGAGCAGGATGACCAGACCCACCTCGGTTATCTGGCCAAAGTATTCACTCGCCTCGAAGCGCTGAGCGGTGATTCGCCGCTGAGTCCGCTGTGGCAAGTCGCCTCGGCGCTGGTCGAGGGCATGCGCGCAGGCGTCATCGCCAACAGCCCGGCGCTGCGCAGCCTGTTCAAGGATGCCGACAAAGAGCTCAAGCGTCTGCTCGAGCAAGGTATGTCCGGCCTCAATCAGCCGCCTCCGGCTGAGCTACTGAAAAGCCTGTTGTTCTATATTGCCAAAGCCGAACATCCCACCGGGCAGATGCTGACCATGAAAGATCGCTACTCCCTGGACGACGCGTTGCCCGACAGCGCGATGGTCGACGAAGAACGCGCGCGCCTGGCCGGCCCCGATCGCGATGCGATGCGCTCGGTGTTGGCGGCGTTGTGTGAAGAACTGGTGCGGGTCAAGGAGCGCCTCGACCTGTTCGTGCGCAGCGACCGCCAGCACACCTCGGATCTGGAAAACCTGCTCGCACCCCTGCGGCAGATCGCCGACACCCTCGCGGTGCTCGGTTTCGGCCAGCCGCGCAAAGTGATCATTGATCAATTGGCCGTGGTGCTCAGCCTCGCTCAGGGCCAGCGCGAACCGAACGACGCGATCCTGATGGACGTTGCCGGCGCGCTGCTCTACGTCGAAGCGACGCTGGCCGGAATGGTCGGCACCGTCGAGCCGGAAAGCCCGGAAGACACGCGCCTGCCAACCACCGACCTGACGCAGATCCATCAGATCGTCATCAAGGAAGCGCGCATCTGCCTGCAACAAGCCAAGGACATGATCGTCGACTACATCGACGCCGATTGGGATCGCCAGCACCTGCAACCGTTGCCGGCGCTGCTGACTCAGGTGCGCGGGGCACTGGCGATGATTCCGTTGAACCGCGCGGCAAGTCTGGTCGAGGCGTGCAACGGGTTTATCCGCGAACATCTGTTGCTTGATCCGCACGAGCCGGGTTGGGAAGAGCTGGATCATCTGGCCGATGTCATCAGCAGCCTCGAGTATTACCTCGAACGTCTGAGCGACGACCCGCAGGCGCCGAGCGAGCAGTTGCTGGATGTCGCGCAGAAGTCCCTTGCGAGTCTGGGGTTCTTTCCAAATGAGCCGCATGTGCCCGTGCTCGACGACGTGCTCAGCCCCAGCGAAGCGCTGGTGATGCAGGACATGCAAGCGCTTGATGACCCGGAAACCGTGCAGTCGCTGGCCGATGTTCTGGCCAGCCCGGTTTCAGCGCTCAACCCGCCAGCGCTGATCACCCCCGGCAGCCTGATGCCGCCGCCGGCCGATGAAGAACCGGTCGACGATGAGCTGCGCGAAGTGTTCCTCGAAGAGACCGACGAGGTCCTCGAAGTCCTCCACGAATACCTGCCGCGCTGGATTGCCAATCCGCAGGACCGCGATGCGCTGACCGAACTGCGTCGCGCCTTCCACACGCTCAAGGGCAGCGGGCGCATGGTCCGCGCGCTGATTCTCGGTGAGCTGGCATGGTCGGTGGAAAACCTGCTCAACCGCGTGCTCGAACAAAGTGTCGAACCGGGCTCGGTGGTGCAGCAAGTGCTGAGCGACACCGTGCTGTTGCTGCCCGAGTTGATCAGCGAATTCGCCACTAGTAACCAGCGCCAGCGCGGCGATGTCGATCAACTCGCGGCCCGTGCTCACGCCTTGGCCAAAGGTGACGAGCCATTGGCCGCCGAAGACGTCGACGATGTCGCGGCGCTCGATCCGCTGTTGCTGGAAATCTTCCGCAAAGAAGCCGAGACCCACCTCGCCAGCCTCAACCGCTTTCTCGATCAGGCCGCCGAGCATGTGCCGCTGCAGGCCAGCGACGAACTGCAGCGCGCCTTGCACACGCTCAAGGGCAGCGCCTCGATGGCTGGCGTATTGCCGATTGCCGAACTCGCTGCGCCGCTCGATCAACTGGCCCGCGAGTTCAAGGCGCACCAGTTGCCGCTGGACCTCGACGAAGTGGAGTTGCTGCTGGAAGCCGAGGGTCTGTTCCGCGTCGGCCTGCGTCAACTCAGGCATGATCCGCTGGCGCCGATTGTCGGTGCACAGTCGCTGATCAAACGCTCGGAAACCCTGCTTGCCGAGCGTCTGGAATCGATCCTCGATGCGCCGCACACCGGCCTGCGGATCAAGCGTGATCCGCAACTGATCAACAACTTCCTCGCTCAGGGCATGGACATCCTGCTCGACGCTGAAAGCCTGTTGCAGCGCTGGCAACAACACCCCGGCGAGCGTCAGGAACTCAGCGCCTTGCTGGATGAGCTGACCACCCTTGGCGAAGGCGCGCATTTGGCGGATCTGCTGCCGGTGGATGTGCTGTGCGAAGCCTTGCTCGACCTGTATGGCGCGGTGGAAGAAAGCAGCCTGGCGGTCAGTGAACAGTTTTTCCGCGAAGCGCAGAACGCTCACGAAGCGCTGATCAACATGCTCGACGAACTGGCCGCCGGGCAGGAAGTCACGCCACAACCGGCGCGGATCCGGGCGTTGCATGATCTGCTCGATCAGAGCCTCGACCCATCGTCCATGGGCCTGATTCGCAGCGATGGCAGCCGCACCCTGAGCATCCGTGATCTGGGCAGCGCCACCGCTGAGTTGCAGCAAAAGGCAACGGCGCTTGAACACGATGACGAGATCGTCGAGATTTTCCTTGAAGAAGCGGTCGACATTCTCGATAGCTCGGGCCAAGCCTTGCAGCGCTGGTTGAGCGACCCGGACAACGCTGCACCGCTGTCCTCGCTGCAACGCGATCTGCACACCCTCAAGGGTGGCGCGCGGATGGCTGAAGTCGAGGCCATTGGCGATCTGGCTCAGGAGCTGGAAAGCTTTTACGAAGGCTTGGTGGATCGTCGCTACCACTACAGCGAAAGCCTGGGGCGCTTGCTGCTCAAGAGTCATGAGCGTTTGGCATTGTTGCTTGATCAACTGCAAAGCCATCAGCCGCTGATCCCGGCGCAGGATCTGATCGACACGATTCGTCAGGTACGTCAGGGCCACAGCGTCGCCGAAGCGCCGTCAGCAACAACCGAGCACGACAGCGCTGGCCACGATCCCGAACTGCTGGAAATCTTCCTCGAAGAAGGTTTCGACATCATCGAAAACTCCGGCGCCGCGCTGCTGCGCTGGCAAGCCGAGCCGGGCAATCGCCAGGAAGTGGAAACCCTGCTGCGCGATCTGCACACCCTCAAGGGTGGCGCGCGGATGGTCGAGATCGGGCCGATCGGCGACCTCGCCCATGAGCTGGAATACCTTTACGAAAGTCTTTCCAGCGGCGCTTTGCAGCCGTCGGCGGAGCTGTTTGCGCTGGTGCAGCGCGGCCATGATCGGCTGGCACAAATGCTCGATGGCGTGCGCGCCGGGCAACCGTGTCCACCGGCCGATCGGCTGATCAACGCGATCCAGAATTTCAGCCATCCGGTGACGATAGAAACGCCGCCAGTGCTACCCGCTCCGGTCAAGACCGACGCGGCGCCGCCGGCTGCTGACGCTGGCGCGGACATGGTCAAAGTCTCCGCCGAACTGCTCGATGAGCTGGTCAATCTGGCCGGGGAAACCTCGATCTTCCGTGGTCGCATCGAGCAGCAGGTCAACGACGCACAGATCGCCCTGAACGAGATGGAAACCACCATCGAACGCATGCGCGATCAGTTGCGTCGTCTCGATACCGAAACCCAGGGGCGGATTCTCAGCCGCCAGCAAGTCGATGCCGAACGTCTCGGCTACGAAGAATTCGATCCGCTGGAAATGGACCGCCATTCGCAGTTGCAGCAACTGTCTCGCGCGCTGTTCGAATCGGCCTCCGACTTGCTCGACCTCAAGGAAACCCTCGACCGCCGCAACCACGACGCCGAGAACCTGTTGCAGCAACAGGGGCGGATCAATACCGAATTGCAGGAAGGCCTGATGCGCACGCGCATGGTGCCGTTCGAGCGCATGTTGCCGCGTTTGAAACGCATCGTCCGCCAGGTCGCTGAAGAGCTGAACAAAGACGTCGCGTTTGTCGTCGGCAACGCCGAAGGCGAGATGGATCGCAACGTACTCGAACGCATGGCCGCGCCGTTGGAACACATGCTGCGCAATGCCGTCGATCATGGTCTGGAGTCCGCCGAGGTGCGGCTGGCGGCAGGCAAACCGGCGCAGGGCACGGTAAGCCTGGACCTGTCCCGCGAGGGCGGCGACATCGTTTTCGACATTCGCGACGACGGTGCCGGCGTGCCACTGGAAGCGGTGCGGCGCAAGGCGATCAAGCGTGGCATGCTCGCGCCGGAGGCCGAAATCAGCGACCGCGACGTGTTGCAGTTCATCCTCCAGCCGGGGTTTTCCACGGCGGAAAAGATCACGCAGATTTCCGGACGCGGCGTCGGCATGGACGTGGTGCATGAAGAAGTGCGGCAACTCGGCGGCAGCATGAGCATCGACTCGGTGCCGGGGCAGGGCGTGCATTTCCGTATTCGTTTGCCATTCACCGTGTCGGTCAACCGCGCATTGATGGTGCAGTGTGGCGAGGATCAATATGCGATTCCGCTGAACACCATCGAAGGCATCGTCCGTGTGCTGCCGAATGATCTGGAAGGGCACTTCCGCCAGGATCCACCGCGCTACCACTACGGCGGCCAGACCTATGAACTGTGCTACCTCGGCGAACTGCTGAAAACCGCGCCACGGCCAAAACTGCTCGGCCAGAACCTGCCGTTGCCGGTGCTGCTGGTGCACTACAACGACCGGCGCATCGCGGTGCTGGTCGATACCATGGCCGGCACCCGCGAGATCGTGGTCAAGAGCCTTGGCGCGCAATTCGCGGCGGTGCAGGGCGTGTCCGGCGCGACGATTCTTGGCGATGGTCGAGTGGTGCTGATTCTCGATCTGCTTGCTCCGATCCGCGCGATGCAAGCACGGGTTGTGCAGCCGCCAACGCTGCCGGAGATCGACAGCGAACCGCACAAACCACTGCTGGTTATGGTGGTCGACGACTCGGTCACCGTACGCAAGGTCACCAGCCGCTTGCTCGAGCGCCATGGCATGAACGTGCTGACCGCCAAGGACGGTGTCGACGCCATGCTACTGCTGGAAGAACACATGCCCGACCTGATGCTGCTCGACATCGAAATGCCGCGCATGGACGGCTTCGAAGTCGCCACCCAGGTACGCAACGACGAACGCCTGAAACACCTGCCGATCATCATGATCACCTCACGCACCGGCCAGAAACACCGCGACCGTGCCATGGCGATTGGCGTCAACGACTACCTCGGCAAGCCGTATCAAGAGTCGGTGCTGCTTGAAAGCATTGCCCAATGGAGCAAGAAACATGCATGAGCGCCGGCATAATCAGCGCAGCAGCCAACTCACCGGGTTGCTGCTGCCGTTGGCGGATCGCAATTTGATCCTGCCTAACGTCGCTGTCGCAGAGCTGATCGATTACCAGGCCAGCGCCTTCGATCTGGATACGCCGCCGTGGTATCTCGGCAAGGTTACGTGGCGTGAGCGGCAGATTCCGTTGCTGAGTTTTGAATCGGCGTGCGGGCAGAAAATCGTCATTGGCGAGCGCGCGCGGATCGTGATTTTGAATGCGCTGGGCGGGTTGCCGGAGTTGAAATTCATTGCGCTGCTGGTGCAGGGGATTCCGCGGTCGTACAAGCTTGATAGCCAGTTGAGTTATGTCGATGTGCCGTTGTGTGCGCTGGAGCAGGCGGCGGTGCAGGTCGGGGAGCAGGTGGCAAAGGTGCCGGATTTGTTGGGGCTGGAGAAGTTGTTGGTAGATGCTGGGCTAGCCCACTGATCGTTCCCACGCTCCGCGTGGGAATGCAGCCCGGGACGCTCCGCGTCCCAAAAAGCCGAACGCAGAGCGTCCGTTGAGGCATTCCCACGCAGAGCGTGGGAACGATCATCCGCGGGGTGATCCAGAACTTGCGCTGCTTCGGCTGGCCTCTTCGCGAGCAAGCTCGCTCCCACAGTGGGTTTCTGTCGTACACAGAATCTGCGTTCTCTGGAGATCTCCTGTGGGAGCGAGCTTGCTCGCGAAAGCGTCAGTCGCTACACCTCAATCCGACAGGAAAATCCTCAATCTTTGTGCGCAATAAACACCCTTTAGCGCAGCTGTTTAAAGACACTCTGTGTTACGCCTCCCTAACCTACAAATCCTTGCGCCGCTGCCTACGCATGCACCAGAATCCGCCGGCTTGTGCGCCTTGGGCATGCTGCGTAACTTGATTCCGTCACTGATTTCCAGTGATCGGGTTTAGCAGCCCGTGGTTAATCTAAGGGTGCACATGCATCATCGTCAGGCTCAGCGCCTGCATTCGATGGCGGCTGTGCGCAGGGCGCTTCGGCGCGCCGGCTTCCTTAGGTTCCCCGGTCTGCTAACCTGCGTTCAGCTGCCACCCCTTCTTTTAGCAGAGAAGCGGTTCCAGCTTTATTTCGGAACCTGAAGATGATTAAACCAACGCCTAACCCCCCGCTCGCAGACCCGGCATCCCCCTACGAATCCTCCGATTCGAAGAAATTCCACGAAGCCGCCGAGCGCGCCCTCGATCATTACCTTGGCCCGACCAACGCCGACCTGATGGCCACGCCCTACACCCCGAACACGCTGTACATGGCCAACCCGAATGCCGACACCGAATCCCTGCTGGCCGACGCCAGTGAAACCCTCGGGTCGGCCACGGTGATGCTCAACAATCATGCGGCAATGGTGGAAGGTACGCACCGCAAGACTGTGCAGGGTATTGCGCAGGTGGTGATGGTGGCGGAGATGGCGGTCAATCGTTTGTTGGATAGGTTGGTGCCGACGGAGTAGCGAAAAAGCTGACCCTCACCCCAGCCCTCTCCCGGAGGGAGAGGGGGCCGACCGTGGGATGCTCACAAGTTACGCCGACCTGAAAGTACCGCTGTGAATCCATAATCGACTCGGTGAGGCAGGTCGATGTAAGGCGCCATACACCTCGGTCAGTCCCCTCTCCCCCCGGGAGAGGGCTAGGGTGAGGGCGCTCTTGACCATTACGCTCAGCGTAACGATTCACCACCGCGCTTGATTGATGCCCCCACCCCACACGCCTACCTTAGCTCCACGACAGCGAACCCCGTGGAGTGAGCATGACAACAACAATTTCCCCCGACTCGCGCTGGACGCGGCGGCGCGATGAGAAGCAGCGCCGGCTCGACAAGGTGCGCGGGCTGGCCGACGGTGTGGTGTTGCCCACCGACAAGATCGTCGCCGCGCTCGAAGCGCTGATCCACCCCGGTGACCGTGTGGTGCTGGAGGGTAACAACCAGAAGCAGGCGGATTTCCTTTCGCGCTCGCTGGCCAAAGCCGACCCGGAAAAGCTCCACGACCTGCACATGATCATGCCCAGCGTCGGCCGCTCCGAGCACCTCGACCTGTTCGAACGCGGCATCGCCCGCAAGCTTGATTTCTCCTTCGCCGGAACCCAGAGCCTGCGCATCAGCCAGTTGCTGGAAGACGGCCTGCTGGAAATCGGCGCGATTCACACCTACATCGAACTCTACGCCCGGCTGGTGGTGGACCTGATCCCCAACGTCGTGCTCTCGGCCGGGTTCATGGCCGACCGCGCCGGCAACATCTACACCGGCCCGAGCACCGAAGACACTCCGGCACTGATCGAACCGGCCGCCTTCAGCGACGGCATCGTCATCGTCCAGGTCAACCAATTGGTCGACGACGTCAGCGAACTGCCGCGCGTCGACATCCCCGCCTCATGGGTCGACTTCGTGGTGGTGGCCGACAAGCCGTTCTACATCGAACCGCTGTTCACCCGCGACCCACGCCATATCAAGCCTGTGCACGTGCTGATGGCGATGATGGCGATCCGTGGCATCTACGAAAAACACAACGTGCAGTCGCTCAACCACGGCATCGGTTTCAACACCGCCGCCATCGAGCTGATCCTGCCGACCTACGGTGAATCCCTCGGCCTCAAAGGCAAGATCTGTCGCAACTGGACGCTCAACCCGCACCCAACTTTGATCCCGGCAATCGAGAGCGGTTGGGTCGAAAGCGTGCATTGCTTCGGCACCGAACTGGGTATGGAAAACTACATCGCCGCGCGCCCGGATGTGTTCTTCACCGGTCGCGACGGCTCGCTGCGTTCCAACCGGATGTTCTGCCAGCTCGCCGGGCAATACGCGGTGGATCTGTTTATCGGCGCGACGTTGCAGGTTGATGGCGACGGCCACTCCTCGACCGTGACCCGTGGTCGCCTCGCCGGTTTCGGTGGTGCGCCGAACATGGGCCACGACCCGCGCGGTCGGCGTCACGGCACCCCGGCGTGGCTCGATATGCGTCATGACGATGCGCAGCAACCGATGCTCGAACGCGGCAAGAAACTCGTGGTGCAAATGGTCGAGACGTTCCAGGAGGGCGGCAAACCGACCTTCGTTGAAACCCTCGACGCCGTGGAAGTGGCGAAGAAAAGCGGCATGCCGCTGGCGCCGATCATGATCTACGGCGACGACGTCACCCACCTGCTCACCGAAGAAGGCATCGCCTACCTGTACAAGGCGCGCTCGCTGGAAGAGCGTCAGGCGATGATCGCAGCGGTCGCCGGCGTCACCGCGATCGGCCTGCGCCACAACCCGAAAGACACCGAACGCATGCGCCGCGAAGGCCTGATCGCCTTGCCCGAAGACCTCGGCATCCGTCGCACCGACGCCACCCGCGAACTGCTCGCGGCAAAAAGCGTGGCCGATCTGGTCGAGTGGTCCGGCGGCCTGTACAACCCGCCCGCCAAATTCAGGAGCTGGTAATGCACGCATTTAACCTGCAAGCGAAACCGCTGTCCCTGGCTGATCGATTGGCCGACCTGGCGGTGGACGCGCTGATCGACGAAGCCGATCTGTCGCCGAAACCGGCACTGGTCGACCGTCGCGGCAATGGCGCGCACACCGATCTGCACCTGGGCCTGATGCACGCTTCGGCGCTGTCGTTGTGGCCGGCGTTCAAGGAGATGGCTGAAGCGGCGGTTGCAATCGGTGAAGTCGATTCAGCGTTGCGCGAAGCGATTGGCCGCATCGGCCGTGAAGGTGAGCAAGCGATGCTCACCACCACCAACGGCGTGAACACGCATCGTGGGGCGATCTGGGCCTTGGGATTATTGGTGACCGCCGCTGCGCTGGAACCACAATCTTCCAGCGCCAATGCCGTGACCTTGCGCGCCGCACGCCTGGCCTTGTTGGACGATCGCCACGCACCAAAACCCTTGAGCCACGGCGCGCAAGTCGCCCTGCGTTACGGCGCTCGCGGCGCTCGTGAGGAAGCGCAACTCGGCTTCCCTTCGGTGCTGCAACGCGGTCTGCCGCAACTCAAACTCAGCCGCGCCAATGGCCACGGCGAACAGAACGCCCGGCTCGACGCCTTGCTCGCAATCATGACTGACCTCGCCGACACCTGCGTGCTCTACCGCGCCGGCGAAGAGGGTCTGCACGCCATGCAGTCCGGCGCGCAAGCGGTGCTCGACGCCGGTGGCAGCGCCAGCCTCAGCGGTCGCCGTCGCCTGCACGATCTCGATCAACAACTCATCGCATTGAATGCCTCGCCCGGTGGCGCCGCCGACTTGCTCGCCGCCACACTGCTGCTCGATCGCATCGAGCGCGACGGCATCCTTCAGGGAGCGTTTTGATGGAAACCCTATCGTTTGAATTCCCCGCCGGGCAGCCGCCACGCGGCCGTGCGCTGGTCGGTTGTGTCGGCTCGGGTGATCTGGA
Organism: Pseudomonas sp. P4_D7; assembly: GCF_056401755.1. Taxonomy (NCBI): domain Bacteria; kingdom Pseudomonadati; phylum Pseudomonadota; class Gammaproteobacteria; order Pseudomonadales; family Pseudomonadaceae; genus Pseudomonas; species Pseudomonas sp. P4_D7. The sequence goes on along the minus strand of NZ_JBFUIR010000001.1, from coordinate 223,375 downwards.
AGTGCTGATCGAACCGGGTCTGGCCGGCAAACTGACAATCAATGTGCAGACCTCGGTGAACGGCGCGCAACTGCGTTGGCAGCACCTGTTTGCGCGGATGTTCGACGGCACCACGCCGCCGGCGATGGCCATCGATATCCACGATTTCGGCGCGACGCCGGGGGTGGTGCGTTTGCGTCTGGAACAAGGTTTCGAGGAGATCGGCCATGACTGACAGCGCAGCGTTGCTCAACAAACACAGCTTCGTCGAGCTCGGCGCGCGGCAACGGGCGAAAGCCTTGCTCGATGCCGGCAGTTTTCGCGAATTGCTCGACCCGTTTCAACGGCTGATGTCGCCGTGGCTCGAACGCCAGGGCGTGGTGCCGCAGGCCGATGACGGCGTGGTGATCGCCAAGGGCAGCCTCGACGGTTTGCCGGTGGTCATCGCGGCGATTGAAGGCGCGTTTCAAGGCGGCAGCCTTGGCGAAGTCGGCGGGGCGAAGATTGCTGGCGCGCTGGAACTGGCGGCTGAAGACAACCGCAAAGGCATTCCGACTCGTGCGGTATTGCTGCTGGAAACCGGTGGCGTGCGCTTGCAGGAGGCCAATCTCGGGTTGGCGGCGATTGCCGATATTCATGCGGCGATTGTCGATTTGCAGCAGTACCAACCGGTGGTCGGTGTGGTCGCGGGCAGCGTCGGGTGTTTCGGCGGCATGTCGATTGCGGCGGCGCTGTGCAGCTATCTATTGGTGACTCAGGAAGCGCGCCTTGGTTTGAACGGCCCGCAGGTCATCGAACAGGAAGCGGGCATCGAAGAATACGACTCCCGCGACCGACCCTTCATTTGGAGCCTGACCGGTGGCGAGCAGCGTTTCGACACTGGTCTGGTGGATCGTTATGTCGCCGATGATGTGGCGAAGATTCGTCAGCAGGTCGGCGAATTGCTGCAGCAAGGTTTGCCAAAGCAACCACGCAGCCAACGCGCCGAATGGTTTCTGCAACGCCTGAGCAGTCTGAACACTGACCCGCAAATCGAACCGTCGGTGGTTCGCGATCTGTATCAAGGAGAGCGCTCATGAGCGGTTATTCACTGCGCGGTTTGAACTGGTTCGACGCCTTGAGCGCCGGGGCGAAAGCCGTTGAGGGTTTGCCGCCATCGCTGCGGGTTGCCGATGGTGAACTTGGGCGTTTTATCGCCGTGGTCGCTGACCCGGACAATCGCTTTCCGCGTGCTCGCAATGGCGAAGTCGGCTTGCTTGAAGGCTGGGGTCTGGCCAAGGCTGTGGATGACGCGATCACTGCTGATCGTGACAAAGCGCAGAAACGCCCGATCATCGCCATCGTCGATGTGCCGAGCCAGGCTTATGGTCGGCGCGAAGAAGCACTCGGCATTCATCAGGCGCTGGCCGGTGCGGCGGACAGTTATGCCCGTGCGCGGTTGGCCGGGCATCCGGTGATTGCATTACTGGTCGGTAAGGCAATGTCCGGGGCGTTTCTCGCTCATGGTTATCAGGCCAACCGTTTGATTGCGCTGCGCGATCCGGGCGTGATGGTGCATGCGATGGGCAAGGCGTCGGCGGCGCGGGTGACGTTGCGCAGTGTTGAAGAGCTCGAAGCGCTGGCCGCCAGTGTGCCACCGATGGCTTATGACATCGACAGCTACGCCAGCCTCGGATTGCTCTGGGAAACCCTGTCGGTGCAGCAGATTGAGCAGCCGACGGCGGAGGATCTATCGAGAGTTAACGAGTGCCTGAAGCAAGCCATCGGCGATGTCGTCAGCACTGATCTGAGCAATCGCCTCGGCGCGAAGAATCGTGCGGCCTCCAGCAAGGTTCGCGAACTGCTGAGGGCGCAGTGGTGAGCACGCCTCTGGCCCACGATCTGCTCTGGGGCATGACCCCGGCGCAGTTGCCGGCGGATGCGCCGCTGTGGGCCGTCGAGTCATTAGCCGCCGGGCAACCGGTGGTAGTGCGACGGGCGTTGAGTGCTGAGGGTTTTGTCGCGGTCGGCGTGCGCGGTGTGTTGCGCGAGCAGCGCTGGGCGGCATTTATGGCCGTCGATTCGATTGCCTGTCGGGTCAGTCCAGAGGCGCTGTGTCACGTCGACAGTGAGCGCAATCTGCCAGTCATGCACGCGCTCCAACAGCTGCGGCCGATGCTCGACGATTGCGGTTGGGTCTGGGGTGTCAGCGGCAGTGTCGGGTTTGAATTGGCCAGCGGTTTTACCGCGATGCACGCGGCCAGTGATCTCGATTTGATTCTGCGTACACCGCAACTGATCACGCGTAATCAGGCACGCAAACTTGTCGCGGTTTTTGATCAGGCTGTGTGCCGGGTGGATATGCAATTGCAGACGCCGTTTGGTGCTGTGGCTTTGCGTGAATGGGCTAGCGGTTCGGCGCGGGTGCTGCTGAAAAATGCTCATCAGGCTTGCCTGGTGATTGATCCGTGGAATCCGCAGGAGCAGGCAGCGTGAGCAGTCTGCTGGTGTTCCCCGGTCAGGGCGCGCAGCAGGCGGGCATGTTTCAGCGCTTGCCTCGGGAAACCTTGGTCGAAGCCAGTGATGTACTTGGCGAAGATGTTTTGCTGCTCGATTCTGCTCAAGCATTGCGCACGACGAGGGCGGTTCAGCTGTGCCTGCTGATCGCCGGCGTCGCGGCTTCACGACAGTTATTGCAGGACGGACTCACGGCGGATTACGTCGCCGGCTTGTCCATCGGCGCTTACCCGGCAGCGGTGGTCGCTGGAGCGTTGAGCTTCAGCGATGCGCTGCATCTGGTCAGCCTGCGCGGTGAGTTGATGCAACAGGCTTATCCACAGGGCTACGGCATGACCGCGATCATCGGCCTGCAATTATCCACAGTCGAAACACTGCTCGCACAGGTGCACAGCGAAGATTCGCCGGTGCACCTGGCCAACATCAATGCCGATAACCAGGTGGTGATCGCCGGTAGTGACGAGGCCATGCAAGTGGTGGCTGAACTGGCGCGCAGTCGTGGCGCTGGTCTGGCGAAACGCCTGGCGGTGAGTGTGCCGTCGCACTGTCCGCTGCTGGAGGCACCTGCACAAACCCTCGCCGAGGCCTTCGCCAAAGTTGAACTGAAAACTCCGAAAATCGCTTACCTGAGCGGCAGCCGCGCGCGTCCTGTGACCAAAATCGAAGCGCTGCGCGACGACCTCGCCTTCAACATGTGCCGCGTGGTGGATTGGCGCGGCACCGTACAAAGCGCCTACGAGCGTGGCGTACGTTTACAGATCGAACTGCCGCCCGGTGCGGTGCTGACCGGACTGRCGCGCCGGGTGTTCGAGCAGGGCACGGTCACGGCCTTCGACAGTGCGCGTCTCGACACCTTGCAGGCGCTGTTGCGTGAGGAGGGTGGCCGCCAACTCTAAAACCGCCGACTCAAGCTTCGAACAACAAAAACAACATTCGACGATGCACTTTGAGGACTACAACAATGATTATTTACGGTGTGGCGTTTCTCGCCTTTTGTACGCTGGTGGGTATCTGGGTCGGTGAACTGCTCGGCAAGCTGATCGGCGTGCCGGCCAACGTCGGCGGTGTCGGCATTGCGATGCTGCTGTTGATTGGCCTGGGCAGTTATCTGAACAAAAGCGGCTGGCTCAAGGGCAAGACCGAGCAGGGCGTCGAGTTCTGGAGCGCTATCTACATTCCGATCGTGGTCGCCATGGCCGCGCAGCAAAACGTCTATGGCGCGCTCAAGGGCGGGCCTATGGCGATTCTTGCCGGCACCCTCGCTGTGGTGATCGCTTTTGCCCTGGTGCCCGTGCTGACGCGCATGGGCAACAAGGAGCAGACCCCGATCGCTCCAGCCAAGACTGCGGGGTAAGCGCCATGTACGAATCAATGATGAAAGTGATCACCGGTTACGGTTTGATCAGCGGTTTCCTGATTGTCGGGCTGACCATGTGGGTGTCCTACTGGATGTCCAACACCTTCACCAAGGGCCGTTTGCACGGCTCGGCCATCGCCATTCTGCTCGGGCTGGTGCTGTCGTATGTCGGCGGCGCACTGACCGGTGGGCAGAAGGGCGTGGTGGATATTCCGTTGCTGTCGGGCATCGGCTTGCTCGGTGGGGCGATGCTGCGCGATTTCGCGATTGTGGCCACGGCGTTTGGCGTGAGTGTCGATGAACTCAAGCGTGCCGGGTTCGTCGGAGTGCTGGCGCTGTTTGTCGGGGTGGGGACTTCGTTTGTCGCCGGGGTCGGTGTGGCGATGGCGTTCGGTTATACCGATGCCGTGAGCCTGACCACTATTGGTGCCGGCGCGGTGACTTACATTGTCGGCCCGGTGACCGGCGCGGCGATTGGTGCCAGTTCCGAGGTGATGGCGTTGTCGATTGCAGCGGGGTTGATCAAGGCGATTCTGGTGATGGTGATGACGCCGTTCGTGGCGCCGATGATTGGCCTGAACAATCCACGCAGCGCGGTGATTTTTGGCGGGCTGATGGGCACGTCCAGCGGTGTGGCCGGCGGGTTGGCGGCGACGGATCCGAAGCTGGTGCCTTACGGGTGTCTGACGGCGGCGTTTTATACGGCGCTTGGGTGTTTGCTTGGGCCTTCGCTGTTGTTTCTGGCGATGCGCGGGTTGATGGGATAACAGCTAAGAGCTGCCCTCACCCTAGCCCTCCCGAAACGTCGGACCGCCCGTAGGGAGAGGGGACTGACCGAGTTGTTTTGGCGTTATACATCGATCTGAAATTCTTATGTCGAACTCAGGTTCCGAAACCCATGAAGATCTGCTCCCTTTCCCCCTCGCCCCCTTGGGGGAGAGGGCTGGGGTGAGGGGGTAGCTCTTGATCTTGATTTTGCTCTAAATCCCAGCCTGTCGATTGGCATACATCCGACACTCCGCCAGCAACGCCAGCAAATTCGGATCCCGCTCCTTGGCCTTCAAAAACACCACGCCAATGTGCTGCTGCAACCGGTACTTCTCCTGCAACGGAATCAACTTCACCCGATTCTCATACACCGCCGCAATCCTTCCCGGCAGCAATGCATAACCCACTCCCGAACTGACCATGCTCAACAGCGTGAAGATGTCATTCACCTGCATCGCCACTTTCGGCTCGAACCCCGCCTGCTTGAATACCCGGTTACCGTCCTGATGCGTGGCAAAACCCTGGGTCAAGGTGATAAAAGTTTCATCCCGGACTTCCGCCAGATCCACTTCACTGCGCTGGGCAAACTTTGAATCCGCCGGTGTGGCGAGGAAGATGTCGTCAGAAAACAGCGCGATCTGCTCGCAATCCGGGTCGTTGATGCTGTCATCCAGCGACACCAGAATCGCGTCGACTTCCATGTTCTTCAGCTTGTAGAGCAGGTCGATGTTCGAGCCGAGGATCAGGTCGATATTGAGTTCGCTGCGGCGGATTTTCAGGCCCATGATCAGTTGCGGTACGGTTTTCACGGTCAGCGAATACAGCGAGCCGAGTTTGAAGCGTTCGGCGGAGAACCCGGCGGCTTCGCGGGTCAAGCGTACGCTTTCGACGACGTCGTTGATCAGCTTCTGCGCCCGTTCTTCGAGCACATAAGCGCTTTCCAGCGGCGTCAGGTTGCGCCCTTCGTGTTTGAACAGCGGGCAGCGCAGGGCGCTTTCCAGCGAGTGGATCGCGCGGTGCACGCTGACGTTGCTGGTCTGTAACTCGGCAGCGGCGCGCGCGAGGTTGCCGGTACGCATGAAAGCGAGGAACACCTCGAGTTTTTTCAGGGTCAATTCTTCGTCGATCAGCATGGCGCGGACTCTTTTTGGAATGCTTCGATTGTGCCCAATTACCGTGGCGTGCGCAGGTCCGCGTTGAACAGAAACATTGCGCTTTTACGCTTAAGGCCCGAGCCTTGCGCGCTGCGGTAACGAATATTGAGGTGAGCGATACATGTATCACGGAGAAAAACTCAACGCCTGGACGCATTTGGTCGGGGCAGTGGCAGCGTTTATCGGCGGCGTCTGGATGCTGGTGATCGCCAGCCTCGACGGCAGTCCGTGGAAAATTGTCAGTGTGGCGATCTACGCGTTTACCTTGCTGGTTCTCTATAGCGCCTCGACCGTGTACCACAGCGTGCGCGGGCGCAAGAAAGCGATCATGAAGAAGGTTGATCACTTTTCGATCTATTTGCTGATTGCCGGTAGCTACACGCCATTCTGTCTGGTCACCCTGCGTGGGCCGTGGGGCTGGACGTTGTTCGGGATTGTCTGGGGGCTGGCGCTGATCGGCATTCTGCAAGAAATCAAACCGCGTTCGGAGGCGCGGATTCTATCGATCGTGATTTATGCGGTGATGGGCTGGATTGTGTTGGTGGCGGTGAAGCCTTTGATTGCGGCGCTGGGTACGGCCGGGTTTGCCTGGCTGGCATCGGGCGGGGTTTTGTACACGGTGGGGATTATCTTTTTTGCCCTTGATCACCGGTTGCGGCATGCGCACGGGATCTGGCATTTGTTCGTGATTGCCGGGAGTTTGCTGCACTTTGTGGCGATTCTGTTTTATGTCCTGTAGCCCGGCTGACTGATCGTTCCCACGCTCTGCGTGGTAACGCCTCCTGTGACGCTCTGCGTCACGCCGTTTGGGACGCGGAGCGTCCCGGGCTGCATTCCCACGCAGAGCGTGGGAACGATCAATCAGGGGGACGTATTCCAATTTTGGATTAGAAATCACCCCAAAGCTGTTGAGCCACCGCCAGTGCAACCACTGGCGCCGTCTCGGTACGCAATACGCGCGGTCCAAGGCGGGCGGCGTGGAAACCGTTGCCCTTGGCCTGCTCGACTTCGGCATCTGTCAAACCGCCTTCCGGCCCGATCAGGAACGCCAGCGTCGCCGGTTTGGCATGACTCACCAACGGCTCCGCCACCGGGTGCAGCACCAGTTTCAACTCGGCTTCGGCCTGCTTGATCCAGTCCGCCAACAACACCGGCGGATGAATCACCGGCACCCGCGAGCGTCCACATTGCTCACACGCGCTGATCGCCACCTGACGCCAATGCAGCAGGCGTTTGTCGGCGCGTTCGTCCTTGAGGCGGACTTCACAGCGATCACTGAAGATTGGGGTGATTTCATTCACGCCCAGTTCGGTGGCTTTCTGAATCGCCCAGTCCATTCGCTCGCCACGGGACAGGCCCTGGCCGAGGTGAATGTGCAGCGGCGATTCGACCTGGCCGGCGAATTGCTCATCGATCTGCACGGTCACGCGCTTCTTGCCGACTTCCAGCAGGGCGCCGCGAAATTCATGGCCGGAACCGTCGAACAACTGCACCGCATCGCCCTCGGCCATGCGCAGTACGCGGCTGATGTAATGCGCCTGGGCTTCCGGCAATTCGTGTTCGCCGGTGCTCAGCGGGGCGTCGATAAAGAAGCGGGACAGTCTCATTTCGGGTCTCTGGAAAGATGTGAATCAGGTGGATCGGTGTCGACTTCATTCGCGAGCAAGCTCGCTCCCACATTTGGAATGCATTCCCCTGTGGGAGCGAGCTTGCTCGCGAAAGCGGCAGTTCAGGCGCCACAAATTTTTTGAATCAGCCTGGATCGCGGAACCCCGGGTGGAAGTCTTTTGGCACGGCGACGCTGACGCTGTCACGCGTCGCTATATCGATGCCTTCGCTGGCCACTTCGGCGAGGAAGTCGATCTGCTCCGGGGTGATCACGTACGGCGGCAGGAAATACACCACGCTACCGAGCGGGCGCAGCAACGCGCCACGTTCCAGTGCATGCTGGAACACTTTCAAACCGCGACGTTCCTGCCAAGGGTAGGCCTCTTTCGTGGCTTTATCCTTGACCATCTCGATGGCCAGGACCATGCCGGTCTGGCGTACTTCGGAGACGTTCGGGTGATCGACCAGATGCGCCGTCGCCGACGCCATGCGCTGAGCCAGCGCCTTGTTGTTCTCGATGACGTTGTCCTGCTCGAAGATATCCAGCGTTGCCAGTGCCGCCGCGCACGCCAGCGGGTTGCCGGTGTAGCTGTGCGAGTGGAGGAAGGCGCGCAGGGTTGGATAGTCGTCGTAGAACGCGCTGTAGACCTCATCGGTGGTCAGGCACGCCGCCAGCGGCAGATAGCCGCCGGTCAGCGCCTTCGACAAGCAGAGAAAGTCCGGGCGAATGCCGGCCTGTTCACAGGCAAACATGGTTCCGGTGCGACCAAAGCCGACGGCGATTTCGTCGAGAATCAGGTGCACGCCGTAGCGGTCGCAGGCCTCGCGCAGCAACGTCAGATACACCGGGTGATACATGCGCATGCCGCCGGCGCCCTGAATCAGCGGCTCGACGATCACTGCCGCGACGCTGTCATGATTTTCTGCCAAGGTCTGTTCCATGGCGGCGAACATATTGCGCGAATGGTCTTCCCAGCTCATGCCTTCGGGGCGTCCGTAGCAATCCGGGCTCGGCACCTTGATGGTGTCCATCAACAGCGCTTTGTAGGTTTCGGTGAACAGCGGCACGTCACCGACTGCCATCGCTGCCATGGTTTCACCGTGGTAGCTGTTGGTCAGGGTGACGAAGCGCTTCTTGTTCGGTTGGCCGCGATTGAGCCAGTAATGAAAGCTCATCTTCAGCGCGACTTCGATGCAGGACGAACCGTTATCGGCATAGAACACCCGGTTCAGGCCTTCCGGGGTCATCTTCACCAGACGCTCGGACAGCTCGATCACCGGTTGATGGCTGAAACCGGCCAAAATCACGTGTTCCAGCTGATCGACCTGATCCTTGATGCGCTGGTTGATGCGCGGGTTGGCGTGGCCGAACACGTTGACCCACCACGAGCTGACGGCGTCGAGGTAGCGCTTGCCTTCGAAGTCTTCGAGCCAGACGCCTTCGCCGCGCTTGATCGGGATCAGCGGCAGCTGTTCGTGGTCTTTCATCTGGGTACAGGGATGCCACAACACCGCGAGGTCGCGTTGCATCCACTGGTTATTCAGGCCCATTTACAGTCTCCTCGAGGCGGCTCGCGTCAGGCGCGGGCAAACAATCGCGCAAGCCTATGCAATGCGTCGCGCGGGGACAACCCATTGTGTCGATTGAGCTACTTTGTATGAGCCGATAGACGTCGCTGGCGGCGTTTTGATGGCTAACGTATTCTTCGCGGTTCTTTGGGTCGTCTGACCCGCAAAACTGCTTTTTCCTACGTGTATTTCCGGAGTTCGCTGAATGTCTGTCGGTTGGCTGCGCGCCTGTGCGCTGGTGATGTTGGGGCTGTTCAGCGTTACAGCGCTGGCCAAGGATAAAACTGCAATCGTGATCGGCGGCGGCCTGTCGGGCCTGACCGCCGCTTATGAGCTGCAAAACAAAGGCTGGCAGGTCACCCTGCTGGAAGCCAAACCGAGCCTGGGTGGTCGCTCGGGTATGGCCACCAGCGAGTGGATCGGCAACGACAAGACCCAGCCAGTGCTGAACAAGTACGTTTCGACGTTCAAGCTGAGCACCACGCCAGCCCCTGAATTCGTGCGTACACCGGGTTATCTGATCGATGGCGAGTATTTCTCCGCTGCCGATCTGGCGACCAAACAGCCGGCCACCGCCGATGCCTTGAAGCGCTACCAGAAAACCCTCGATGATCTGGCGCGTTCGATCGACGACCCGCAAAACCCGGCGGCAACCAGCACCCTGCACGCACTGGACCAGATCACCGTGTCGAGCTGGCTCGACAAGCAGAACCTGCCAGCCACCGCACGTCAGTTGATCAACCAGGACATCCGCACCCACTACGACGAGCCTTCGCGTCTGTCGCTGCTGTATTTCGCTCAGCAGAACCGCGTGTATCGCGGCATCTCCGACCGTGACCTGCGCGCTTCGCGTCTGGTCGGCGGCAGCCAAGTGCTGGCGCAGGCGTTCGTCAAACAGATCAAAACCATCAAGACCAACTCGCCGGTGTCCGCGATCACTCAGGACAAGGACGGCGTGACCGTCAAGGTCGGCAGTGTTGGCTATCAGGCTGACTACGTCGTGTTGGCCGTGCCGCTGCGTGCACTGAACAAGATTGCCCTGACGCCGGCGCTGGATGCCCAGCATCTGGCCGCGATCAAAGGCACTAACTACGGCTGGCGCGACCAGATCATGCTGAAGTTCAAGACGCCGGTGTGGGAAAGCAAGGCGCGCATGTCCGGCGAGATCTACAGCAACACCGGTCTCGGCATGCTTTGGATCGAACCTGCCCTGAAGGGCGGCGCCAACGTGGTGATCAACCTGTCCGGCGACAACGCTCGTGTGATGCAGGCGTTTGGCGACAAGCAAATGGTCGATCAGGTGCTGATTCGTCTGCACGCGTTTTATCCACAGGCTCGTGGCTCGTTCACCGGTTATGAAATCCGTCGCTACAGCACCGACCCGTCGATGGGCGGCGCCTACCTGGCTTACGGCCCGGGGCAGATCAGCAAGTTCTGGCGTCTGTGGGAACGTCCGCTGCAACGCGTGACGTTCGCCGGCGAACACACCGACACCTTGTACCCGGGCACCCTGGAAGGCGCGCTGCGCACCGGTCAGCGGGCGGCGAGTCAGGTTGAAGATCTGGCGGCAGGCAAATCGTTCGAGCCAGCCAAAGTAGTGCCGGCTGCAGCAGCGGCAGGCGCGGCGGGTGCCGTGGCGGCGAAGAAGGGCAACTTCTTCACTAATCTGTTCGGCGGTTCGGATGACGAGAAGAAGCCAGAGCCTGTGAAGGCGCCAGAGCCGGCTCCAGCTCCGGTCGCTCCAGCGCCTGCGCCGACTCCGGCACCTGCGCCAGCTCCGGTGGAAGCGCCAAAGCCTGCGGCACCAGTGAAAGCTGCACCGGCGAAGAAAGCGGCGGCCAAGCCAGCGGTGAAGAAGCCAGCGGCTAAAACCGAGGCGAAAAAGCCTGCGGCGAAACCGGCAGCGCAGAAGGCTGAGCCGGCGAAGAAGCCAGCGGCCAAGCCGGCAGCCACTACTGAGACCAAGGCGCAGTAAGCCTTTGCTTCAATAAAAAACGCGGCCTTCGGGTCGCGTTTTTTTTCCTGCATTTTTGTCCTTCGCCATCCGGTCACGGAGCTTACTTGTGTACCGGAGCCTTCCCACAAAATACTCAGAGTGAGGTGATAGCGGGTGCCCCGGCGCCAATTCTATGCTGGGAAAAATAGGAGGCACTTGATGAAAACGTTCACGCTCATGCTTTTGCTGATTGCACTTCCAGGTTGCTCCAACGGGCGTTTCTTACCTGGCGGTTATAGTTCAGAACTCGCGCATAAATGCCAGATAGATCCCTACAGCGCCGATTGCCTGCAACCACCGGCGGTACTTCATAACTAATCAGCCATGAATAAAGAACCGGTTACTTGAATAACTCTGTCCCGTTCGGCAGTTTCCCTTGGCCACCTTTGCTTGCGCTTGTGCAGGCGCCCGAGGGTTCAGCAACGATCATTTGTCCAGACGTCCCACGCCAAAATCGCCTTTAATCTTTCCTTAACACGCCACTTTCAGACTCTTGATCGTATTTCTCGATATTTCAAAGCAAAATTTTCCGCTTTAATTCGATAGATAACTCGCTAGTCTTGGTTCGCAGTTCTCACAGGATTTGGGCAATGCAGCTACGTAACTCTTCTTCGCGCTATGGTTGGGTCAGCATCTTCATGCACTGGGGCGTGGCGCTGGTGGTCTTCGGGCTGTTTGCGCTGGGCCTGTGGATGGTCGGGCTGGATTACTACAGCAGCTGGCGCAAAGAGGCGCCGGATCTGCACAAAAGCATCGGACTGGTGCTGCTGGGTGTGATGGTGTTGCGGGTGCTGTGGCGCTTTATCAGCCCGCCGCCGCCGACGCTGCAAAGCTACAGCCGGATGACCCGTATCGGCGCCAAGTTCGGCCATGGGTTTCTGTATCTGGCGCTGTTCGCTGTGATGCTTGCCGGTTACCTGATTTCCACCGCAGACGGTGTCGGGATTCCGGTGTTTGGCCTGTTTGAAGTTCCTGCACTGGTTTCCGGGCTACCGGATCAGGCAGATACCGCTGGGGTGATTCATCTCTGGCTCGCGTGGGCACTGGTAATTTTTTCCGGCCTCCATGCGTTGGCAGCATTGAAGCACCACTTTATCGATCGTGATGCGACCCTGACGCGAATGCTCGGTCGCAAAGCCTGAAATTCAACCTCGACTCAAAGGAAAAGAAAGCATGTTGAAAAAGACTCTGGCCGCTCTGGCAATCGGTTCTGCACTGCTCTCGGCTGGTCAGGCCATGGCTGCGGACTACAAAATCGACAAGGAAGGCCAGCACGCCTTCGTTGACTGGAAAATCAGCCACCTGGGCTACAGCTTCATTCACGGTACTTTCAAGGATTTCGACGGTACATTCTCGTGGGATTCGGCCAAGCCTGAAGCCAGCAAGATCTCGGTTGATGTGAAAACCGCCAGCCTGTGGTCGAACCACGCTGAACGTGACAAGCACATCGCCAGCAAAGACTTCCTGGATGTTGGCAAGTTTGCTGATGCCAAGTTCGTCTCCACCGCCGTTAAATCGACCGGTGAAAAGACTGCAGACGTGACTGGCGACCTGACCCTGCACGGTGTGACCAAGCCTGTGACCTTCAAGGCTACGTTCAACGGCGAAGGCAAGGATCCATGGGGCGGCGAGCGCGCTGGCTTCAATGCCAAGACCACCCTCAACCTGAACGATTTCGGGATCAAGGGCCCAGGTCCTACCTCGCAAACTGCGGATCTGGACATCTCGCTGGAAGGCGTGAAAGTTAAATAACTTTCCTCCCGCCACACAGAAACGCCCCCGGTCGAAAGATCGGGGGCGTTTTTTATTGCCTACGACACACACGCATCCCCTGTGGGAGCGAGCCTGCTCGCGAAGGCGGCGGGTCAGTCAGCAATGATGTTGGCTGAATGACCGCTTTCGCAAGCAGGCTCGCTCCCACAGGGTATATGCGGTGATTCAGGGGGATTCGTGGCGGCAAAAAAATGCCCCGGCTCTTGCGAGTCGGGGCATTTTATATGGCGGCGTTAACTCAGCGATTGCGGGTCAGCAATGCTGGTTTTTCGCCACGCGGGCGGCTTGGCAGTTGATCGAGCTGCTCAGGCGTCGGGAAGCGGTCGGCTTTCGATTCCTTGTGCATGATCTTCGGGCCGTTGCTGCGCGGGTTCTGCACGGCTGGCTCGCTGCGTGGCTGATCGTCACGGGCCGGACGACGATTGCGCGAGGACGAGGAGGATTCGTCGCGACGACCCGACTGACCATCACGCGGTGCGCCGTTGCGCGGGCCGCTACGCTTGGCTGGCGGGGTGCCGGTGCTCGAACCGTTGCTGTTGCGCGGACCGTTCTGACGACCCTGCGACTGACCGCCACGTGGTGCGCCCGAACCTGCGCCTGCACCTTGAGCCGGTGCGCCTGGACGACGGCCACGGCCGCCGGCAGGGGCTGGTTTTGGTACGTAATCAACGCGGTTACCGAAGTTATCGATATCGTCGTCGAGGAACTCGTCCGGTGCACGATCAGCCGCCGCACGTGGCGGTTGGCTCGGACGCTGTTCGCGGCTCGGAGTGCCTTCGCGCGGTTTCTGCTGACGAGCAGGGCGCTCGCCACGTTCGCCGGCCGGTTTTTCCTTGCCCTTGTCTTTGCCTTTGTCTTTACGACCGCCGCCACCGCCGCTGCCATTCGGGCCGTCGCCGCGTGGGCCACGTGGATTGCGTGGGTTACGCACGTCCGGACGCTCACGCACTTCCGGCTTCTCGGCTTCAATGGTGCTCGAATCGAAGCCCATCAGGTCGCCGTCGGCGATTTTCTGCTTGGTCATGCGTTCGATGCTTTTCAGCAGTTTCTCTTCGTCCGGCGCGACCAGCGAGATCGCCTCGCCCGAACGACCGGCACGGCCAGTACGGCCGATACGGTGCACGTAGTCTTCATCGACGTTCGGCAGTTCGAAGTTGACCACGTGTGGCAACTGATCGATGTCCAGGCCGCGTGCGGCGATGTCGGTCGCAACCAGAATGCGCACCTGGTTCGCCTTGAAGTCGGCCAGCGCTTTGGTGCGCGCGTTCTGGCTCTTGTTACCGTGGATCGCTACAGCCGGCAGGCCGTGCTTGTCCAGGTACTCGGCCAGACGGTTGGCGCCGTGCTTGGTGCGGGTGAACACCAGCACCTGTTCCCACGCGCCGGCGGTGATCAGGTGCGCCAGCAGCGCACGCTTGTGGCTGGCCGGCAGACGGAACACGCGTTGTTCGATGCGCTCGACCGTGGTGTTCGGCGGCGTCACTTCGATGCGTTCCGGGTTGTGCAGCAGCTTGCCGGCGAGGTCGGTGATGTCTTTGGAGAAGGTCGCCGAGAACAGCAGGTTCTGACGCTTGGACGGCAGGCGCGCGAGGACTTTCTTCACGTCGTGCACGAAACCCATGTCGAGCATGCGGTCGGCTTCGTCGAGGACGAGGATTTCCACGTGGGACAGGTCAACGCTGCCCTGGCCGCAGAGGTCGAGCAAGCGACCCGGGCAGGCAACGAGTACGTCGACGCCGCGGGACATGGCCTGAACCTGTGGGTTCATGCCGACGCCGCCGAAGATGCAGGCGCTGACGAATTTCAGGTCACGGGCGTAGATCTTGAAGCTCTCGTGAACCTGGGCCGCGAGTTCGCGGGTCGGGGTCAGGACCAGTACGCGCGGTTGGCGCGGGCCATGACGCTGGGATTTGTCCGGGTGACCGTTGGGGAACAACCGCTCCAGGATCGGAAGGGCGAAACCGCCGGTTTTACCGGTACCTGTCTGTGCCGCAACCATCAGGTCGCGACCTTGCAACACGGCGGGGATGGCCCGCTGTTGCACCGGAGTAGGCTCGGTATAGCCCGCATCTTCGATGGCGCGGACTAAAGCCTCGGAGAGACCGAGGGAAGCAAAGGACATGAGTAATCCTGTTTTAGTTAGGGCTTGGCCCAATGGGAGTCTTGCCTGGCGCGAATCACGTTTAAGAGGACGCAATCCCGTCCGGTCCTGCTGCGGTTCCGAAGGCACGTCTGGAGTGCTCGCGCGGGCTGCAAAGCTGCGCTGTAGCGGGTCGAGAGGCCTGTTACGGTTCCGGGCGTCCGGGCGTGAGCCTGGCGGGAACGCCGGAGTATAACAGAGCAATCACTGCGCGCTGCTTTCCTGCTGCTCAACGGTTTTGCCGCTGGCCGTGGCATTGCCCAGCGGCGCAGCCATGGCGGGAGCCGCGCCGTAGCGTGCGCTCAGCTCGGCGTAAGCCGGTTCGCGCTTGAATCGCTTGAGCTCGGCGCCAAATCGCTGCACCAGCAAATCCATGCCGGCATTGCGTCTAACCGCGAGAAACTGGCTCTGGCGGCTAATGACAGTGGGGTTTTCGGTGATCTGATCGCGAATATCCAGCTCATCGAGCAAGTGCTGACCGACACGGCGATCGGTGATCAGCAAGTCGATGCGGCCGCGCACCAGTTTGCCGAAGTTGGCTTCGTGGGTCGGTGCCGGTTCACGGGTAAACAGTGTTGATTCGCTGAAATCGGGGCTGTACAGATAACCCGGCGAGGTGCCGATGGTCAGGCCTTTGAGCTCTTCGAGTTTGCTGAACGGGTGCGGCCGGTCGTTGGCGTACAACAGGACGAACTCGACGTCCGACAGCGGCTCGCTCGGGTAAAGCAGGGTGGCGTCGCGCTCGTCGCTGTGAAAAATGTCCAGCGCGCCATCGGCCTGACCGGTCTCAAGCATCGACAGGCAGCGCTTCCACGGCAAGAACTGCCATTCGACTTCGATGCCCAGACGTTTGAAGACAATGGCCGTGGTTTCGTAATCCAGCCCGAGGTTTTTACCGTTCTCTTCGTAGACATAGGGCGCCCACGGCTCGGTGACAATACGCAACTTTTCGCCTCGAGCGGCGAAGCTCAGGCAAGCAAAAACCAGCACGGCGAATAACTGCGTGATCAAAGGCATGGCTTGAGATTACGACGAGAAACGCGAAAGAGCCAGAAAGTGCCTGCACAAGCTCTGTTTCGGGCCTTTAAAAGCAAAAAATCGCAGCTGCGACACCCCTGTAGGAGCTGCCGAAGGTTGCGATCTTTTGATCTTTCTATGAGGCTTAACGCGGCAACTTCAGGTTATTCCAGATCGCCAGGCTAGGCTCAGCCTGGTTCATGGAATAGAAGTGCAGACCCGGCGCGCCACCTTGCAGCAGGCGTTCGCACATCTCGCTGACGACTTGCTCACCAAAGCGCTGAATGCTTTGCGTGTCATCGCCGTAGGCTTCCAGTTGCTTGCGGATCCAGCGCGGGATTTCCGCACCGCAGGCATCAGAGAAGCGCGCGAGTTTGCTGTAGTTGGTGATCGGCATGATCCCCGGAACGATCGGCAGATCCACACCCTGCGCCTGCAAACGCTCGACGAAATAGAAGTAGCTGTCGGCGTTGAAGAAGTACTGGGTGATTGCGCTGTCGGCGCCGGCACGGGCCTTGCGGATGAAATTGGCCAGATCGTCTTCGTAGTTGCGTGCTTGCGGATGCATCTCCGGGTAAGCGGCAACTTCGATATGGAAATGATCACCGGTTTCTTCACGAATGAATTCAACCAGTTCATTGGCGTGACGCAGCTCACCGCTGGTCATGCCCATGCCGGATGGCAGGTCGCCACGCAGCGCGACGATACGCTTGATGCCGGCAGCCTTGTACTCGTTCAGCAGGCCGCGCAGGTCGTCCTTGCTGTCGCCGACGCACGACAGGTGCGGTGCGGCCGGTACTTTGACTTCGCTTTCCAGTTGCAGAACGGTGTTGAGGGTGCGATCACGGGTCGAACCACCAGCGCCATAGGTGCAGGAGAAGAAATCGGGATTGTACGTTGCCAACTGACGGGCAACGTTGAGCAGCTTTTCATGCCCAGCATCGGTCTTGGTCGGGAAGAACTCGAAGCTGTAGCGACGGTCTTGGGACATGGTCATACCCTTGGAAACAAGAACCTTCGAGGCGCTGCAATCCCGTGTGGGAGCGAGCCTGCTCGCGAAAGCGCCGGGTCAGACAACACGGATGCTGAATGATAAACCGCCTTCGCGAGCAGGCTCGCTCCCACAGGGAGAGCGAGCAAGCACCTGTTAGTAGCGGTAAGCGTGCGGCTTGAACGGGCCTTCGACGGTCACGCCGATGTAGTCAGCCTGTTGCTTGGTCAGTTGGGTGACCACGCCGCCGAAGCCGCGAACCATTTCCAGGGCCACTTCTTCGTCGAGTTTCTTCGGCAGTACTTCAACGGTCAGGCGCTCGGCTTTCTGGGCTGGCGACAGGTCGGCGTACTTCTGGCCGAACAGGAAGATCTGTGCCAGAACCTGGTTGGCGAACGAACCGTCCATGATGCGGCTTGGGTGGCCAGTGGCGTTACCCAAGTTAACCAGACGGCCTTCGGCCAGCAGGATCAGGTAGTCGTCGTTCTGCGCGTCGAACGCGCCCGGGCCGGTACGGTGGATCTTGTGTACCTGTGGCTTCACTTCTTCCCATGCCCAGTTCTTGCGCATGAAAGCGGTGTCGATTTCGTTGTCGAAGTGACCGATGTTGCAGACAACAGCGCGCTTCTTCAGGGCTTTGAGCATGTTCGCGTCGCAAACATTGACGTTACCGGTGGTGGTCACGATCAGGTCGATCTTGCCCAGCAGCGCTTTGTCGATGCTCGTTTCGGAACCGTCGTTGATACCGTCGATGAACGGCGAAACCAGTTCGAAACCGTCCATGCATGCTTGCATGGCGCAGATCGGGTCAACTTCGGAGACTTTAACGATCATGCCTTCCTGACGCAGCGACTGAGCCGAACCCTTGCCCACGTCACCGTAACCGATGACCAGCGCTTGCTTGCCGGACAGCAGGTGGTCGGTACCACGCTTGATCGCGTCGTTCAGGCTGTGACGGCAGCCGTACTTGTTGTCGTTCTTGGACTTGGTCACCGAGTCGTTGACGTTGATGGCCGGGATTTTCAGCTCGCCTTTGGCCAGCATGTCCAGCAGACGGTGTACGCCGGTGGTGGTTTCTTCGGTCACGCCGTGAACGCGATCCAGTACTTGTGGGTACTTGTCGTGCAGCAGCTGAGTCAGGTCGCCGCCGTCGTCGAGGATCATGTTGGCGTCCCATGGCTGGCCATCCTTCAGGATGGTCTGCTCCAGGCACCACTCGTACTCTTCTTCAGTTTCGCCTTTCCAGGCGAAAACCGGGATACCGGCAGCAGCGATAGCGGCAGCAGCCTGATCCTGAGTCGAGAAAATGTTGCAGGACGACCAGCGTACTTCGGCACCCAGGGCAACCAGGGTTTCGATCAGCACGGCAGTCTGAATGGTCATGTGGATGCAGCCGAGGATCTTGGCGCCTTTCAACGGCTGTTCGCCGGAGTACTTGCGACGCAGACCCATCAGGGCCGGCATTTCCGATTCGGCGATGATGGTTTCGCGACGGCCCCAGGCAGCCAGGGACATGTCGGCAACTTTGTAATCGTTAAAATCTGCAGGCGTGATAACAGCGCTCATGAAGAGCCTCCATTCGTAATGTATGCGAATGGGCGCCGTTGTGCGTTTAGTGTCCGGCCTGAGCCAGTCAACGCCCCATCCGAGCCTGACAGGTTGAACCTGCTGCAGCGCCCCTCGGACAGGTGGCGGGAAAACGGTAGCAAGTGAACGTTACCGTTTTGAAACGGGGGCGATTATAGCCGTCTAGACTGATCTTCCAAAGGGTTTCTGTCGGCCAGATGAAGATCGTTAATGACGACCATAGTCGAAGCCGCATGGAGCCTGACCGCTCAGTCTGCCAAGATACCGTCCATCGTTCGGCAAGACACTCAGGAGTGAAGATGAATTTCCACACCCGCAAATGGGTAAAACCCGAAGACCTTAACCCCAACGGCACCCTGTTCGGTGGCAGCCTGTTGCGCTGGATCGACGAAGAAGCGGCGATTTACGCGATCGTCCAGTTGGGCAATCAGCGCGTGGTGACCAAGTACATTTCCGAAATCAACTTCGTCAGCGCCTCGCGCCAGGGCGACATCATCGAACTGGGCATCACCGCCACCGAGTTCGGCCGCACCTCGATCACCCTGACCTGCGAAGTGCGCAACAAAATCACCCGCAAAAGCATTCTGACGGTTGAGAAGATGGTGTTTGTGAACCTCGGTGAAGACGGTTTGCCGGCTCCGCACGGGCGCACTGAAATCAAATATGTGAAAGATCAGTTCCAGGAAGATGAATTGGTCACCAAATAACATCGGCGGTGCTTTCTTCGCGAGCAAGCTCGCTCCCACAAGGATTACGCTTTACCTGTGGGAGCGAGCTTGCTCGCGAAAGCGGTTGTCCTGTCACCGAAGATTGATCAGGCCACTGAACAGCCATGAACCGCCGGGGTCGTAGGTAAACCCCCCCCCCCCCACGGTTCCCACGCCATGACCACCCCCACCGACGGCAAGACCCCCGATCTCTCGGCCGATGAGCAACACGAAGTCGAGAAAAGCCAGCCGCCCCGCGCGGCCGTTCTGCATGAAATCATCCGCACCCAAGGCGATCAGGAACTGGAACGCAGCATCGCCGCGCTCTGGTGGTCGGCGTTGGCGGCGGGGTTGACCATGGGCCTGTCATTGATGGGCATGGGCCTGCTCAATTCGCGTCTGCCCGAAGGTGACGAGTTCAAGGTAATCGCCAGTTTCGGCTACTGCGCAGGCTTCCTCGCGGTGATCCTCGCCCGCCAGCAACTGTTTACCGAAAACACCTTGACCGCCGTATTGCCGGTCATGACCAAGCCGACCCTGAAAAACTTCGGCCGGTTGATCCGCCTGTGGACAGTGGTTTTGGTCGGTAATCTGTGCGGGACGATTCTGGTTGCGTACGTGATGCTCGAACTGCCGATCTTCGACACCAAGACTGACCACGCCTTCCTCGAAATTGGCCGCAAGGTGATGGAGAACCACGCCAGTCAGATGTTCGCCAAAGGCATCGTTTCCGGCTGGATGATCGCCACCATGGTCTGGATGATCCCGTCCATGGAGAGCGCGAAGATGTGGATCATCATCCTCATCACTTATCTGATGGCGCTCGGCGATTTCACCCATATTGTGGTGGGTTCAGCGGAAGTGTCGTATCTGGTGTTTGCCGGCGAGTTGCCGTGGAGCGATTTCTGGATGGTCTTCGCAGGTCCCACGCTGGCGGGGAATATCATTGGTGGCAGCTTTATCTTTGCGCTGATCAGCCATGCGCAGATTCGCAGCGAGAGCGGTGCGCCTAAGGAGCCTGCGGATCAGGCCGGGAAACCTGATCCGCAGGAGATCAAAAAATGATCAGTGGTGAGCGGCTTCGCTGATGGTCACGGGCTCGTGGCGAGTCGCGTACTTGACCAGTTTGCCGATGGTCAGACCCTGCAACAGGATCGATGACAGCACCACGATGTAAGTGATGCTCAGCAGCAGATCGCGCTCCGGGCCCAACGGCAGGGCCAGCGCCAGTGCCACCGAAACACCGCCGCGCAAACCGCCCCAGGTCAGAATCCGGATGGTGCCGGCCGGCACCGTCCGCCAGCGGCGCAGCAGGACAATCGCCGGGGCCACGGTGAGCAGGCGCGACAGCAGAATCGCCACCGCCAACAAACCTGCCGCGGCCATGTGCAACCAGTTGAATGGCAGCAGCAACAGTTCCATGCCGATCAACGCGAACAGCAGCGCGTTGAGCATGTCATCGAGCAATTCCCAGAAACCGTCCAGATAACGACGGGTCATGTCATTCATCGCCAGATTGCGCCCGACGTTACCGATGATCAGACCTGCGACCACCATCGCAATCGGTGCGGAAACGTGAATCTCGGTAGACATCGCCGAACCACCAATGACCAGCGCCAGCGTCAGCATCACGGTGATTTGATGTTGCTCGACGCTTTTGATCATTCGATAAACCAGATAACCGATCAGGCCGCCAAACAGCACGCCGCCAATCGCTTCGTGCACGAACAGCATCGCGGTGGCGCTGATGGTCGGGGTTTCGCCGAGTTGGGCGATGCCCAGCAACACGGTGAACACCACCACGGCTGTGCCGTCGTTGAACAGCGACTCGCCGACGATGGTGGTTTTCAGCGGTTTCGACGCATTGGCGGTACGCAGCACGCCGAGCACCGCGATGGGGTCGGTCGGCGAAATCAACGCGCCGAACAGCAAGCAATACAAGAAGCTCACGTGCCAGCCGAACAGGGCGAAAATGTAATAGGCGAGGCTGCCGATCACCGTGGTGGCAATCAACACACCGAAAGTCGCCAACAGACCGATGGGCCAGCGGTAGCTGCGCAGGTCGTTGAGGTTGACGTGCAGGGCGCCGGCGAACAGCAGGAACGAGAGCATCCAGTTCATCAGCAGATCGCCGAAGTCGATCTGGCCAATCAGTTGCTGCACGCGTTCTTCGAGACCGGGGTAACCGAGCACGCTCAGGCCTTGCAGGATCAGCGAGAACAGTAGCGCGGTGACCATCACGCCGATGGTCGGCGGCAGGCCGATGAAGCGGAAATTGACGAAGGTGAGGAGGGTGGTGAGGCAGATGAAAGCGGCGACAAGTTCAAGCATCCGGGGTCCTTTGGATGAGGGGTGAGTGGAGCGCGCCCGATGTTTGGGCGCAGGGGTTTGATGGGCTGAGAGCGACAGAGGGCACAAGCTTCCCTCACCCCAGCCCTCTCCCGGAGGGAGAGGGAGCCGACCTTATTGTCTTGTGGCATGCATCGACCTGAATAACCGAGTCGATTATGGATTCGGCAATGCGCGTTCAGGTCGGCGTACTTCTGAAGCATCCCCCATTCAGTCCCCTCTCCCTCTGGGAGAGGGTTAGGGTGAGGGCTAGCCGGACACATTGACCGCAGCCGCTTCGCGACGTTGCAGATAGATGAAAAACAGCGCCGTCAGCACCGTCAATACACCGACCAGCGCACCCGTCCATGGCAAGTCCGCCAGATCCGCGCCACTGGCCACCACCAGTCCGCCGATCCACGCACCCGCTGCGTTGCCAAGGTTGAATGCGCTCTGGTTCAACGTCGAGCCCAGGTTCGGTGCTTCATGCGCCTGATCGATGATCAGCAGTTGCAGAATCGGGCACAGCGCAAAAGCGAAAATCCCCCACAGCGCCAGCGTGATTGCCGCTGGCACCACCGAGCGACTGGTCTGACTGAACGCCGCCAGAATCACCACCACCGCCAAGGCCACACCGACCAGCGACGGCAACAAACGGCTATCAGCCAGACGCCCGCCGAGCATGCTGCCACCGGTCAAACCGACGCCGAACAACAGCAACATCACCGTCACGCCATGCGGGCTGACGCCGGTGATGTCCTGGAGGATCGGCGCGATATAGGTAAACACGCTGAACAGACTGGTCGACGCGAGCACACTCATGCCCAGAGCCAGCAACACGTTGACCTTGCCCAGTACCTTGAATTCGCTGGCGAGGTTGGCCTTGTCCATGGGGATGTGTTTTGGCAGCCACAACCATTGCGCGAGCGCCGCAATCACACCAATCACCGACACCGCCCAGAACGTCGAGCGCCAGCCGGCATACTGCCCGAGCGCCGTGCCCAGCGGCACGCCGAGAACGTTGGCCAAGGTCAGGCCGGTGAACATCATTGCAATCGCCTGCGCGCGTTTGTTCGGTGCGACCAGCCCGGCGGCAACCACCGAGCCAATGCCGAAGAACGCGCCGTGACAGAGGGCTGTGACCACACGAGCGGCCATCAGCGTCGCGTAGTTGGGCGCCAGTGCGCAGAGGATGTTGCCGAGGATGAACATCAGCGTCATGCCCAGCAACGTTGCTTTGCGCGGCATGTTTGCGGTGCCGATCGCCAGGATCGGGGCGCCGAAGACCACGCCCAGGGCGTAGCCGGTAATCAGCAGGCCCGCATGGGGAATGCTCACGGAGAGGTCCCGGGCGACATCGGGCAGCAGGCCCATGATGACGAATTCAGTGGTGCCGATGCCGAACGCGGCAACAGCGAGTGCAAGCAAGGCGAGTGGCATGCGCAAGGTCTCTGTCGATAGTCTTGACGCTTTGATCAGGCATACGCAGGCCGACGACCGATCTCGATGGAGGGCGGTGCAGGCAGGGATTATTGGTATTTTTCTGTGCGCAACTGAGTGCGGCGTGGTCGCTTGCAGTATAAACAGCTGCTGACACATCGCGAATCAATAATCTGACTAATTGGCTCGCTAACAACAATAAGGAGTGGAACGTGCTGGCGACAGCTTTGGTATTGATGGCGGCGCTGTTGCATGCGACGTGGAATACGTTAATCAAGTTCAGCGCCGAGCGACTGTTGGTGGTGGCGTGCATGGACACCGTGGCGCTGCTGGTCGTTGCCATCGCGTTTCCATTCGTGAGCTTGCCGCCCATGGAAATCTGGCCATGGATTCTCGCTTCGGCAGCCTTTGAGCTGCTGTATCGCTATCTGCTGATTCAAGCCTACCGGGTCGGCGATCTCGGGCTGGTATATCCGCTGATGCGTGGATTATCGCCTTTGGTGGTGCTCGCGCTGACCCTGATCTTCGCGGGAGAGGTGCTCACCACGCAGCAAATCTTCGGCATCATGCTGATCCCGTTCGGCATGGTTTGTCTGCTATGGCAGGGTGGCGGTGGCAAGCATTTGCCATGGTCGATGCTGCCGGTGGTGGCGCTGATCGGCCTGTGCATCGGCTGCTACACCTACATTGATGGCCAGGCGTTGCGGCGCTGGTCCCATCCTTTGGATTATCTGGTCTGGGTCACGCTGCTCAGCGCCTGGCCGTTTCCGCTGTTGGCGTGGGTCGCCAAGCGTCCGGCGTTCATGTTGTTCTGGCGTGAGCAATGGAAGCTGGGGTTGGCGGTGGGCTTCTGCGTATTGGCCAGCTACGCTCTGGTGCTGTGGGCGATGCAATTGGGCTCGATTGCGGAGGCGGCGGCATTGCGCGAGATCAGCGTGATTCTGGTAGTGCTGTTCGGTATGCGTTACCTCAAAGAACCTTTTGGCCGGCCGCGGCTCTTAGCCTGTGGGCTGGTACTGATCGGCATGCTGGTAATGAAGTTCTGACCGCTCGCGAACTCTAAAACTCGAAAAAGGACGGCGTTATGACGGTGGCTCTGTGGTGTGTGTTGATTGCGATTTTCCTGCCGTATATCTGCACTGGCGTAGCGAAAGCCGTGGGCGGCTACCGGCTGAGTGATAACCACGATCCGCGCGACTTTCTCGAAAGTCTCAACGGTGTGGCGAGGCGTGCCCATGCCGCGCAGATGAACAGCTTTGAAGTGACGCCGGCATTTGCGGCGGCAGTGATTGTTGCGCACCTGGTGGGGACGGCGGAGCTGGTGACGGTCAATGTGCTGGCGGTGCTGTTTATCACCAGTCGCCTGCTCTACATCATTTGCTACCTGGCGGACTGGGCGATCCTGCGCTCGCTGGTGTGGTTTGTGGGGATGGGGTTGATTGCTTCGTTCTTCTTTGTGTCTGTTTGATTATCGGTGTTGCTGATGGCCTCATCGCGAGCAGGCTCACTCCTACATTTTGGAATGCGTTCCCCTGTAGGAGTGAGCCTGCTCGCGATAGCTATCTGATTACCTCAGCAAATTCCAAGGGTTACTTCTTCTCTGTATCAGCCACCTGCGGTACTTGCGGCAGCGCTGCGCCTTTGGGCCAGAGCATCCAGATCTGCCCCTGCTGTTTCATGTCCCCGGCCAGTTGTCCGGCCGCATCACCGGTGCCCCAGAACAGATCCGCACGCACCTCGCCGGCAATCGCGCCGCCGGTATCCTGTGCCGCCACCGGGCGAACCAGTGCCGTGCCATCCGGTTTTGTCGTCGACAGCCACAGCAGGCTGCCCAACGGAATCACCTTGCGATCCACTGCCGCGCTATAACCGGCAGTCAACGGCACGTTCAGCGAACCGCGCGGGCCTTCGTTGCTGTCCGGGTTGCGCGTGAAGAACACGTAGCTCGGGTTGCTGCCCAGCAGTTCCGGAATGCGCGAAGGATTGGCCTTGGCCCAGTTGCTGATCGCGCTCATGGTCACGTCTTCTTTCTTCAGCTCGCCTTGCTCGACCAGCCAGCGCCCGATTGGGCGATACGGATGGCCGTTCTGATCGGCGTAAGCGATGCGCAACTGTTTGCCGTCCTCGGTCTGAATTCGCCCGGAACCCTGGATCTGCAGGAATTGCAGATTCATCGGGTCGGTCAGGTAGGCAACCACCGGAGCTTTTACACCTTTGGATTCAATGGTGGCGGCATCGTCGTAAGGCTTGAGCACGCGACCTTCGAGGCGGCCGCGCAGGCGTTTGCCTTTCAGCTCCGGGTAAATGCTGTCCAGCGAGACAATGATCATGTCTTCGGGCACGCCGTACACCGGCACATTGGCCGTGTCGGTGGGAGTCAGGCTGCCGGGGTAGACCGGTTCGTAGTAACCGGTGATCAAACCGTTCGGGTTGTCGTTTTCAGCGCGCAGGCCGTAAACGTCGAGGTTTTGCTTAAGGAAGGCGCGAATCTCGCCAGCACTTTGTGGCACGTTGGCCGCAGCGGCGCAGGTGGAGCCCCATACGGCATCAGCTTTGAGTCGGGTGCAGGCGCTACGCCACGAACCGAAACCGGCGACCAGATCGCTATCGGATACTGCCGGCAGTGCTTCCCAGGTGGCGCTGGAATAAGTGGCCAGTGCGTGGGTTTTTGGTTTGGCGCTATCACCGCCAGTGCAGCCAGCGAGAATTGCCACTAGAGGCAGGGATGCGATCAGCGGGTGACGCCAGGCCTTGAAAGGGCTGTTCATGGAGTAATTCCTGTGCCGGTTGACCGAGTGCTCCATGCGCTCGAGCAACCCGTATTTTTAATAGGGCTATTGGTGTTTGGCGGTGACGCGAGGATACTGGCCGCCGAATTCCGTGACCTGAAGCCACCATGACTCTTAAAAGCATTTCTGTTGTATTGCTGGCCTGTCTGACCTTGTCCGCCTGTGGCGGTGTCGATCCGAATTCTCCACTGGGCCAACGCAAGGCGATCTTCAAACAGATGCTCAAGACCGGTGAAGATCTGGGAGGCATGTTGCGTGGGCGCATTCCGTTCGACGGGCCGAAATTCGCCGAGGGCGCGGTCAAGCTTGATGCGTTGTCCCATGAGCCGTGGAAGCACTTCCCGCAGGTTCGCGAAGAAGATCACACCAGCGCCAAGGACGATGTCTGGAAACAACAGGCACGTTTTCAGGAAATGGCCCGCAACCTTGAAGCCGCCACCGGTGAATTGGTGATTGCCAGCCAGGTGCAGCCGTACAAGGCCAGCAATCTCGGGCCTGCGGTGCAGAAAGTTGAAGATGCCTGCAGCGCTTGTCATAAACAGTTTCGCGATCATTGATATTTAAAAGATCGCAGCCTGCGGCAGCTCCTGCCCTGATCAAGGAGCTGCCGCAGGCTGCGATCTTTTGATTTTTACTTATCGATTTCGTCCAGCGCGTCCTGAAGTTCTTTGCGCGATTCGGCGAGTTTGTCTTTGCGCTTGTTGATCTTCTCTGGATCGCCTTTCTTCATCGCCTTGTCGAGATCAGCCTGGCGCTTGCTCACTTCGTGCTTGGCGTCGAGCACCTTGTTTTCGCGTTCTTTCTTCAGGCCCGCGTCGGTGCAGTGTTCGGTCACCTCACGCAGGGCAGTTTCCAGGCCTGCCTGCTGATCAGCGTTGCCACGCGACTTGGCCTGTTCGATCTGGTTCATGATGCCTTGCTTCTTGGCCGCGCAACCGGTCAGGCCCGGGGCGTCTTCGTCGGCCATGACAGGGGCGGCCATCACGCCACAAAGGGTCAGCATGGCGAGCGGTGCGAGAAATTTCATAAAAGCTCCATGTGCAAAGGCAATCGGGTCGGGGCGGCACTGCGCTGTTGGAGCGCCTCGGTGGTGGTTGGGTTCCCGGGGTACCGGGATTGCGTGCTCAGAAACCGTCGATGCCGGCGTTCCGCAAGGTATCGCTCAAGGCTAACACCTGCGGGTCGCGGAAGAAGGCGCTCAATTGCGCTGCGCGACCGGGGCCGATACCGGGTTCTGCCTGCCATTGTTCGGTGTCTCGTTGTGCCAGCGCCTGCCATGAATCGGGGAGTTGTGCCTCACCGCTTGGCGGCAAGCCCAAAGCCTTGAGCCACTGAGCGAAGGGCCGTTGGCGGGCGCTGTGAAAACTGTGCATCAGGCGGGCGCTGCTGCGTTCGCCAAAGCCGGCAATGTTAGCAAGCTCCGGCTCATCAAGGGTCAACCAATCCAGCAGGTTATTCAGGCGGCCTGTTTCGAAAAGTTTCTCCCAGGTGCCGCGACCGACATGCTGCATCGCCAGTCCCTGCTTGCCACTGAGCCAGGTCAAGCGGGCGAGAAACTGGCTTTCGCAACCAGGGGTAGGTTGCCAGCAACTCAAGGTATGGAAGTCGTCGGCGTTGGGGAGGTTGATCTCTGCCCGCTCGGCGGTTCGCAGCACGACGCCGTCGAGCCGGGGAATGGTCAGGCCGGCGAGGCTGATGGCGACCTGATCACCAGGACGAATATCCAGTGCCTGCCAGCGTTTTAGCGAACTGGCGCTGACCCGTTTTATCTCTCGGTCATCGAGCCTGACCGGGTTCAGCTCGATCACCGGGGTGATGCGCCCGGTGCGCCCGATCTTGAAATTGACCTTGCGGACTTCGGCCAGTACCTGCGCGAATGGGTATTTCCAAGCGATGGCCCAGTAGGGAGCACGTGCCTGCCAGCGTTCGGCGGGTGGGCGCTGACCCTGACGCAGAACCACGCCGTCGGTTGCGAAGGGAAGGGGTGAGCGATACCAGTGATCGCGCCATTTCTGCGCCTCTGCGAGTTTGCTGACCGGTTGGCTGTAAGGTTCCGTCGTGGCGAAACCCAGCGTCGCCAATCCGGTTATTCGCTTGGGCAAGTCCAGGGGGCTTTGCGGCCAGTCCCAGGCGAAGAATCCGATTCCGGCGGCTTGTTCTGTATTCAGGAATTTACGCCCCATCAATCCGGCGACGGTGGCGCGAGCGTTGACGCTGCCGGATTTGGCTTGCACGTGTTCGTTCAAGCGCCAATAAAGTTCGCCTTGTACCAGCAGGTCCAGCGGTTGCGTCAGGCGTTGCGGAATGGCGGCGATCTTTTGCACTGATGGCGTCCAGTCCTGGCCCCGAATCCCGTCACCACGACTGATGGCCTGATGCAGAACGCCTGCGCGGTAAATCAGCGTCACCGCGACGCCGTCGATCTTGGGTTGTACCCAGACATTCCGGCGGTCGCGTAGCCACGCTTCCACGGCGGCTGCTTCGTGTAATTTATTCAGGCCGGTATGGGCGATGGGGTGTGTGATTGAACCTGAGGTGGTGCGCAGTGGCACAGGTGCGGGTGGCAGATCGAAGCAGCGCTGCCACTCACTTAAGCGCAGACGTGACTGATCGTAGAGTTCGTCGGCAATCAGCGAGCGGCCTTCGCGGTGATAGGCGTCGTCCCATTGGTTGATCTGTTTGTGCAGGGCGGTGATTTCGCTTTTTGCTTGAGTAGCTGGCCATTTCGGGCAATCGGCGTGGGCGTTGAGGGCCGTACAGGCCACGAGGAAAACAAACAGCAGGCGCAGCGTGACAAGCATGGTGAGCGTCCTTGCTCAGGGGGAATGCTTGAAGGTTAGAAGACAATCTGGAGCGTGGTAGACGGGGTGTTTTGCGGGGTGTGTCTGGCCGGAAATTGATGTCGGTTCGGCTGGCCCCTTCGCGAGCAAGCTCGCTCCCACAGGGGGGCGAGTTCAAAACTGTATTTCAGGCATGAAAAAGCCCCGCACGGGGCGAACCGTGCGGGGCTTTTTTGTACCGCCAGGGAGTCTTACAGACCAGCAGCAGAACGCAGGGCGTCGGCGCGGTCGGTTTTTTCCCAGGTGAACGTGGTGAAGGTGTCTTCGCCAACGGTCTTGGTCTCTGACGCGCGACCGAAGTGGCCGTACGCTGCAGTTTCCTGGTACATCGGGTGCAGCAGGTCGAGCATAGTGGTGATTGCGTATGGACGCAGGTCGAACACTTCACGCACCAGTTTGACGATCTTGTCATCGCTGATCTTGCCGGTGCCGAAGGTGTTCAGCGAGATCGAAGTAGGCTGAGCCACACCGATCGCGTAGGAAACCTGAATCTCGCAACGCTCGGCCAGGCCGGCCGCGACGATGTTCTTGGCAACATAACGGCCAGCGTAGGCAGCCGAACGGTCAACCTTCGATGGATCTTTACCGGAGAACGCGCCACCGCCGTGACGGGCCATGCCGCCGTAGCTGTCGACGATGATCTTGCGACCGGTCAGACCGCAGTCACCTACCGGGCCGCCAATGATGAACTGGCCGGTCGGGTTGATGTGAAACTGGGTGTCTTTGCTCAGCAGTTCGGCAGGCAGCACGTGCTTGACGATCAGCTCCATCACGCCTTCGCGCAGGTCTTTGTACGACACTTCAGGGTTGTGCTGGGTCGACAGAACAACCGCGTCGATACCAACAACCTTGCCGCCTTCGTAACGGCAAGTCACTTGCGACTTGGCGTCCGGGCGCAGCCAAGGCAGCAGACCCGATTTACGGGCTTCGGCCTGGCGCTGCACCAACTGGTGCGAGAAGGTGATCGGCGCTGGCATCAGCACGTCGGTTTCGTTGCTGGCGTAGCCGAACATCAGGCCCTGGTCGCCGGCGCCCTGATCTTCAGGCTTGGCACGGTCAACACCTTGGTTGATGTCTGGGGACTGCTTGCCGATGATGTTCATCACGCCGCACGTCGCGCCGTCGAAGCCGACTTCGGAGCTGGTGTAGCCGATGTCGCAGATGACGTCACGAACGATCTGCTCCAGGTCGACCCAGGCGCTGGTGGTCACTTCACCGGCAACGATGGCCACGCCGGTCTTGACCAGGGTTTCCACGGCAACGCGTGCGTGTTTGTCCTGGGCAATAATGGCGTCCAGCACCGCATCGGAAATCTGGTCGGCGATTTTGTCCGGATGTCCTTCGGACACGGACTCGGAGGTGAAGAGGGAGTATTCGCTCATCTCGATGTTTTCCTGAATTTACCGATGGTGAGTGTCGCCAGCCGGTCGCTGAAAATGGCGGACCTGGATCTGGAAACCATTACGTAAGCCTACATAGAGGCTTTCCCCGGGAACGAGTCCCGCAGCGGTGGCCCAACGGGCCAAATCGTCCTGTTCAAACCCCAACCACAGATCACCGCAGGCCTCCCTGGCCCAACTCTGGTTGTGGCTACATAACTCTGTCACGAGCAGGCTACCGCCCGGTTGCAGCAGGTTGGCCATATGCTTGAGTGCGTCGGCCGGCGCGGCGAAATGGTGCAACACCATGTTCAACACCACGCAATCGGCCGTAAGGCTTGTGCCATTCAATGCATCGGCCAATTGCAGGCTGACGTTAGCCAGCTGTTCACGTTCACATACCTGGCGCGCCAGTTCGAGCATCGCCGGGCTGTTGTCCAGCGCGGTTACGGTGCCGAAGCGACGGGCCAGTTCCGGCAAAAAAGCACCATCGCCGGGGCCGACTTCAATGGCCGTGGCTGCACCATCGAAGTTCAGTTTGTCGAGCAGGGCCAGCACGCTGTCACGGTATTGCGGCAGGCCTGCGATCAAGTCTTGCTGGGCACGGAATTTTTCCGCCACCCGGGTGAAAAAGTCCTGACTGGCGGCGGCACGTTGGCCGTGAACCTGTTCGATGCGCGCTTGCACGTCGTCAGGCAGTGCCAGGTTGTCGACTTCTTCTAACAATGCAGCGTGCAGCTTGCCGCCGAGCAATTCGGTGTGGGGCAGGGCGCGGCGATAAAAGATCGCGTTGCCTTCGCGGCGCGTCGCCACCAGATCAGCCTGGGCCAGCACCTTGAGGTGGTGACTCATGCCGGACTGACCAATGCCGAAAATCTGCGCCAGCTCCAGCACGCCGAACGAATCGTTGGCCAGCGCGCGCAATACATTCAGGCGCAGCGGATCGCCGCCGGCCTTGCACAGGGCCGCCAGCTCGTCGCAATCGTCATGGCGAATGGAAGGCACGCGTAAGTTCATAGGGCTGGCAGTCTAGAGAGGGGGGCAAATCATCGCAAGGCCAATATCAAAAAGTTTTGATATTGCTCGATAAATGGCACTTCTCCCGAAACGGTTAACTCTACAAACGAACAGCGGAAAGGTTTCACCTACCGAAACCACTGCTATCCATTGGAAAAACGCCTCCGGATGACTATCTGTCATTGCCCCGAGGCGCTCCGGTGAGGGAAAATGCCCTCCTTTTTTCCGTTTCAATCTATTCACACCCAGGAGATCAGCGATGCCTAGCCGTCGTGAGCGTGCCAACGCCATTCGTGCCCTCAGCATGGATGCCGTGCAAAAAGCCAACAGCGGCCATCCCGGTGCCCCTATGGGTATGGCAGATATCGCCGAAGTGCTTTGGCGCGACTACCTCAAGCACAACCCGAGCAATCCATCGTTCGCCGACCGTGACCGCTTCGTGCTGTCCAACGGCCATGGCTCGATGTTGATCTACTCGCTGCTGCACCTGACCGGTTACGACCTGTCGATCGAAGACCTCAAGCAGTTCCGTCAACTGCACAGCCGCACCCCGGGCCACCCTGAATTCGGTTACACCCCGGGCGTTGAAACCACCACCGGCCCGCTGGGTCAGGGCCTGGCCAACGCCGTCGGTTTCGCTCTGGCAGAAAAAGTCCTGGCAGCGCAGTTCAACCGCCCAAACCACAACATCGTTGACCACCACACCTACGTGTTCCTGGGTGATGGCTGCATGATGGAAGGCATTTCCCACGAAGTCGCATCCTTGGCTGGCACTCTGGGTCTGGGCAAGCTGATCGCTTTCTACGATGACAACGGCATCTCCATCGACGGCGAAGTCGAAGGCTGGTTCACCGATGACACGCCGAAGCGTTTCGAAGCCTACAACTGGCAAGTGATCCGCAACGTTGACGGTCACGACCCGGAAGAGATCAAGACCGCCATCGAAACCGCGCGCAAGAGCCCGCTGCCAACGCTGATCTGCTGCAAGACCACCATCGGTTTCGGCTCGCCGAACAAGCAGGGCAAAGAAGACTGCCACGGCGCCCCACTGGGTGATGCGGAAATCGCGCTGACCCGTCAGGCGCTGAACTGGAACCACGGCCCGTTCGAAATCCCGGCCGACATCTATGCCGAGTGGGATGCCAAGGAAAAAGGTCGCGCGGCCGAAGCCGAGTGGGATCAGCGTTTCGCTGCCTACTCCGCTGCATTCCCGACCGAAGCCAACGAACTGGTGCGTCGTCTGAGCGGTGAGCTGCCGGCCGATTTCTCCGAAAAAGCTTCGGCTTACATCGCTGAAGTTGCGGCCAAAGGCGAAACCATCGCCAGCCGTAAAGCCAGCCAGAACACCCTGAACGCGTTCGGCCCGTTGCTGCCGGAACTGCTCGGCGGCTCCGCTGACCTGGCCGGTTCCAACCTGACCCTGTGGAAAGGTTGCAAAGGCGTCAGCGCTGAAGATGCCAGCGGCAACTACATGTACTACGGCGTGCGCGAATTCGGCATGACCGCAATCATGAACGGCGTGACCCTGCACGGCGGCCTGGTGCCTTACGGCGCGACCTTCCTGATGTTCATGGAATACGCCCGCAACGCCGTGCGCATGTCCGCGCTGATGAAGAAGCAAGTGATCCACGTCTACACCCACGACTCCATCGGTCTGGGCGAAGACGGCCCGACGCACCAGCCGATCGAACAACTGACCAGCCTGCGTACCACACCGAACCTCGACACCTGGCGTCCAGCCGATGCCGTTGAATCGGCGGTGGCCTGGAAAAACGCTCTGGAGCGTAAGGACGGCCCATCGGCGCTGATCTTCTCGCGTCAGAACCTGCAGCACCAGGAACGCGATGCCGGCCAGATTGCCGACATCAGCCGTGGCGGTTACGTGCTGAAGGACTGCGCAGGCGAGCCTGAGCTGATCCTGATCGCCACCGGTTCGGAAGTCGGTCTGGCTGTTCAGGCGTTCGACAAGCTGACCGAACAAGGTCGCAAGGTGCGTGTGGTTTCCATGCCGTGCACCAGCGTTTTCGATGCTCAGGACGCTGGCTACAAACAAGCCGTGCTGCCGTTGCAGGTCAGCGCGCGTATCGCGATCGAAGCGGCACACGCCGACTTCTGGTTCAAGTACGTGGGTCTGGAAGGTCGCGTGATTGGCATGACCACTTACGGCGAATCGGCTCCGGCTTCGGCACTGTTCGAAGAGTTCGGTTTTACCCTGGAAAACATCCTGGGTCAGGCTGAAGAACTGCTGGAAGACTGATCCAGAAAAGATGTCGTCTGAGCTGACGCCTTCGCGAACAAGCTCGCTCCCACATTGGAACGCATTTCCCTGTGGGAGCGAGCTTGCTCGCGAAAGCGTTGGTTCGGGCAACATCGCACTGCCTGATTCACCACGGTAATCGAGAACCCCATGCCTCAACCGCGTCCCTTCAAAGTTGCACTCAACGGCTACGGCCGCATTGGTCGTTGCGTCTTGCGTGCGTTGTTTGAGCGAGGCGAGAAAGCCGGGTTTGAAATTGTCGCGATCAACGATCTGGCGGACATGGCCAGCATCGAATACCTGACACGCTTCGACTCCACTCACGGCCGTTTTCCGGGCGAGGTGCGAGTAGAAGGCGATTGTCTGCATATTAATGGCGACTGCGTGAAGGTCCTGCGCAGTGCCACCCCCGAAGGCATCGATTGGGCGTCACTGGGCGTCGATCTGGTGCTTGAATGTTCCGGTGCCTACAACACCCGTGAAGACGGCCAGCGTTTTCTCGACGCTGGCGCGCCGCGCGTGTTGTTCTCGCAGCCGATGGCCAGCGAGGCGGATGTCGACGCCACCATCGTTTACGGCGTCAATCAGGATTGCCTGACCGGCGACGAACTGCTGGTGTCCAACGCCTCCTGCACCACCAACTGCGGCGTGCCGCTGTTGCGCTTGCTCGACAAGGCGATCGGCCTCGATTACGTGTCGATCACTACGATTCACTCGGCGATGAACGATCAGCCAGTGATCGACGCCTATCACCATGAAGACCTGCGCCGCACCCGTTCGGCGTTCCAGTCGGTGATCCCGGTGTCCACCGGTCTGGCGCGCGGCATCGAGCGCCTGCTGCCGGAACTTGCCGGGCGAATTCAGGCCAAAGCCGTACGCGTGCCGACGGTCAACGTGTCCTGCCTCGACATCACGATGCAGACCGCCACCGCGACCGACGCCAATGAGGTCAACCGGATCCTGCGCGAAGCCGCCACCAGCGGCCCGCTCAAAGGCCTGCTCGCCTATACCGAGTTGCCGCACGCCAGTTGTGATTTCAACCATGACCCACATTCGGCCATCGTCGATGCCAGTCAGACCCGTGTTTCCGGCCCTAAGCTGGTGAACATCCTGGCCTGGTTCGACAACGAATGGGGTTTTGCCAACCGAATGCTGGACGTAGCAGAACACTATCTGCAAACAGCAACTTCAAAAAAACCGTAGGAAGTGCGACCCATGACCGTGTTGAAGATGTCCGACCTCGATCTGCAAGGTAAGCGCGTATTGATCCGCGAAGACCTCAACGTCCCAGTCAAGGACGGTGTTGTCACCAGCGATGCGCGTATCCTGGCTTCGCTGCCGACCATCAAGCTGGCCCTGGAAAAAGGCGCGGCCGTGATGGTCTGCTCGCACCTTGGCCGTCCGACCGAAGGCGAATTCTCTGCCGAGAACAGCCTCAAGCCTGTCGCTGACTACCTGAGCAAGGCCCTGGGCCGCGAAGTGCCGCTGGTGGCTGATTACCTGGGCGGCGTGGACGTCAAGGCCGGCGACATCGTGCTGTTCGAAAACGTGCGCTTCAACAAAGGCGAGAAAAAGAACGCTGACGAACTGGCCCAGCAATACGCTGCTCTGTGCGACGTGTTCGTGATGGACGCTTTCGGCACCGCTCACCGCGCCGAAGGTTCGACCCACGGCGTGGCCAAGTTCGCCAAGGTTGCGGCTGCTGGTCCACTGCTGGCCGCTGAACTGGATGCACTGGGCAAAGCCCTTGGCGCACCGGCTCAGCCAATGGCTGCCATTGTTGCCGGCTCCAAGGTGTCGACCAAACTCGACGTGCTGAACAGCCTGAGCCAGATCTGCGATCAACTGATCGTCGGCGGCGGCATCGCCAACACTTTCCTCGCGGCGGCCGGTCACCCGGTTGGCAAGTCGCTGTACGAACCGGATCTGCTCGACACCGCACGCGCCATCGCTGCCAAAGTCAGCGTGCCACTGCCGGTTGACGTAGTGGTTGCCAAAGAGTTCGCTGAAACCGCAGAAGCCACCGTCAAGCTGATTGCTGACGTCGCGGCTGACGACATGATTCTGGACATCGGCCCGCAAACCGCTGCCAACTTCGCCGAATTGCTGAAATCGTCGAAAACCATTCTGTGGAACGGTCCGGTCGGCGTGTTTGAATTCGACCAGTTCGGTAACGGCACCAAAGTGCTGGCTCAGGCCATCGCTGAAAGCTCGGCATTCTCGATTGCTGGCGGTGGCGATACCTTGGCCGCGATCGATAAATATGGCGTGGCTGAGCAAATCTCCTACATTTCCACCGGTGGTGGCGCGTTCCTCGAATTCGTCGAAGGCAAAGTGCTGCCCGCCGTTGAAGTCCTGGAAAGCCGGGCCAAGGCCTGAGGCCGCCCGTTTGGCCAGGCAAAGGAGTGTTTACATGGTCAAGTCGTTAGCACTGTTGTTGCTGACCGGTACGCTGGCGGCCTGCGGGAGTAACCCGAAGGCCGAGGCTACGCCGGCGCCGAGCGAGTCGCAGAAGGCCTGCTATCAGGCCGACTGGCAGGCCGAAACCAACCCGGTGCTGAACAAGCGCTCGGGCCCGGACGGCTTGGACAAATACGAGACGCAAACCCCGGCCAAGGAACATGGTTGTCCTTGACGGGTCTGACTGTTTAACTCAGGGCTGGCGGCGTGCGCCGTCAGTCGAGGAACACGGATGAAAGGCTTGATCGCCATTGCGGCGTTGGCATTGTTGGGCGGTTGCGCGCAGTTGAACCTGTTTCAGTCGTCTGCCCCGGCGGACAACTGGACCACCTGGACCTGCGACAGCCAGGCCAAAGTGCTGTGGCGTTACGCCGATGCCGGCCAGAAGGAAGTCGACGTGCGACTGGGTGGCGGTGATCAGGTCTATCGCCTGAAAGAAGAACCGGGCGCCTCGGGCACGCTGTACAGCGACGGCATGCTGGCGTTTCACGTCAAGGGAGAGGAAGGCCTGGTGTACTGGGTCGCCACCAATGACCTGATCGGCCGCGGCTGCAAAGCGCAGTAATTGCAACACCGCAGGCCCAATGTGGAAATAGATCCAACTGTGGGAGCGAGCTTGCTCGCGAAAGCGGTGGATCAGCTTGCATCAATGCTGAATGCCAAGCCGCATTCGCGAGCAAGCTCGCTCCCACAGGGGTTCTGTGTAGCTCTCAGGATTTTGCTTTATCGAATCACCAGACCGGGCCTCAACCCCCGATCTGCAATCACTTGAATAGCCGCCGCCGCTCCGGCAGGCTGGCACGATTAACGACCCTCAACCGGGAGAGACACACACAATGGCACTTATCAGCATGCGCCAGATGTTGGACCACGCAGCCGAATTCGGCTACGGCGTTCCAGCCTTCAACGTCAACAACCTTGAGCAGATGCGCGCCATCATGGAAGCCGCTGACAAGACTGACTCCCCGGTGATCGTTCAGGCTTCGGCCGGCGCTCGCAAATACGCCGGCGCACCTTTCCTGCGTCACCTGATCCTGGCCGCGATCGAAGAATTCCCGCACATCCCGGTGTGCATGCACCAGGACCACGGCACCAGCCCTGACGTCTGCCAGCGTTCGATTCAACTGGGCTTCAGCTCGGTGATGATGGACGGCTCGCTGGGCGAAGACGGCAAGACCCCGACCGACTACGACTACAACGTCCGCGTTACCCAACAAACCGTAGCCATGGCTCACGCCTGCGGCGTTTCGGTAGAAGGCGAGCTGGGCTGCCTGGGTTCGCTGGAAACCGGCATGGCCGGTGAAGAAGACGGCATCGGCGCTGAAGGCGTTCTGGATCACAGCCAAATGCTGACCGACCCGGAAGAAGCCGCTGACTTCGTCAAGCGCACACAAGTCGATGCCCTGGCCATCGCCATCGGCACCAGCCACGGCGCCTACAAGTTCACCAAGCCACCTACCGGTGACGTTCTGGCGATCGACCGCATCAAGGAAATCCACAAACGCATCCCGAACACCCACCTGGTGATGCACGGTTCCTCGTCGGTGCCACAAGAGTGGCTGGCGATCATCAACCAGTACGGCGGCGACATCAAAGAAACCTACGGCGTACCGGTTGAAGAAATCGTCGAAGGCATCAAGCACGGCGTGCGCAAGGTCAACATCGACACCGACCTGCGTCTGGCATCCACCGGTGCGATGCGTCGCCTGATGGCCACCAACCCGAGCGAATTCGACCCGCGTAAATTCTTCGGCGCGACCGTGACGGCGATGCGTGACGTGTGTATCGCTCGTTATGAAGCTTTCGGTACTGCGGGTAATGCTTCGAAGATCAAACCGATTTCTCTGGAAGCGATGTTCCAGCGTTATCTGAAGGGTGAGTTGAACGCTAAGGTTAACTGAGCTTGAGCGTTAGACTTCTTTAAAAGAAACCCGCCGTGAGGCGGGTTTTTTGTGGACGATTATTTCGCTTGACGAAGTTATCTAAAAGTAAGAGCAATCCATAATGCTTCGGATATTAAGCCGATCTTGCTGGAGGTGAAATCTCAGCGTTATCTGAAGGGTCAGCTGAATGTAAGGTTAACTGATTCACCCTGTTTCATAGGTAATAAAGGATGTCAGCCTTTTGTGAATCTGATTCCAAAGGATTGGCCTACATACGGCCCGCCTGCTTTAACGGTAACCGTACCTTCCAAGTTCCTGTCGGTTCCATCAGTTGATTTCATATCAATATTGAGAGTGCTTGGGCCATGGTTTAGCTCATCTCTATTTTTGGCATCTGATTTCGCTTGAAGCTTAAAAGCCCAAGTGGATTTCGTGCAGGTGCCAGTGACGACGAAGTCAAGTCCGCAATAGTCCATGTAGCCGTTACTTATGTTGCCAGTTTGCTGGGCTGGATCGTCAAATCTGAGTGTGGCGGCATGTTCCTCGCCGGCGGCGTTAAATACGAAGCCATTGTAATTTTTCATGATATTTACCTTCCGTGTATTCAGTATTAAAGTCAAATAGGTTGTCTCGTATTACGTCGATGAGACTAGGCGAGAAGTTGTTGCAGGTAACCTGTAATAAATGACAGGTTTTAATATTTTTTCGCTATAAGGGTTCTGGTTTTTAATAAAACAAGGAAGTGGCAAAAAGAGACAATGTCAAAGTTTGACTGATTTGTTTGATTAAGATCTCGCTGAAAGTGCAAAAAAGGGGCAGATTTATTTATCAAGATTCCGTCCCCTTTTTGTGTCTTTGTCCCCTTTATTTGCTTGTATCGTGTCCGTCCCGCTAGATCGGTAAGCTGCGCCTGCGTCAGGCCACGATTTATACGTTTTTCGCGTAGTTGAATACCGAGACGGGTGATTAAAGGAGAGTCATTCCATGTTGCGCTACCGTCACATTTTGATGTCGATGTTGCGTATGCGGAACATTTAATCCATTTGGCTTAAGAAACCCGCCATGAAGCGGGTTTTTTTATGGGCGGTTATTCCTTCAGTTCAACGTGATCCAGCGCCTGATTCACCGCCAGTTCACCGAGCATGACCACTTGCGCGATGCCCAGCGCGGTCTTGCGGTGTGAGGTGTCGAGCATGGCGGCGAAGTTGTTGAGCATTTCGCTGGCTGAACCCAGGGTTTCGCTGGCGTTGGCCAGCAGGGATTCGGTGTTGTACTTCGGGTTGGCGAGGTACATGGGCTCGGGTTTGTGCGTGCTGGCCATGATGAAGGCGGACGGTTTGAGGTAATGGTCGAGGGCGCGCTCGGCGGCGTCGTTGAGTTTTTTGGAATCGAGGGATTCGTAAGGGGATGCGAGATCTGTTTCTGGCGGGTGTGGCGTTGATTTTGTCATTTGCTCGAAACCTGATTGGAGTGCCCCCGCTCTGGCTACTAAATCAAAGTGGAGGCAACTGTACGCAGGTTAGTAGACCGGGGTTTCGAGCAAGCCGGCGCACCCGAAGGTGCCCTGCGCACAGCTACCATCAAGCGCAGGTATGGGAATACCTGACTGACAGATGCTTGTGCACAACGCTTGAAACCACGGGCTACTAAACCCGATCACTGGAAATCAGTGACGCGAATCAAGTTACCGATGGCCCGCCAGGCGCACAAGCCGGCGGATTCTGGCGTAGTGGTAGGCAACGGCGCAAGGCCTTGTAGGCATCCGGAAGTAACCGCCGACAGATCTAAACAGCACTGTTTAAAGGTAGGAGCTGCCGAAGGCTGCGATCTTTTGATTTTGTCTTTTCAGAATCAAAAACAGGATCAAAAGATCGCAGCCTTCGGCAGTTCCTACCGTGGGGTTTGGGTTATTTATCGTGATCAATGTCGAGTTTGGAGAAGGTCACCTGCCCACCTTCACTGGTGTACCCTGTGTTGTCCTGCACATAAACCCCGGCCTTGAAATACAGCGGCTTATTCCGCCAAGTCGCACTTATCTGTGAATCCCACTGATATCCCGCCGCACTCACACCCAACGCACCGCCAGGACTCAGGTGAATCAAGTAGTTGAATTCGCGATCCAGTTTGATCCCGGTCGCCAGCGTGATGACGCGACTCTCATCCTCGTCCGGATGCATGCGCACCTTGATCACCAGGTTGCCGGTCTCGGTTTTTGTCTTGTACTGATATTCAAGTTTGACCATCGGCTTCTGGCTTTCATAAGCATGAATCTGGCCGATGACGATCTTGCCGGAGCTCGGCACTTTGTTCACCGTGACGGTCGCGCGCAATGAATTGTCGGCATCCGGGTAATACCAGTTGCGCAGGGTGCCGTTGCTGTAGGTTTCGCGCAGTTCGGTGCGCGGATAAATGGCGTTTTCGGTTTTTGACCCGGTAACCGGTGACCAGAAGAACAA
Organism: Pseudomonas sp. P4_D7; assembly: GCF_056401755.1. Classification (NCBI taxonomy): domain Bacteria; kingdom Pseudomonadati; phylum Pseudomonadota; class Gammaproteobacteria; order Pseudomonadales; family Pseudomonadaceae; genus Pseudomonas; species Pseudomonas sp. P4_D7. The sequence continues at coordinate 183,384 of NZ_JBFUIR010000001.1, read as the reverse complement.
GGTGCCGGTGTCGGAATGGAAGTACTGATCTTTGAAGCCGTTCACCAGTTTTGAGGTTTCGACGGTGTATGGCGGGCTGCCAACGGGAACGCTGAGGTTCCRGGTTGCGAGGTCGATCATGTCGGTTCTTCCACTCAGTTCATCCTGAACGCGGGTGCCAGAAGCTCTAGTCCGCGCCTTTTCGGGCGGCCTTTATAAGCGTAGAGGGATTTTTTGTTAATGCCCGTTTGGCAGATGATTGACGTCAACATCCTGTCGAAATGCCATCTCTGCCGGTTTCCGGGGGCTTCAGCGGTGACCGTTAGTCGGCAAACTCACGCTTTGGTTAAATGATGGCCTGATGACAGCTTCTGCTTTCCTGGATCCAGTACTAGAGTGAAGGCTCAGTATGTGTGCGGTTTTTATCGGAAACCGACCGAAAGTCCCGACAAGAGAAGCAGCATGGAATGCGCGCAACCCCCGCCAGGTGAAGGCAGCTCTGTCCTTTTGATCGTTGATGATTACCCTGAAAATCTGATCAGCATGCGCGCGTTGCTGCAGCGCCAGGATTGGCACGTCCTCACCGCAGCCTCCGGTTTCGAAGCGCTCAATATTCTGCTCTCCCACGACGTCGATCTGGTGCTGCTGGATGTGCAGATGCCGGGCATGGATGGCTTTGAAGTTGCGCGATTGATGCGTGGCAGCCAGCGCACGCGCCTGACGCCGATTATCTTTCTGACTGCCAACGAGCAATCCCAGGACGCCGTGATCAAAGGCTATGCCAGTGGCGCGGTGGATTACCTGTTCAAGCCGTTCGACCCGCAGATCCTCAAGCCCAAAGTGCAGGCGTTGCTGGAACATCAGCGCAATCGCCGCGCGTTGCAGCGCTTGAGTCATGATCTGGAGTTGGCGCGCGCCTTCAATGCTTCGGTGCTGGATAACGCTGCCGAAGGGATATTGGTGGTGGGCGAGGACGGTTTGATCCGCTTTGCCAATCCGGCGATTTCGCGGTTGTTGAATGCGCCGGTGAAGGAGCTGGAAGGTAAGGAGTTTCTCGATTTTCTTCAGAAGCCGCACATTCCGCTGTGGGCCGATTCCGAGTTTTATGCCAGCTACAAGCGTGGCGAGACGTTGAGGCTGCACGACGCCTTGCTGCGCACCGCGCCCGGCCAGCAAGTGCCGGTGGCGCTGTCCTGTGCGGCGTTGCCCGCCGAACAGCATGCGATGGTGGTGACCGTGCTCGATATGTCGGTGGTGCGTCACTTGCACCAACAACTTGAATTCCAGGCGGTGACCGATCCACTGACCGGGTTGCTCAACCGGCGCGGGTTTTACCAGACGGTTGAGAATCTGCTGCTGCGTGGCGAGCGCAGCGACAGCAGTTGGGTGTTGCTGTATCTGGACCTCGACGGCTTCAAGCGGGTCAACGATTCGCTCGGTCATGATGCCGGCGATCGGGTGTTGCGCTGGGTCTCCGAGCAATTGAAGGCATGTCTGCGGCCGTTCGACATTCTTGCGCGCATGGGCGGCGATGAATTTACCGCGCTGCTGGATCTGGAGTTTCCCGAGCAAGCGGCGAAGATTGCCGAAAAACTCATCGAACGGGTGTCGATCTGTCAGCAGATTGAAGGGTTGGACATCGCTCTAGGCGCCAGCATCGGCATCGCCACTTACCCGGACTGCGGCTCGGACCTTGACGGGTTGCTGCGTGCCTCCGACATCGCCATGTACGAAGCCAAGCGCGCCGGGCGCCAACAATATCGTTTCTACGATCATGAAATGAACGGCCGGGCGCGCTCGCGGTTGATGCTCGAAGAGAGCGTGCGTGCCGCCATCGAGAACCGCGATTTCAACTTGGTGTATCAGCCGCAGGTGGCCATCGACACGGGCCAGATTCGTGGCTTCGAAGCCTTGTTGCGCTGGCAGCACCCGAGCGTTGGCGATGTGCCGCCGGGGTTGTTCTTGCCGTTGCTGGAAGAGGCGCGGCTGATCAGCCGCCTCGGCAGCTGGATTTATCATCGTGGTGCCGGTCAGCGCAAAGCCTGGGAAACCCTGTTTGCCGAAGATCTGGTGCTCGGTGTGAGTTTGAGCAACACCCAGTTCAGCCTGCCGAATCTGGTCACCGAGTTGCGTCAGGTGATGGAACGACATGCCTTGCAGCCTCGGCAACTGGAGGTCGAGGTCACCGAAGAAGCGCTGATGCAGAATCCCGACGAAACCCGCAAACAACTGCGGTTGCTGCGCAATCTGGGCGTGCGGGTGGCGCTGGATGACTTCGGTTCCGGGCCGTGTTCGCTGGCGCACCTGCGTGATCTGGAGCTGGATACCCTCAAGCTTGATCGCCATCTTATTGCGCGGTTGCCGGACTCCAAACGCGACGCCTCGCTGGTCAGTACGGTGATCAGTCTGTGCAAACAATACGGTTTGCTGGTGATTGCCGAGGGGGTGGAAACCATCGAGCAATACCAATGGCTGCAAGCCCATGGCTGCGAATACGTGCAGGGTTTCCTCGTCGCGCGGCCGCTGATGGCCGAGGATGCGGTCAGCTTCGCCGAACCGTTTGACTGGAGCGCGCTGCCCGGTTGAATTCGCTACACTGGCGCACCTTTTTCGAACCGTGTCGCTCGTCCATGACTGTGTTGAAGTACCTCCAGGCCTATCCCGCGCAATTGCAGGACCAGGTGCGCCAGCTGATTGCCGAAGGGCGTCTGGGTGATTACCTGAATCAACGCTATTCAGGGCGACACGACGTGCAGAGCGACAAGGCTTTGTACAGCTACGCGCTGGACCTGAAGCAGGAGTACCTGCGCAACGCCCCGGCCATCGACAAGGTGCTGTTCGACAACCGCCTCGACCTGACCCACCGCGCACTGGGTCTGCACACCACGGTTTCACGGGTGCAGGGCGGCAAACTCAAGGCCAAGAAAGAGATTCGTATCGCCTCGTTGTTCAAAGACGCCGCGCCGGACTTTCTGAAAATGATCGTGGTGCATGAACTGGCGCACTTCAAAGAGTCGGATCACAACAAGGCGTTCTACAAATTGTGCGAGCACATGCTGCCGGGGTATCACCAGGTCGAGTTTGATCTGCGTGTGTACCTGACGTGGCGCGATATGCAGGCTTAACCGTACGCAACCAGGAAGGTGGGGATGGACGTCAGCAAGACCAAAAGCAGTTTCTACCGCCGCTTGTATGTGGCGTACCTGATCGACAGCGGTCTGGCGCCGAGTGTGCCGACGCTGACCGAAGTGACCGGCATGCCCCGGCGCACGGCGCAGGACACGATTGCCGCGTTGGCGGATCTGGATATCGTCTGTGAATTTGAGCAGGAAGAGGGCGCGCGTAATCACGCCGGGCGCTATCGGATTCGTGAGTGGGGGGCGATTGATCGTGGGTGGATCGAGCGTAATTTGCGGCAGATCAAGGCAGTTCTGGGATATCCCTGAAAAGCCCCTCACCCCAGCCCTCTCCCAGAGGGAGAGGGAGCCGATTGGGGGATATTGGAGAAGTACGCCGACTTGAGCGAATTCCTCTGAATCCATAATCGACTCGGCTTTTCAGGTCGATGTCTGCCGCAAGACAATAAGGTCAGTCCCCTCTCCCTCCGGGAGAGGGCTAGGGTGAGGAGCTCTTCAGGAACGACGCATCCCAATGTGTGGAATGTCATCCTCCAGATACTCTTCACCCGCCACAACAAACCCGTACCGACCGTAATACCCCTGCAAATGCGCCTGCGCCGACAGATAGATCGGCACCTGCGGCCAATGCTTCTCGGCCTGTTTCAGTGCTTGCTCCATCATTTCATGCCCTAGCCCTTTGCCGCGCCCCTGCGGTGCGGTAATCACGCGGCCGATCACCACGTCACCCCCCTGGGATTCCGGATCCAGCAGGCGCAGGTACGCCATCAACTGGTCATCCTCCCACCCCATCAGATGGTAGGTGTCGCCTTCCAGATCCTGGCCATCGAGGTCCGGATAGGCGCATTTCTGCTCGACGACGAACACGTCCGAGCGCAGCTTCAACAGCGCGTATAGCTGTTCCTTGCCCAGATCACTGTGATGTTTGCAGACCCATTCGATTGTCATTTGCCGATTCCTTGAACGTGTCGCCCGATACTAAGCGCCTGTGGCAAAGATGTCTGTATGGCGTAAGAGTCTGTGACAAAGGTCAAAATGCCATCATTCCTTTCTCGCAGCCTCGGTGACTTTGTGTAATCTGCTGGAGAGCCCTGTGCATTGGCTGCAATGAGCTAATGTTAGAGCCTGGGTTTTGCCGGTAAGGGGCCTTGGGGTTTTGGCTGAAAACATGCTGGGCAACTTGCCCGCTAAGGATTTTCAAGCATGCCGCGTTTGCATCGAGCCTTTGCTTTGATCGGATTGCTCTTGCTGGCTCAGACCGCTGCAGCGGATAAGCTGCGGCTGGTGTTTGATATCTGGCCACCCTTTACCGACGACACGCTGGTCAACGGCGGCCTGGCCACCGACATTGTCAGCACCGCGCTGTCCAGAGCCGGTTACGCCAGCGGTTACGAGCAGGTGCCGTGGGCACGGGCGCTGCTTGGCGTGGGGGAGGGCCGTTACGATGTGCTGGTCAACGCCTGGTACAACGACGAGCGGACCAAGCTCGGGCAATTTTCCGGGGAATACCTGCTCAACCGCATCCGCTTTCTCAAGCGCAAAGACACGCCACTCGACTATTCCAATCTGCAGCAACTGCACACCTATCCGATTGCGGTGGTGCGCGGCTACGCCTATTCGGCGCCGTTCGATGCCGACACGGCGTTGCAGAAAGTCCCTGTGCATAACTTCGCCATGGCCGTGCGCATGCTCGCGGCGGATCGGGTCAAGCTGACGCTGGAAGATGAGTATGTGGCGAAATATTACCTGGCGCGGGAATCCGCCAAGGTGCGCAATTCGGTGGAGTTTCTACCCAAGCCGTTGAGTGAGAACAGCCTGCATATATTGGTGAGCCTGAAGAATCCGCAGCATGAGCAGATTGTTGCAGGGTTTGATAAGGCGATTGCGGCGATGAGGGCGGATGGGAGTTATGACAAGTTGTTGAGACAGCATGGGATGTGAGGGTCGATCCAGAATCCTCTGTGTGGCAGATGTCGCTATCGCGAGCAGGCTCACTCCTACAATTTGGAATGCGTTCCCCTGTAGGAGTGAGCCTGCTCGCGATGACGCCCTGTCAACCGCCGCTGATTTCTGAGGTGTCCTTGATCAAATGCGCCGCCAACGTCCGCAACGGCCCCAACTGCCGACAGATCAACGCCAGTTGCGTCTGCACCAACCGCTGCCCCTCATCGATCTCATCGGCCATCTGCTCCAGCTCATTGGCCAGCGCTTCTTCTTCATCACTCTGAATCGCCACCGGCTGCTTGTTGGCCAGCCCTTGGGCGATTTCATCAATACTCGTCGCCAGTTTCACCCCGGCGCCATCAATCAAATGCTCGCGCACATCCGCCGGCAACTGCGTCTCGCGGTGTGCACCCAGACCTGACAGATAACTCAACAACGTGTGCGACAGCACCAGAAAGCGGAATCCGACATCGGCTTCCTTACGGAAATGCCCCGGCTCCATGAGCATGTTCGCCAGCGTTGTCGACAGCGCCGCATCGGCGTTGTGCGCGTTGCGGCGGGCCAGCCGATAGGCGAGATCGTCGCTCTTGCCGGCGGCGTATTGCTGCATGATCTGGCGCAGGTAGATGCTGTTGCAGGTCAGGGTGTTGGCCAGCACTTTGTTCAGGCGCCGGCCCTGCCAGTCCGGCAGGAACAGGAACACCGTCAGCCCGGCAATCAGGCTGCCGAGCAAGGTATCGAACAACCGTGGCAGGAACAGTCCGTAACCGTCGCCGACCTGATTGAAGCAGAACAGCACCATGATGGTGATCGCCGCTGTTGCCAGGGTGTAGCGGGTGGTGCGGTTGGTAAAGAACACCACGCCGGCAGCGATGGCGAAACACGACTGCACCAACGGACTCGGGAACAGATCGAACAGCGCCCACGCCACGGTCAGGCCGATGGCGGTGCCGAAAATCCGCTGACCGAGTTTGCGCCGCGTCGCGCCGTAGTTCGGCTGGCAGACGAACAGCGTGGTGAGGATGATCCAGTAACCCTGCGACGGGTGAATCAAATGCACCATGCCGTAACCGATACTCAGCGCCAATGGCAGGCGCAGGGCATGACGGAACAGCAGAGACGTTGGCGTCAGTTGCGTGCGCAGGCGCACCCAGACATCTTTGAGGTTGCGCGGCGAACGGTCGAGCAGGCTGCTGTCGGTCGCGTCGGCCAAGGCGTCGGGGTTGCTCGCGTCGCTGAGCAAACGGTCGAGGGTGCCGAGGTTGGCCGCCAGTGCGCGCAGCGAACGCAACAGTCCGCGCCACGCCGGGTTGCTCTGGATGCGCAGGTGTTCAAGGGAGGCGTCGAGGTCGCCCAGCGCTTCGGCGAAACTCGCGTCATAAATAAAAGGCTGACGCATCTGGATCGATTCGGCCAGAGCGCGGCAGGCCTTGCCTTGCTGGCGCAACAGGCGTTGGCAGCGGAACAGCACGTCGCTGTGGAAGAACGCTTCGGCCAGTGCGTTGTACGGATAGTGCGAAGAACTCGCGCGTTCGTGGATGTCCTGAGCGAGGAAGTACAGTTTCAGGTAACGGCTGACTTTCGATCCGGGGCGGCCATTGCCGACGCGGTGCAGGATGATTTCCTTGGCACTGTTCAGCGCCGCCACCACGCGACCGTTTTGCTGGGCCAGTTCCAGCCGCCGGGCTTCGACGTCCATCTGCCGGATCGGCTCGAACAGCGACGATTTCAGCTTCAGGTAAAAGCCCAGCTCACGGAACAAGCGCGCCAGACTTTGTTGCACCGGCTGGTTGGAAAACAGCGCCTGCCACAACACCGAGAGCAAGCCGTACCACGCGGCACCGGCGACCAGCAGCATCGGTTCGTGCCAGAAATCGGTGACCGCCCCGCCGCGCTGATCAACGCCGATCATCGTGTATACCGACAGAATCAGCGTCGCCGAAGCAATCGCGCCATAGCGCTCGCCGAGCGCACCGAGCATGGTCAGGCCGAAACTGGCCAGCGCCAAAGCAATGGCAAACACGATGGGGTAGGGGAAGAGTAATTCGACCGACAGCGCGGCGATGCTGAAACACACCAGCGTCACGGCGAGGGCGTTGAGGCGGCCCTGCCAACTGTCGTCGGTTTCGGCCAGGGCGCTGGCGATAATCCCCAGGAATAACGGGATCAGCAGGCCCATTTCATCCTGATACCAACACAGCGCCATGCTGCCGGTCAGGGCGATGAACACCCGCACGCTGTAGCTGAATTTATCCAGCGCCCACAGGCGCCGCAAAGACTGACGAAACGAGGTCGAGGACATGAAGTGCGAGGGCCTTCCGAGGCGATGCCGCTAAATTGAGCCAGTAATGACGCCGACGCAATGGCGCCGATCACATCTGACAGCAAAAAGTGTTCCTTACTGCATCACACATAACAACTGTAGGAGTGAGCCTGCTCGCGATAGCGGTGTGTCAGCCAATGCATTCATCGACTGATTCACCGCTATCGCGAGCAGGCTCACTCCTACAGGGTTTTGTATTTGGCCTTGAATCAGGCGTACTGCGCGGCGGCGTAGCCCGAGGCCCAGGCCCACTGGAAGTTGAAACCGCCCAAGTGGCCAGTGACGTCGAGGACTTCACCGATGAAATACAGGCCGGGGCTTTTCAGCGATTCCATGGTCTTGGAGGAGACTTCGCGAGTGTCGACACCGCCGAGGGTCACTTCGGCCGTGCGATAACCCTCAGTCCCCGCTGGCACGACTTTCCAGCTGCCGAGCTTCTCGGCAATTTCCGCCAGTTCCGCGTGGGTGTATTGCTTCATCGGTTTGGACACGAACCAGTTGTCCGCCAGCAGATTGGCCATCTTCTTGGTGAAGATTTCACCGAGCAGGGTTTTCAATTCACTGTTCGGACGCTCGGCCACTTGCTGCTGCAGCCAGCTCGCCGCGTCGTGATCCGGCAGCAGGTTGATCTCAACCGTGTCGCCGGATTCCCAGAACGAGGAAATCTGCAAAATCGCCGGGCCACTGAGGCCTCGGTGAGTGAAGAGGATGTTCTCGCGAAAGCTCTGATCGYTGCAGCTGACCAGACAATCCACCGAAGTGCCGGACAGCTCGGTGCAGAGTTCCTTGAGCTGATCGGTGATGGTGAACGGCACCAGACCGGCGCGGGTCGGCAGCAACTCATGGCCAAACTGTTTGGCCACTTGATAACCGAAACCGGTGGCGCCCAGCGTCGGGATCGACAGACCGCCGGTGGCGATCACCAGCGACTGGCACTGGATCTGGCCCAGTGTGGTGTCGAGCAGGTAACCGCTTTCGATCTTCTCGATGGTCTGGATCGACGTGTCCAGATGCAGCTCGACACCGACCTGATCGCACTCGGTCAGGAGCATTTCGAGGATGTCGCTGGATTTGTTATCGCAGAACAACTGGCCGAGTTTCTTCTCGTGGTACGGCACGGCGTGTTTGCCGACCATGCCGATGAAATCCCACTGGGTATAGCGCGCCAGCGCGGATTTGCAGAAGTGTGGGTTCTGCGAGAGGAAATTGCTCGGCTCGGTGTACATGTTGGTGAAATTGCAGCGGCCACCGCCCGACATCAGGATTTTCTTGCCGGCCTTGTTCGCGTGGTCGAGCAGCAACACCTGACGCCCACGCCCGGCGGCGGTCAGTGCACACATCAACCCAGCGGCGCCTGCGCCAATGATCACGACTTCGGTAGAGCGCAAAACGGTGTCCTCACACAATGATCGTTCCCACGCTCTGCGTGGGAACGCCGCCATGGACGCTCTGCGTCCGTTGTTATGTGACGCGGAGCGTCACGGGATGCATTCCCACGCAGAGCGTGGGAACGATCAGGTCAGAGGATGCGGACGCGCAGCGAACGGCCTTTGATCTTGCCGTCGTTCAGACGCTGCAAGGCCTGCATGGCCACAGTGCGGTCAACAGCCACATAGGCCTGGAAATCGAAGATCGCGATCTTGCCAACCTGCGCACCGGGAATGCCGGCATCGCCAGTCAGTGCGCCAAGAATGTCGCCCGGACGCACTTTGTCTTTACGGCCAGCACCGATGCACAGGGTGGTCATCGGCGGTTGCAGCGGGGCGAGGCCCTGGGACTTGAGGTTATCGACCTGATCCCAGTTCAGCGGTGATTTCTGCAGTTGTTCGATGGCTTGCGCGCGGTGCGCTTCGCCCGGAGCAACCAGGCTGATCGCGATGCCTTTTTCGCCAGCACGACCGGTACGGCCAACGCGGTGAATGTGGATTTCCGAATCGCGCGCCAGTTCGACGTTGATCACCATGTCCAGTGCATCGATGTCCAGACCACGGGCGGCGACGTCGGTGGCAACCAGTACCGACGTACTGCGGTTGGCGAACATCGCCAGCACCTGATCGCGGTCACGCTGTTCCAGATCGCCATGCAGGCCGACGGCGGAAATGCCTTTGGCGGTCAGGTGATCGACGGTTTCCTGCACTTGCTGCTTGGTGAAGCAGAACGCCACGCAGGACGCCGGACGGAAGTGGTGCAGGACTTTGGTCACCACGCTCATACGATCTTCCGGGGAAATCTCGTAGAAACGCTGCTCGATCTGCGTGTCATCGTGGAACGCTTCGGCTTTCACCGTTTGCGGATCACGCATGAACTTCGACGCCAGTTGCTTGATGCCCACCGGGTAAGTCGCAGAGAACAGCAGGGTCTGACGGCGCTCCGGGGTTTTGACGATGATGTCTTCGATGGCGTCGTAGAAGCCCATGTCGAGCATGCGGTCGGCTTCGTCGAGGATCAAAGTGTTCAGGCCGTCGAGGACCAGCGAACCCTTGCGCAGGTGCTGCTGAATACGCCCCGGGGTGCCGACGATGATGTGCGCGCCGTGCTCCAGCGAAGCGATTTGCGGGCCGAACGACACGCCGCCGCACAGGGTCAGGACTTTGATGTTGTCTTCGGCACGGGCCAGACGACGGACTTCCTTGGCAACCTGGTCGGCCAGCTCGCGCGTCGGGCAGATCACCAGTGCCTGGCAACCGAAGTAGCGCGGGTTGATCGGGTTGAGCAGGCCGATGCCGAACGCGGCGGTCTTGCCGCTGCCGGTCTTGGCCTGAGCGATCAGGTCCATCCCCTTGAGGATCACCGGCAAGCTCTGCGCCTGGATCGGCGTCATCTGGGCATAACCGAGGGATTCGAGGTTAGCCAGCATGGCGGCGGACAGCGGCAGAGTATTAAAAGCGGTGGCGATGGTGGTCACGGGACTGGCCTGCAAAACAAAATGTCGCGCAGTGTAGCAGCCCCGTGCCACTTTCTTCGAAAGTTCTGGACGAACAGTGGTTAATGTTCGATGTGTTCTTCCGGACGTTTGGCGCGGCGGCCGTCTTCTTTCGACAGTTGCGAGAAGATCGTCGCGGCCAGCATCGCCATGATGCCGACGGTGACGAAGGTCAGCTGGAACGCGCCGAGCACGGTCTCCACGCCATCGTTACCGATCTCTGCGGTAAACCCGCCGAGCAACGCGCCGGCGCAGGCAACGCCCAGACTCAATGACAACTGCGCCACCACCGAGAGCAAGCTGTTGCCGCTGCTGGCGCTGGCATCGTCGAGATCAATCAGCGTCACGGTGTTCATCGCCGTAAATTGCAGCGAGTTGATCGCGCCCAGCACTGCCAGCAGGCACAGCAACAACCAGTATGGCGTCTGCTCGCTGACCAGGCCCATGCTTGCCAGCATGATCCCCAGTGCCAGGGTGTTGCCGGTGAGCACGATACGATAACCGAGCCGCTCAATCAGCGGCCGTGCCATCCACTTGGCAAACATCGCCGCCGCCGCCAGTGGCAGCATGCTCATCCCCGCTTGCGACGGTGAATAGCCCAGCGCCACTTGCAGCAGCAACGGCACCAGAAATGGCAATGCGCCGCTGCCCAGGCGGGCGAACAGGTTTCCGAGAATGCCGACGGCAAACGTGCGGGTCTTGAACAGCGATGGCGCGAACAGCGGGTTTTCGATGTGCCCGGCGCGCAACCAGTACGCCGCCAGACACGCCAGACCAGCGAACAGCAGCAACATCACCCGCAGATGCGGCAAGTGCAGTTCGCCAAGGCCTTCCATGGCGATGGTGATCAGGATCATCGCCGCGCCGAACAGCAGGAAACCCAGGCTATCGAAACGCGTGCGCTCGGTGCCGCGCAGGTCGGGAATGAATTTCCACACGGCGTAGCAACCGATCACGCCGACCGGCAGGTTGATCAGGAAGATCCAGTGCCACGTCAGGTACTCGACCATCCAGCCGCCCATGGTCGGGCCGATCAGCGGGCCGAGCAGGCCGGGGATGGTGATGAAGCCCATGATCCGCACCAGTTCGGATCGCGGATAGGCGCGCAGTACGACGAGTCGCCCGACCGGTAGCATCAGCGCACCGCCCAGGCCCTGAATCACCCGGGCGCCGACCAGCATGCTCAGACTGCTCGACAAGGCGCAGAGCAGCGAGCCGAAGCTGAACAACAAGATCGCGCCGAAGAAGATTTTCTTGGTGCCGAAACGGTCGGCGATCCAGCCTGAGGCCGGTATCAGCAAGGCCACGGTGAGCATGTAGGCGATGATCACGCCTTGCATGCGCAACGGGTCTTCGGCCAGATCCCGAGCCATGGCCGGCAGGGCGGTGTTGAGGATGGTCCCGTCGAGGGACTGCATGAAGAACGCAATGGCGACGACCCACGGCAACCAGCGTGCGGTGATGGCGTCGAGAGGCGGGCGGTTGGGCATGGAACCTCTTGTCGTTGAAGTTAATGCATATCCATTGTCGAGCGCGGTCAGTGTGGGAGCGAGCTTGCTCGCGAAGAGGCCATTTCATTCAACATCGATGTCGATTGATCTACCGCTTTCGCGAGCAGGCTCGCTCCCACAGGTTTTGCGTTTACAGGGTCAAGGTCAAACGGCTCACCAACGCCCCCGGCAGCAACGCCGACGAGGTATTGCGCTGGCTGTACGTACTCGCCGACAGCAACAACTCACGCTCGGCGGTCAACGCTTCCAGCTGTGAACCCAGCAGGCTGTAAGCGCTGTCGTCGAAGCGCATGGTGCTGACCGGCGCCTGGATCTCGCCGTTCTCGACCCAGAAGGTCGCAAACCGAGTCATGCCGGTCATGCGCGCCGCCGGTTGATCCGAGAAGTTCAGGTACCACAGGTTGCTGATGTACAGCCCGGTGCCCAACTGTTTGAGGATCTCTGCTTGCGCCAGATCTCCCGCCGCCATGTTCAACGCACTCGGCATTTCCCCGCCGCCGGCGCCGTTGGCGGTCAGGCCATATTCCGCTGCACTGCGCGAGCCGACCAGTTGATCGCCAGCCTTGCCTTCGACGATCAGGCGCAAATCACTGCGCGGATAACCCTCGCCGGAAAACGCCGGGCTCAGCGATTCGCTGACTTTCTCATCCAGCGACAGCAGTGGACTGAACGCCTGATCGCCGACATACAGCTTTTGCAACGGGCTGCTCTTACTGGCGATCGACTGCGCCGAGAAACCGCCCCAGCTCAGCATGCCCATGATTTCTTCCAGCGCCGCCGGTGCCAGATACGCGCGGTACTGCCCCGGCGCCAAGGTGCGCAGCGGTCGGCCGAGAAATTCCAGTTGCTCGCGGGCCTGGCCGAAGCGCTTGGCGAAGCCTTCGCTGCTCCAGTCATGCCCGGCGTAGCTGGCTTTCACCGCCTCACCGTTGTCGTGGAACAGGCTGAAATCGAAATTGAAGCTGTTGGCCTGATGCCAGCCAAATGCGCCTGAAGAACTGGCGAAACCGCGGCTGATCGGGCCGGCCGCATAGAAGCCCACCAGATCCAGACCTTCAGCGGCAGCGCAGATTTCATCGACAACCTGTTCGGTGTCCGGCAGCGGATGCTCCTGCACATTTTTGCTCTGCCAGCCGTTGTGGTTGAGCAACAGGTACGGATCCTGCGGCAGCAGCGGCAGGGTTTCGCGCAGTTGTTGCAGGCCTTCGGCGAGGCGTTGCAGATCGCCTTCCTGATCACCGGACAGGGTGACTTGCAGGTCGGCGTGGCGACCGTCGTTGATCAGTTTCAGGACGATATTGGCCTGCTGCACTTGTCCGGCCTGACGCACCTTGGCGTGATTGAAACGCACGAACGCCGAGGATTCGGCGGCAAAGCTGAGGGTGAACTGTTCTGGCTCGCGCACGCTGTCACGCAGCCACTCGACCATGACCTTGAAGGCGTCGGACTGACTCTTCGAAATGCTCATCAGGCGTCTCCCCCAAACACATCAACGTTGCTGAATACGCAGGCCGGCGAAGCGTGGCCGACGCGGATCACCTGGTTCGGTTCGCCCTTGCCGCAGTTCGGCGTGCCCAGCACCTTGACGGTGTTGGCGTCGCCGACGGCGCGCAGGCTTTTCCAGAAGTGCGCGGAAATCGCCCGGTAGTTCGGGTTTTTTACCACGCCTTTGAGTTCGCCGTTTTCGATCAACTGGCCCCATTCACAGCCGAACTGGAATTTGTTGCGCGCATCGTCAATCGACCAGGAACGGTTGGTGCTCATCAAAATGCCGTTCTCGATGCCTTCGATCAGTTTGTTCAGAGGCTGATCGCCAGGTTCGATATTGAGGTTGGCCATGCGGTCGATCGGCGGGCGGTTCCAGCCGCAGGCGCGGCTGTTGGCAACGCCATCGAGACCGGCGCGGAACTGCGACAGCGCACCACCCAGTGGGCGCAGCAGCAAACCATCGCGAATCAGGAATTGTTTGCTGGCCTTGCTGCCATCGTCATCGTGGCCATAGCTGGCGAGTTCTTCGGGAATGCCCGGATCGAACGTCACGTTGAGCAGTTTCGAGCCGTATTGCAGGCTGCCGAAGTCGCTGGCTTTGACGAAACTGGTGCCGGCGTAATTGCGCTCGTCGCCGAGGATGCGGTCGAGTTCCAGCGGGTGGCCGATGGATTCGTGGATTTGCAGCATCATTTGATCGGGCATCAACAGCAGGTCGCGCGGGCCTTGCGGGGTGTTCGGCGCAAGCAGCAGTTGCAGGGCCTGATCGGCGACTTGCGGGCCGGCGCCGATCAAACCGCAGCGGCTGATCACATCAGCGCCGCCCTGTTGGCCGAAATTCTCGCGGCCGAGGCTACGGGTCTGGCTGTCGTTGCCATCGTAAGCGGTGACGTCGAGGCCCGGATAGACGAAGCGCTGCGCTTGGCGCAATTCAGCCCCGGCGCTGCTCAGGTAGATCTGTTCGACGTGGGTAATGCCAATGCTCACTTCCCAATTCACCAGGCGCTCATCCTTTGGCACTGAGGCGGATTCCGCGCCGAGCAGCTCAAAACATTCGCTCAGGGACGGGAAGGCTTGGTCGAGATTGGGTGAAAAGTAATCAGCACGATCGCTGGACACCGGCTGATCGCGCAGGTCGAGCAAGGCGTGCGGCTTGAGGCGGCGGGCTTGCTGCTCGGCGCGTTCGAGGGCGGCTTGCAGACCTTGTTGCGACAGGTCGTTGGTCGCCGCGTAGGCCTCAACGCCATTGACGCGCACGGTGAGCATCGCGCCTTCGTCGCGTCTCAGGCTCGGCGGCTCGGCGACATTCTTGCGCACCGACAGATATTGCCCGGACTCGCGTACATACCGCAGGGAAAAAAACTCAGCGCCCGTGCGCAAGGCAGCGAAGCGCTGCTTGAGCTGGGGGTGGAAATCGAACATTCGGGAACCTCCTTGTCAGGGGGAAGCGGTAGAGCAGCGGCGGGGAGGGGGTGAAACGGTTGCGCGAGGTCTAGAGTAGGCCCGCGTGGGGGTAGGATCAAGTGAAGAGGGGGTGTAGGGGGATTTACTGTGCGAGGCAGGAGATCGTTCCCACGCTCTGCGTGGGAACGCCGCCATGGACGCTCTGCGTCCGCTGTGTGACGCGGAGCGTCAGGGGATGCATTCCCACGCAGAGCGTGGGAACGATCACTTCAGGCTACTGAGCAGCCGGGGTGATATCACGCATTGGCTTGCCTTTGACCGGCGCATCGCCCGCGACGTAGTACGGCGCGGTGCTACGCGGCAGCGGCTGGCGGCCACGGATCTTGTCGGCGATTTTCTCGGCGATCATGATCGTTGGCGCGTTGAGGTTGCCAGTGGTGATGATCGGCATGATCGAGGCATCGACCACACGCAGGCTCTGCATGCCGTGCACGCGACCTTCGCCATCCACTACAGCCATTTCGTCGGTGCCCATCTTGCACGAGCAGGACGGGTGGAACGCAGTTTCGGCGTGCTCGCGGATGAACTTGTCCAGCTGCTCATCGGTTTGCACTTCGATGCCCGGGCTGATTTCGCGGCCACGGAAAGCGTCGAGCGCCGGCTGTTGCATGATTTCACGGGTCAGGCGAATGCCGTCGCGGAATTCCTGCCAGTCTTGCTCGGTGGCCATGTAGTTGAACAGGATGCTCGGGTGCTGGCGCGGGTCTTTCGACTTGGCCTGGATGCGACCACGGCTTGGCGAACGCATGGAACCCATGTGTGCCTGGAAGCCGTGCTCTTTCACACCGTTGCTGCCGTTGTAGTTAATCGCTACCGGCAGGAAGTGGTACTGGATGTTCGGCCATTCGAATTCCGGACGCGAACGGATGAAACCGCCGGCTTCGAACTGGTTGCTGGCGCCGATGCCGGTGCCGTTGAACAGCCACTCGGCACCGATGGCTGGCTGGTTGTACCAGAGCAGCGACGGGTACAGCGAAACCGGCTGAGTGCAAGCGTATTGCAGGTACAGCTCAAGGTGATCCTGCAGGTTTTCACCGACGCCCGGCAGGTCGTGAACGACCGGGATGTCGAGGGATTTCAGCAGTTCGGCAGGGCCGACACCGGAGCGCTGCAGAATCTGCGGCGAAGCGATGGCGCCGGAGCACAGCAGCACTTCTTTGCGCGCTTTGGCTTCAACGCGTTCTTCCGCATCGCCGACCAGGTAACGCACACCGACGGCACGCTTGCCTTCAAACAGAATCTTGTCGGTCAGGGCGTGGGTGACGATGGTCAGGGTCGAACGCTTCTTGGCGACGTCGAGGTAGCCACGGGCGGTGGATGCACGACGGCCGTTCGGCGTCACGGTGCGGTCCATCGGGCCGAAGCCTTCCTGCTGGTAACCGTTGAGGTCTTCGGTGCGCGGGTAACCGGCCTGCACACCGGCTTCGACCATGGCGTGGAACAACGGGTTGTTGCCCGCCTTCGGCGTGGTCACGCTGACCGGGCCTTCGCCACCGTGGTAGTCGTTCGGGCCGATGTCGCGGGTTTCCGCTTTGCGGAAGTACGGCAGGCAGTCGAGGTACGACCAGTTTTCCAGGCCCGGCAGTTTCGCCCAGCCGTCGTAGTCCATCGCGTTGCCACGGATGTAGCACATGCCGTTGATCAGCGAGGAACCGCCGAGGCCTTTGCCGCGACCGCATTCCATGCGGCGACCGTCCATGTGTGGCTCTGGATCGGTTTCGTAGGCCCAGTTGTAGCGACGACCTTGCAGCGGGAATGCCAGGGCAGCGGGCATTTGCGTGCGGAAGTCGAAACGGTAGTCCGGACCGCCAGCTTCGAGCAGCAGAACGGTGACGCCTTCGTCTTCAGTCAGACGGGTCGCCAGGGTGTTACCGGCCGAGCCGGCACCGATGATGATGTAATCGAATTCTTGGGACATTGAATGCACCCTCTTTAGATGTGGTCAGGTCGGGCCTGACGAGTGCTTTGCACTCGAATCGCGAGCGGGCTCACTCCCATAGGAGACACTGTTCCAATGTGGGAGCGAGTCTGCTCGCGAAGACGGCCTCACGAGCAATACAAGACTCGGGTCTTAGAACACCGAGACGTATTCGCCCAGCTCGACCTGTACCGATTTGATGCGGGTGAAGTTGTTCAGCGAGCTGATGCCGTTCTCACGGCCAACACCCGACTGCTTGTAACCGCCGACCGGCATTTTTGCGTCGGACTCGCCCCAGGCGTTGATCCAGCAGATACCGGCTTCCAGTTGATGAATCACGCGGTGTGCGCGGTTCAGGTCTTTGGTGACGATACCGGCGGCCAAACCGAAGTCGGTGTCGTTGGCGCGGCGGATCACTTCTTCTTCGGTCTCGTAGGAGAGGATCGCCATCACTGGGCCAAAGATTTCTTCGCGAACGATGGTCATGTCGTCGGTGCAATCGGTGAACACGGTAGGTGCCACGAATGCGCCTTTGGCGAATTCGCCGTCGGTCAGACGGTCGCCGCCGCACAGGACGCGGGCGCCTTGTTCTTTACCCTTGGCGATGTAACCCAACACGCTTTCCATGTGCGCGAAGCTGACCAGCGGGCCGAAGTTGGTGTTTTCGTCTTCCGGGTTGCCGACGCGGATGCGTGCAACGCGCTCAACGATCTTGGCTTCGAAAGCGGCTTTCAGGTGCGCCGGAACGAACACGCGAGTGCCGTTGGTGCAGACCTGGCCGGAGCTGTAGAAGTTGGCCATCATCGCGGTGTCGGCAGCACGATCGAGATCGGCGTCGTCGCAGATGATCAGCGGAGACTTGCCGCCCAGTTCCATGGTCACGTCTTTCAGCGACGAAGCCGAAGCGCTGGCCATCACCTTCTTGCCGGTGTCGGTGCCGCCGGTGAAGGAGATTTTTTCGATGCGCGGGTGCTCGGTCAGCCAGGTGCCGACTTCACGGCCGCTGCCGGTCAGGACGTTGAACACACCGTTTGGAACGCCGGCTTCGGTGTAGATTTCAGCCAGTTTCAGGGTGGTCAGCGAGGTCACTTCGCTTGGCTTGAAGATCATCGCGTTACCGGCCGCCAGGGCTGGCGCGGATTTCCACAGCGCGATCTGGATCGGGTAGTTCCACGCGCCGATACCGGCGACAACGCCCAGCGGCTCGCGACGGGTGTAGACGAACGAAGTGTCGCGCAGAGGAATCTGCTCGCCTTCGATCGCTGGCACCAGGCCTGCGTAGTATTCCAGCACGTCAGCACCGGTAACGATGTCGACGTACTTGGTTTCGGAGAAGGCTTTACCGGTGTCCAGGGTTTCCA
This sequence comes from Pseudomonas sp. P4_D7, assembly GCF_056401755.1. Lineage (NCBI taxonomy): Bacteria > Pseudomonadati > Pseudomonadota > Gammaproteobacteria > Pseudomonadales > Pseudomonadaceae > Pseudomonas > Pseudomonas sp. P4_D7. The sequence goes on along the minus strand of NZ_JBFUIR010000001.1, from coordinate 165,336 downwards.
GCGCGGCCAGTTCATCGTTGCGCTCGCGCAGGATGTCGACGGCGCGACGCAGGATGCGCGAACGCTCCATGGCGGTCATCGCAGCCCAGATTTTCTGGCCCTTTTCAGCGCTGACCACAGCACGCTCGACGTCTTCCTTGGTCGCACGTTGCACCAGTGCGAGGACTTCACCGTTAGCCGGGTTGATGGCTTCGAAGGTGGCATCGCTGCCGGCGTCGGAGTACGCGCCATCGATGTAAAGTTTTTGCAGTTCGAAACGGGCCATAGTGTCCTCGCAAGTGCATTAGTGGTTGGCGTTGACCACCGCTGTAAGGCTGCGGTGGCGGTTCAGGGGCCGAGCGTTTTCTGTGTGCTCTAGCTCACCTTCTTGGCCAATTGGAAATCCATGTATTCGTAAGCGATCTGTTGCGCCTGCGCCGTGTCGAAAGCGTCTCCCGACAGCGCGCCGCGCAACCACAAGCCGTCAATCAACGCTGCCAGCCCCCGCGCTGCGCTGCGCGCATCTTCGAGCGGCAGCACACGGCGGAACTGGCAGCACAGGTTGGAATACAGACGGTGATCGTTGATCCGCTGCAACCTGTGCAAAGACGGCTGGTGCATGCTGGTGGCCCAGAAGGCCAGCCAGGTTTTCATTGCCGGGCCATTGACCTGGCTGGCGTCGAAGTTGCCTTCGATGATCACCTGCAGATGCGCCCGTGGGCTGTCATCTGCCAGCGCCTGACGGCGCGCGGTGACGCTCTCGCTGAGGGCTGTCATCAGATACCGCATCGTGGCGGCAATCAGGCCGTTCTTGTCCTGAAAGTAATGACTGATGATGCCATTCGAGACACCGGCCAAACGGGCGATCAGCGCAATGCTGGCGTCCCCCATTCCGACCTGATCGACCGCCTGCAATGTGGCTTCGATCAGTTGTTGGCGGCGGATGGGTTGCATACCGACCTTGGGCATCTTGCACATCTCCTTAGGCCTTCCGAGCGGCGAATCACGCCGATCGGATTGAGGGCCAGTCTATTTTGTTTTGATTGAACGTTCAATCAACAAAGAATAAGATCTGCGACAAATCGTCGCTGCCTACAGCTTTTTCCTACGTGTAAGTGGCGATAAAACCGACATCCGAAAAAGCTCGAAACCTGCGTGGGGCATGGCGCGGTTCGCGATTCGATGGACGTGTTGAAAGGGCAAGACGCTCAGGGCCAGGTTTCGGATGACCGTCCGTCCACCTTCGGCCACGAAAGCGATTCGCAGCGCCATTTCGGCAGGTTCGGGCTTTTTTCGGGGTGTCTTTATATCACCCGCCGGTCGGCTGCCAACTAACCGATTGGTCGGGTTCCGTGTTGCCTTGTGTTCTTCTCTCGCACTGCCTGGAGCATTTGTGCCATGAGTTCTGCCTCGCTTATAAAGACCCCGCCCGAGAAGGTGACGGTCAACGGTTGGGTGTTTTACACCTCTACCGCGCTGATTCTGTTGTTGACCGCCATTCTGATTATCGCCCCGCAAGAGGCCGGCAGACTGTTGGGTATCGCTCAGGCCTGGTTGTCGCGCAGCTTCGGCTGGTACTACATGGTGGTCATCGCCGCCTACCTGGTGTTTGTGGTGGGCCTGGCGTTTTCTTCGTACGGCAAACTCAAACTGGGCAGCAAGGACGACACCCCGGATTTCAGTTACGGCGCCTGGGCGGGGATGCTGTTCTCGTCGGGTATCGGTATTTCGCTGTTGTACTTCGGCGCATCCGAGCCACTGGATCACTACTTCAATCCGCCGGAAGGCGCTTCGGCCAGCAACCTGGCCGCGCGTCAGGCAGTACAGCTGACGTTCCTGCATTGGGGTCTGCACGGCTGGGCGATCTACGCACTGGTCGGTCTGGCCGTGGCGTACTTTGCTTACCGGCATAACCAGCCGCTGGCCCTGCGTTCGGCGCTGTATCCGCTGGTCGGCGAGCGTTGGGTCAAGGGTGCGGCCGGTCACGCGGTGGACGGCTTCGGCATGTTCGTGACCCTGCTGGGTCTGGTGACCAACCTGGGGATTGGTTCGCTGCAGGTGTCCTCGGGCCTGGAAAACCTGTTCGGCATGGAACACAGCAACACCAACCTGTTGATCGTGATTATCGTGATGAGCACCGTGGCGACCATCGCTGCCGTGTCCGGCGTGGAAAACGGCATCCGTCGTCTGTCCAACCTGAACATCGTGCTGTTCAGCGGTCTGCTGATTTTCGTGCTGTTGTTTGGCCCGACTTTGCACCTGCTCAACGGCTTCGTGCAGAACATCGGCGACTACCTCAATGGCATCGTGCTGAAAACCTTCGACCTTTATGTGTACGAAGGCGACAACGCCAAGTCCGAGCGCTGGATGGGCCTGTGGACCCTGTTCTACTGGGCGTGGTGGATTTCCTGGGCGCCATTCGTTGGCATGTTCATCGCGCGTATTTCCCGTGGTCGTACCGTGCGTGAGCTGGTGGCCGGCGTGCTGCTGATTCCGCTGGGCTTCACCTTGGCCTGGCTGTCGATCTTCGGTAACTCGGCGCTGGACCTGGTGATGAACCATGGCGCGGTGGAGCTCGGCAAGACGGCGCTGGAACAGCCGTCGATGGCGATTTATCAGTTGCTTGAACACTACCCGGCGTCGAAAGTCGTTATCGGTGTGTCGATCTTTGTTGGCTTCGTGCTGTTCCTGACCCCGGCCGACTCCGGTGCGGTGATGATGGCGAATCTGTCCTGCAAGGGCGGTAACGTCGATGAAGATGCGCCGCACTGGCTGCGGATCTTCTGGTCGGTGGTGATCACCCTGGTGACCATCGGTCTGCTGTTTGCCGGTAACTTCGAAGCCATGCAAACCATGGTGGTGCTGGCCGGTCTGCCGTTCTCGGTGGTGCTGGTGTTCTTCATGTTCGGCTTGCACAAGGCCATGCGTCAGGACGTGCAGATCGAACAGGAGCAGGCGCAGCTGGCGGAGCGCGGTCGTCGTGGTTTCAGCGAGCGTCTGACGCAACTGGATCTGCAACCGAGCCAATCGGTGGTGCAACGCTTCATGGACAAGCAGGTCAGCCCGGCGCTGGAAGATGCTGCTGCGCAGATGCGTGCGCAGGGTCTGGAAGTGCAGACGCTGCTGGGTAAATCCAAGCGTTGCATGGGCGTGCGCGTCGAGATGGAAGAGGGCAACCCTTTCGTCTACGAAGTCAGCCTGGACGGCTATCTGGCGACCCCGACCGAATCGGCGCAATCCGATGAAGCGCGCCAGCGTTACTACCGCGCCGAGGTGTACCTGCACAACGGCAGCCAGGATTACGACCTGATGGGCTTCACGCAGGATCAGATCACACGCGATGTGCTCGATCAGTTTGAAAGCCATCGGCAGCTCCTTGGCCGGGTGTATAGCTAAACCGCTAAAACAAAAGGGGCTCGATTGAGCCCCTTTTGCATGATCGTTCCCATGCTCCGCGTGGGAATGTCTCAATGGACGCTCTGCGTCCGCTGTTGTGGGACGCGGAGCGTCCCGGGCTGCATTCCCACGCAGAGCGTGGGAACGATCAGGGATCGCTCACCGCGATCCCTTTTTTTTATCCCGCCTTAACCGAGATTCTTGCCCAGCAACGCGTGATACAACTCGCTGTCGCCCAAGATCCCCACCACATGATTGTCATCGTGCAGCACCAGCTTGTTGCCGGTCTGATAACGAATCTGCAACGCATCGCGCATACCGATATTAGAGTCCACCAGCGTCGGCTTGCGCTCCAGGCCTTCCACCGCTTGCCCCGGCGCCCAGTTCTGCAGGTTCAGCACCGAACCATTCTGCCGCGCACCTTTGATGGTGTTGCCTTCGGCCAGGTCCAGCCACGAATCGCCGCCCGGATCGAGGCACACCGAACCATTGATGCGTTTGCACTTGTCCAGGGTGCGCATCAGGCTGCGACCGCAAAGTACGTTGAGCGGATTGGTGTGCGCAACGAAGGTGCGCACATAGTCGTCCGCCGGGTTCAGCACGATCTCTTCCGGCACGCTGTACTGGATGATCCGGCCGTCTTTCATGATCGCGATGCGGCTACCCAATTTGAGCGCCTCGTCGAGGTCGTGGCTCACGAACACGATGGTCTTGCTCAGCTTGCGTTGCAGTTCCAGCAGTTCATCCTGCAGGCCCTGACGGATCAGCGGGTCGAGGGCCGAGAACGGTTCGTCCATCAATAGAATGTCGGCGTCCATCGCCAGTGCCCGCGCCAGACCGACACGCTGCTGCATGCCGCCGGAGAGTTCGTCGGGCTTCTTGTTGCGCCACTGGGTCAGGCCGACCAGTTCGAGTTTCTCGTCGACCAACTTCTTGCGTTCTTTCTCCGGACGACCCTGCATTTCCAGGCCGAAACTGATGTTCTCGCGCACCGTTAGCCAAGGCATCAGGGCGAACTTCTGAAAGACCATGGCGATGCGTTTGGTGCGCATCATTTTCAGTTCGGCCGGGGTGCAGGAGGCGATGTCGATCTGACGGTTTTCATGCTCGACGAACAACTTGCCGCGACTCACGGTGTTGAGGCCGTTGATGCAGCGCAGCAGGCTCGACTTGCCCGAGCCGGACAAGCCCATCAGCACGCAGATCTCGCCTTTATTGATGTCCAGCGTGGCTTTTTCCACGCCGACGATCTGTCCGGTCTTCTTCAGGATCTCGTTGCGGGTCATGCCCTGATCCAGCAGCTTGAGCGCCTCGCGCGGGTCTTTGGAGAAGATTACGTCGACGTCTTCGAAGCGAATTATGCTCATGCGTCACCCCCTGCTTTAGCGTCGGGTTGTTTGCAGATACGGTCGAGCATGATCGCCAGCAGTACGATCGCCAGGCCCGCTTCGAAGCCCAGGGCGATATCAGCAGTGTTCAGTGCGTTGACCACCGGTTTGCCGAGTCCGTCGGCGCCTACCAGTGCCGCGATCACCACCATCGACAACGACAGCATGATGCACTGGGTGATGCCGGCCGCGATGCTCGGCATGGCGTGCGGCAGTTCGATCCGTGAGAGCAGTTGGCGACGCGAGCAGCCGAAGGCCTTGCCGGCGTCCATCAGTTCTTGCGGGACATCGCGGATGCCCAGGTAGGTCAGGCGGATCGGCGCAGCGATGGCGAACACCACTGTGGAGATCAGGCCTGGCACCACACCCAGCCCGAAGAGGGTCAGGGTAGGAATGAGGTAAACGAAGGTCGGTACGGTCTGCATCAGATCGAGTACCGGACGCATGACCGTGTAGAACATCGGTTTGTGCGCGGCGACGATGCCCAACGGCACGCCGATGACCACGCAGACCAGGGTTGCGAACATGACCTGGGCGAGGGTTTCCATGGTCTCCTGCCAGTACCCCAGATTGAGGATCAGCAGGAAGGAGGCAATGACGAACGCAGTCAGGCCCCATTTACGCTGAATGAAGTGAGCGAGTAGTGCGATCAGGCCAATCAAGACCAGTGGGTTGAACCAGGTCAGCGCAAACGTCACGCCGTGGATCATCGTTTCCAGTGTCACGGCGATTGCGTCGAAGGTGTTGGCGCCGTGTTGCGTCAACCATTCAACGAAGCCCGCGATGTACTGGCCTAAAGGTATTTTCTGATCAATCAGCATGGTAGTGAACGTCCGCATGCAAGGAAATAAACAGCCCGGGCGGGCGAACCCACCCGGCATAAGCGATTACTGAAGCTTGGCTTTCACGGCCTCCAGGCCAGGTTTACCGTCAATGGTGGTCACGCCAGCGAGCCAGGTATCGAGCACTTGTGGATTCTTTTTCAGCCAGGCCTTCGCGGCCGCGTCAGGCTTCATCTTGTCGTCGAGGATGTTGCCCATCAGTTCGCTTTCCATGTCGACGGTGAACTCCAGGTTCTTCAGCAACTGACCGACGTTGCTGCATTCCTCGGCGTAACCCTTGCGGGTGTTGGTCGCTACGGTCGCAGCACCGAAATCGGGGCCGAAGAAATCATCGCCACCGGTCAGGTATTGAATCTTGAAGCGCTTGTTCATCGGGTGCGGCGCCCAGCCGAGGAAGACCACCGCGGTGTCGCGTTTTTGCGCGCGATCCACCTGCGAGAGCATGCCCGCTTCCGACGATTCGACGACTTTGAAACCGGCGGTTTTCAGGCCGAAAGCGTCCTTGTCGATCATGCTCTGGATCAGACGGTTGCCGTCATTGCCAGGCTCGATGCCGTAGATCTTGCCGTCGAGTTCTTTCTTGAATTTGGCGATGTCGGCGAAGTCATGCAGACCTTTGTCATACAGGGCTTGCGGCACGGCGAGGGTGTACTTGGCGCCCTTGAGGTTGGTGCGCACGGTTTCCACGGTGCCGGCGTCGCGGTAAGCCTTGATGTCGTTTTCCATGGTCGGCATCCAGTTACCGAGGAACACGTCCATGTTCTTGCCGTCGGCCAGCGACTTGTAGGTCACGGGCACGGAGATCATGGTGGTCTTGGTCTTGTAGCCGAGGGCGTTGAGGACAACGGAGGTGGTAGCGGTGGTAGCGGTGATGTCGGTCCAGCCGACATCGGAGAAGTTAACGGTACTGCACTGTGCCGGTTCTGCAGCTTGCGCCAGTAACGGCAGACTCAGCATGGCGGCCAACAACAACGACGGGGAACCTTTCATGGATGGACTCCTTGGTGTTTTTTTTGGCAGTGTTCCGACTGTGGACCACCGCACTTATAGGTTGCGGTTGGATGGCGTTCTGGAGACAGCTCTGTCACGGCGCCTTGCAATCGAGTCATAACGATCATGTACCAGTGAAAATCTGACGCCTACAGGGGGGGTCGTATCCAGTACAGGGATGGTCGCATCCAGTGTCAGTGACGTCGCTTACAGCTTTTTTCAGCCCCGAATGGCCATCTGAACCGCATAAAAACGGCGAAAAACCGGGGCGAAAACGGCGCGGCGCTGGTGGACATGAGTGCGTCGGTGTCAGACGCCGTGCGCTCCGACAAAAGCCTGATGATGCGGGCATTCCGGCGGATCGCAGCTTGAGCGTAGCAGCTCCGCCAGCGGGCGCTTCACGCCCCGGACCGGCATCCTCAGGAGCTCTGCAGCAATGGCTATCAGCGTTTTCGACCTGTTCAAAATCGGCATCGGCCCTTCCAGTTCCCACACCGTCGGGCCCATGCGCGCCGCGGCGTTGTTCGTCGAGTCGCTACGGGACAAGCACCAGTTGGAACAGGTGCGTCGTATAGAAGTGCAATTGTTCGGATCGCTGTCGGCCACGGGCATTGGCCACGGCAGCGACAACGCGGTGATCATGGGTTTGATGGGCGAGTGGCCGGACGCAATCGACCCGTCGCAGATCGGCCCACGTATCCAGGCGTTGCGCGAAACGCACACCCTGCTATTGGATGGTCGCTTGTCGGTGCCGTTTGTCTGGGTACGGGACATGCGCCTGATCGACGAGAACCTGCCATTCCACCCCAATGCCATGACTATCGTTGCCGAGGGTGATCACGGCGAACTGCATCGCGACACCTACTACTCAGTGGGCGGCGGTTTTGTCGTGGATCAAGCGCAGGCGTCCAGCGGCGTGGTCGATCTGGATCGCACTGAGTTGCCGTACGACTTTTCCAGCGCGGTTGAGCTGCTGGAGTTGTGCAAGAAAAACAACCTGCGCGTTGCCGAATTGATGATGGCCAACGAAAAGGTCTGGCGCAGTGAAGAAGAGATCCGCGCCGGGCTGATGAAACTGTGGCGGGCGATGCAGGATTGCGTCGAGCAGGGCCTGAAACACGAAGGCATCCTGCCCGGCGGACTGAATGTGCGTCGGCGCGCGGCGAAGTTGCATCGCAGCCTGCAGGAACTGGGCAAGCCCAATGTGATCGGCTCGACGCTGAGCGCGATGGAGTGGGTCAACCTGTTCGCTCTGGCGGTTAATGAAGAAAACGCGGCGGGCGGGCGCATGGTCACGGCGCCGACCAATGGCGCGGCGGGCATCATTCCGGCGGTGTTGCACTACTTTATGAAGTTCAGTGAAGCGGTGACTGACGCCAACGTGGTCGATTACTTCCTCGGTGCAGCGGCGGTGGGGATTCTGTGCAAGAAGAATGCTTCGATCTCGGGCGCCGAAGTGGGTTGCCAGGGCGAAGTCGGTTCGGCGTGTGCGATGGCGGCGGCGGGGCTGGCGGAGATTCTTGGTGCCACGCCGGAGCAGTTGTGCAACGCAGCGGAGATTGGTCTTGAACACAACCTTGGGCTGACTTGCGATCCGGTCGGTGGCCTGGTGCAGGTGCCGTGCATCGAGCGTAATGCGATTGCCGCGGTCAAGGCGATCAACGCGGCGCAAATGGCATTGCGTGGCGATGGTCAGCACTTTATCTCGCTGGATCGGGTGATCCGCACCATGCGTGATACCGGCGCTGATATGCATGACAAATATAAAGAGACATCGCGTGGTGGATTGGCGGTCAGTGCGGTTGAGTGCTGAGACCGAGTCGCCTCCATCGCGAGCAGGCTCGCTCCCACAGTAGATCTCCAGTGAACACAAAATGTGTGAACGCCAGGGTCCAATGTGGGAGCGAGCCTGCTCGCGAAGGGGTCAGACCAGTCAAAATTGCTCATCAAGTGAACACAGACAATAAATCACGCCACCTTTTAGCGCGTCGCAAACAGATAAGAGTCTTTCCCAGCTGTTACATGCATTCAGCACCCCCTACCGTCCGTCACCCGTGCTTGCGGTGACACTCCCTACAAACTGCGCGCAGGCCAGTTCCCACAAGTGCTACCGATTTGCTCACACCCCTGGGGGCAGGGCGCTCAGCAACGCTGATGGCACTTCGAAACACCTTTCGTCGGACGGCTCGTATAGACACGTCGCGACGTCGTTTTCAGGAGTTATTGAACGGCCATCCAATTTTAGGCATGGCAATTGCTCTGTCATAACAAAGCCCGTCTCCCACGCGAGAACGCTGGCAATAACAAGAGCCTCCGCCTGAGGCCATCACCCGCTTTGTGTGAGGAGATACCGCGATGACGTCGTTCAACTCCGGGGCCCAACCCCAGAACCGTGCGCCTCAATCCATCGGCTTTCTGCTGCTGGACAATTTCACGCTGATTTCTCTGGCGTCCGCAGTAGAACCCCTGCGCATGGCCAACCAATTGTCCGGTCGCGAGCTGTATCGCTGGAGTACCCTCACCGTCGATGGCGGCCAGGTGTGGGCCAGTGACGGTCTGCAAATCACGCCAGACGCCTCCATGCACAAAGCCCCGCCACTGGACACTGTGATTGTCTGCGGCGGCATCGGCATTCAACGCACTGTTACCCGTGAACACGTTTCCTGGCTGCAAAGCCAGGCGCGTCAGTCCAAGCGTCTCGGCGCGGTGTGCACCGGCAGTTGGGCTTTGGCCTGCGCCGGGTTGCTCGATGGTTTCGATTGCAGCGTGCACTGGGAATGTCTGGCGGCGATGCAGGAAGCTTTCCCGCGCGTGGCCATGAGCACCCGTTTGTTCACCCTCGACCGTAACCGTTTCACCAGCTCCGGCGGTACCGCGCCGCTGGACATGATGCTGCACCTGATCAGTCGCGATCACGGCCGTGAACTGTCCGCCGCGATCTCGGAGATGTTCGTCTACGAACGTATCCGCAACGAACAGGATCACCAGCGTGTGCCGCTCAAGCACATGCTCGGCACCAACCAGCCGAAGCTGCAGGAAATCGTCGCGCTGATGGAAGCCAACCTCGAAGAGCCGATCGACCTCGATGAACTGGCGGTGTACGTCGCCGTGTCGCGTCGACAGCTGGAGCGCCTGTTTCAGAAATACCTGCACTGCTCGCCGTCCCGTTACTACTTGAAGCTGCGCCTGATCCGCGCCCGGCAGTTGCTCAAGCAAACGCCGATGTCGATCATCGAAGTGGCGTCCGTGTGTGGTTTCGTCTCGACGCCGCACTTTTCCAAGTGCTATCGCGAATACTTCGGCATTCCGCCGCGTGACGAGCGCGTAGGGTCCAACACCACTCAACAAGTGGCGATGTTGCCGCTGCCGCAGGCCATCGTGATGTCGCCGCTGTCGGGGCCGATGTCGGCGTTGAGTCAGGCGCGCAATGAATCGACGTTTGCCAGCGTAAGGCTCTGATGAGGATCGTTCCCACGCTCTGCGTGGGAACGCAGCCCGGGACGCTCTGCGTCCCAAAAGGCCGAACGCGGAGCGTCCGTTGAGGCATTCCCACGCAGAGCGTGGGAACGATCAGGTGAGCAACGTCAGGCGCTATGGCTTTGCTGATAGTCCGCCAATGCCGGCAGTAATTGTTTGTCGATCGCCTGGCGCACCGCAGGCTGGATACTGGCGCCGCTGGTGTACATGTCCTTGACCATTTTGCGCAGTTCAAACGCGCGAACATTATCCAGACCGCGCACCGCGCATTCGCAAGCCTGCTCGGCCGTTGAACCGCTCGGCACCTGGAAACCCAACGCCTTGAGCTGGCCCAGCAAATCTTCCTGATCGATCAAATCGGCATACATCATGACGCGCATCCTTCTTCGGTAACGGAGGTCGTGGCTCGATTCTGGTAGCCATGCGGGAGCACGGCAAGGGCGATTTGTCGCAGTGGCTGCGACGGCTATGAACAGGTCGTTTTCGGCTAACTCGCCGCTCAAGGGAGTGGGCACACTGAACTCAGCTTGCAACACGAAGGTTTGGTCACCCTCGCTTGGCAGCTCCTCAACAGTAGCTTGAGCCCCGATCCAGTCACGGCTGGTATCGGGGCTTTTTTTGTCTGTGATTCAGTTAGTGACGCGTTGTCTGGACTGACGCTTTCGCGAGCAAGCTCGCTCCCACAGGTGACCGCGTTCATTCAGGGGAATGCGATTAAATGTGGGAGCGAGCCTGCTCGCGAAGAACGATGACGCGGTCTACCGCTGCAACACCAGAATCCGCGACAACAACTCATCCCGGTCGACGTAGCAGCCCTGAAAATGCCGCGCCCCGGTCGCCGGATCGAAGGCATTACGCGCGTGCAACGTACGGCGATTATCGAAGCACCACAGCTCACCGGAATTAAGCCGCTGCATCAGCCGAAACCGTGGCTCACGGGTCATCGCAATAAACCGCCGATAAGCCCGATACAACCGTGGCATCTGCTCTACCGAGGTATCGAACGCTCCGCGCAGAAAGTTTGCCATGCGGATTTCCGCCACGCGTCCCAAGGCGTCCAAAGCGATGATCGGCGCCAGGCAGCGATAGTCGCTATGGCGATCCTTGTTGCGAAACTCCACCGGTATTTCACACAGTGCCTGAAACGATGCAGGGTCTTCACTGCGCAAGGCATCGGCAATCGCAAAACCGTCGACAAAAATACTTTCGCCACCCTCGGCGTCATTCACCAGGCAATGCAGAAATTGCAGCCCCGGTTGCAGCTCGCGTGTCGGTAGATCGGTGTGCAACGGCAGGTTGAAAGCGGTGTAGGCATTGCTGTCAGCATCGGCTTTGGATTGCACGTTAAACAGCACACCGAAGTTGCTCTCGCGAATGAAGGAAATGCGTTGCGCGATGAGCTTCAGTGAACCGGACTCGGTGGGCACGCCGCGTACTTGCGTCAGGCCGATGTCGCGTACGGCGAGCAGCCATTGCAGCAGGGCGGCGTTGTCGTTCATCAATGCCGCGTATTCGAACACTGGCAACTGCAGATCGCTGCGCCACAGATAAGACTTAGGTTTGCCGGCCAAGCGTTCGGCGCGGGATTCATCGTCATAGGCATGAGCGCGCAGCCAGCCGGGATCAAAACGGCTGAGGTGACCGTCCCGCCAGTCGATCCGCAGGCAGCCGTCGGTATCGATATCGGCGGCGGCAGGCCTGAGGTCTTCAGCGGCATCGACAATCTCGAACACCTGCTCGCGGGTGACGTTGTAGACGCACTGCGGGCACGGGCAGTTATCCCGCAACCAGACGTGGTGAAACGGGCTGATACGACCGTCAGCCCATGCGATGGCAACGCGATCCGCCAGGGTCTGCACGCCACCGAGCGCGCTGATCAACGGATAAGTACGGAAATCGGCAACAGCGGCAGCGGTGTGCATGGCGGCTCCTTGTGATCGATGGATTACCTGGCGGGTGGCAGTGCGATAACGCGGCCGATGTAAGCGGGAGCGGGCAAGTCTTGCTGCTCGGCGACGATGCTTTGCAGGCGGCTCAGGGTGTCCGCGCTGAACGGTGCCGAACGCGGGCCGGCGAGGTCGACGTGCAACAGCATCTGTTCGTTGCCGGCCAGTTCCTGTTCCTCACCGACCTTGTACAGGCTGTGATAGAGGTGCAGGCGTTTGCTGTCGTGACCGATGATTTGCGTGCGCACCTCGACTTCGCTGTCGAGCTTCACTTCGTGCAGATAGTTGAGGTGCAGTTCAAGGGTGAACAGCGAGTGGCCGCTGGCTTCGCGGTTGTTGCTGTCCATGCCGAGGCGATCCATCAGGGCGTCGGTGGCGTAGCTGAAAATCAGCAGGTAGAAGGCATCGCGCAGGTGGCCGTTGTAGTCGACCCAGTCGGGGATGATTCGGGTTTGGTACGTGGTGAGCTGGGGCATGGTTTGGGTTCCGGCAGTTAGGTGGTCTTCAAGATCAAAAGCTACCCCCTCACCCCAGCCCTCTCCCCCAGGGGGAGAGGGGGAAGGGAGTGGATCGGGGGCCTTTCAAAACTTGAGTTCGGCTCGATAGATCAAGTCGGCGTAGCTCGAAAAAAACACCGCGGTCAGTCCCCTTTCCCCAATGGAGGAGAGGAGAAAGGGTGCTGATCTTCAAGCGTTTCAAGTCCTGAGTTCGGCTCGGCGGTGCAGGTCGGCGTAGCTCGAACATTCAACTCGGTCAGTCCCCTCTACCCCTGGGAGAGGGCTAGGGTGAGGGCAGCGGTCTGACGCGAACGCATTACTCGCTGAACGCCATCCCATGCTTTTCCTTTGTGGTCTTCACCGCCTCAAGCACCGCCAGCAAGCAATCATCACGATAGCGCTCCAGTGCCGAAATGCTGTGACGACCAAGCTGATCACTGGTGCCATCAACCACATCATCAATCAACTTGTCAGTCAGTTCCGGCGCCGGCAGATAGGTCCACGGCAACTGCAACGCCGGGCCGAATTGCGACATGAAGTGGCGCATCCCCGCATCACCCCCGGCCAAGGTATAAGTCAGGAACGTACCCATGAACGACCAGCGCAGGCCGGCGCCAAAGCGGATCGCATCATCGATCTCGCCAGTGGTCGCGACACCATCGTTGACCAGGTGCAGCGCCTCACGCCACAGCGCTTCGAGCAAGCGGTCGGCGATAAACCCCGGCACTTCTTTGCGCACGTGCAGCGGACGCATGCCGAGGGATTCGTAGACTTTCATCGCTGCCTGAACGGCCTCGGGCGCGGTGTTCTTGCCACCCACGACTTCGACCAACGGCAGCAGATAAACCGGGTTGAACGGGTGGCCGACCACGCAACGCTCCGGGTGCGTTGAACTCTCGTAAAACTCGCTCGGCAGCAGGCCCGAGGTACTCGAACCGATCAACGCATTGGGCTTGGCCGCGGCGCTGATTTTGCTGTGCAGATCGAGTTTCAGTTCCAGGCGTTCCGGGGCGCTTTCCTGAATGAAGTCGGCATCGCGTACGCACTCCTCGATGGTCGCGACAAAGCGCAGACGATCCTGCGAAGCGCCCGGTGCCAGACCGTTTTTTTCCAGCGCGCCCCAGGCGTTGGCTACGCGTTTACGCAGCGCCGCTTCGGCGCCGGGCGCCGGGTCCCAGGCGATCACATCCAGGCCATGGGCGAGGGCGCGGGATACCCAGCCACTGCCGATGACACCGCTGCCCAGCGCGGCGAAGGTTTTGATTTCGGTGATAAAGCTCATGGTGATTTCCTGAATAGTTCGGCGATCAACTGTGGGAGCGAGCTTGCTCGCGAAGGGGGCGGTACATCCGCAGTATCTTCATCAGCAGATCCATCGCATTCGCGAGCAAGCTCGCTCCCACAGGGTTTTGAGGTGAGTTCGTTAGCCGCGCTGGGTCAGGCCCATTTTCTTGCGGCCCTCGGCCGGGGTCAGCACCCGGGCGCCGAGGCGGCTGAGGATTTCGGTGGCGCGTTCGACCAGTTGGCCGTTGGTCGCCAGCACGCCTTTGTCCAGCCACAGGTTGTCTTCCAGCCCCACCCGCACGTTGCCGCCGAGCAGCACTGCTTGCGCGGCCATTGGCATCTGCATGCGGCCAATGCCAAACCCGGCCCACACCGCATCGGCGGGCAGGTTGTCGACCATGGCTTTCATCGTGGTGGTATCCGCCGGCGCGCCCCACGGGATGCCCAGGCACAGCTGGAATAACGGGTTATCGAGCAGACCTTCCTTGATCATCTGCTTGGCGAACCACAGGTGACCGGTGTCGAAAATCTCCAGCTCGGCCTTCACGCCCAGCTCGGTAATGCGCTTGGCGCCGGCACGCAGTTGCGCCGGTGTGGAGACGTAAATGGTGTCGCCATCGCCGAAGTTCAGCGTGCCGCAATCGAGGGTGCAGATTTCCGGTAACAGCGCTTCAACGTGAGCCAGACGAGTCAATGGGCCGACCAGATCGGTATTCGGGCCAAACTCCATCGGGTTCTCGCCAGCGCCGATTTCCAGGTCGCCGCCCATGCCGGCGGTGAGGTTGACGATGATGTCGACGTCGGCCTCGCGGATGCGTTCCATCACTTCGCGGTACAGCGCCACGTCACGGCTGAACTTGCCGGTCTGCGGATCGCGCACATGGCAGTGCACAACCGTGGCGCCGGCCTTGGCCGCTTCCACCGCAGCAGCAGCAATTTGTTTCGGGGTGACCGGCACGTGCGGGCTCTTGGCGGTCGTGTCGCCAGCACCGGTGAGTGCGCAGGTGATGATGACGTCGTGATTCATGGTGCGGTTTCCTTCAGGCGTGATGGGTCTGTCCGCAGCCCTTTTCCGGGCTGCGAAGCGTCGTTCAGTTCCCTCTCCCAACGGGAGAGGGCTAGGGTGAGGGTGGCGGTTATTTGCTGGTCAGTTGCAGGTTTTCAGCCGCCGGTTTGCCATCGAACGTGGTCACACCTTCCAGCCAGCGCTGCTTGTCTTCGGGGTGATCCTTGAGCCATTGCTTGGCCGATTCGAAAGCGTCCTGGTGGTCGAGCAGCGGCTGCATCATCCGGCTCTCGTCCTCGGCGGTGAACGTCAGGTTGGTCAGCAGGCGACCAATGTTCGGGCACTGCTCGGCGTATTTCGGCGCGGTCACTGTCCACACGGTGGCCATGCCTTCATTCGGGCCGAGGGCGTCGTCGCTGCCGGTCAGATAAGTCATCTTGACGTTGACGTTCATCGGGTGCGGCGCCCAGCCAAAGAAGACCACGGCCTCTTTGCGGCGCACAGCACGGTCGACGGCGGCGAGCATGCCGGCCTCGCTCGACTCGACCAACTGGAACTTGCCGAGGCCGAACTGGTTCTTGGCGATCATTGCCTTGATCTGCGTGTTGGCGCCCGAGCCTGGCTCGATGCCGTAGATCTTGCCGGCCAGTTCTTTTTCGAACTTGGCAATGTCGGCGAAGGTTTTCAGGCCCTTGTCGGCCAGATAAGTCGGCACGGCGAGGGTCGCACGGGCATCTTTCAGGCTTGGCGCTTCGAGGACTTTGACCTGATTGGCGTCGACAAACGGCGTGATGGTCTGGGTCATCAGCGGGTTCCAGTAACCGAGGAACAGGTCCAGCCGTTGATCGCGGATCCCGGCGAAGATGATTTGCTGGGACGCGCTGGTTTGTTTGGTGTTGTAGCCGAGGCCGTCGAGCAGGACCTGGGTCATGGCACTGGTGGCGATCACGTCGGTCCAGTTGACCACGCCCATGCGTACGTTCTGGCATGACGCAGGTTCGGCCGCCATGACGCTGGCGCTCAAGAAAGCGGTACCGCTGAGTGCAAGAACACAGCTGCTGATCAGTCGTTTCATGTCGGGTTCCTCGGCAGGTCGTTATTGTGAGTTCCGGCATCTGTCGTGCCGGTGATGCAAAGTTACGCAGCTATACGCCCATGAAAGCGCACTGCGGCGACTGGCATTTGCACTGTAGCGACCTGTGCGCTTGAACGCTGACGACAATCGGCGTATCAACGAGCCACGCTCCCCTCCCTCTCGTTACCCGCGAATCGAGTGCGCCCATGTCCCAGGATTTCTACTTTCTGCTGATGCCGGGGTTCTCCGCCATCGGCTTTATTTCGGCGATCGAACCGCTGCGCGTGGCCAACCGCTTTCGTGGCGAGTTGTACCGCTGGCACGTGCTCAGCGCCGACGGCGGGGCGGTGCTGGCGAGCAATGGCATGTCGGTCAACGCCGATGCGGCGCTGGAGCCGCTGAAGAAAGGCGCGACGCTGCTGGTGGTGGCCGGGTTTGAACCGCTGAAGTTCGCCACGCCAACCCTTGAACACTGGTTGCGGCGACTGGATAACGAAGGCGTGACCCTCGGTGCTATCGACACCGGCAGCTTTGTCCTCGCTGAAGCAGGTCTGCTCGACGGTCATCGCCTGACCCTGCACTGGGAAGCCATCGACGCGTTCAAGGAATCTTATCCAACGCTCAGCGTGACCCAGGAACTGTTCGAGATCGACCGCCGGCGCATCACCTCGGCGGGTGGCACGGCTTCCATCGATTTAATGCTCGATCTGATCGCCCAGGCTCATGGGCCGCAACTGGCGATTCAGGTCAGCGAGCAGTTTGTGCTGGGGCGCATCCGTCCGCGCAAAGATCACCAGCGCATGGAAGTCGCCACGCGTTATGGCATCAATAACAAGAAGCTGGTTCAGGTGATCGGCGAGATGGAGCAGCACAGCGAACCGCCGCTGACTACTTTGCAATTGGCAGAATCGATCAAGGTCACGCGGCGGCAATTGGAGCGCTTGTTTCGGCTGCATCTGAACGATACACCGAGCAATTTCTATCTCAGGTTACGGCTGGAAAAAGCCCGGCAGTTATTGCGCCAAACCGACATGAGCGTGCTCGAAGTCAGCATCGCCTGCGGCTTCGAATCACCGTCCTACTTCACCCGCAGCTACCGGGCACGCTTCGCCCGCTGCCCGCGCGAAGACCGCCGTACCGCCCAGGCCTGAATGGATGCACCCAAAACCAATGTGGGAGCGAGCCTGCTCGCGAAGACGGCGTGTCAGTCAATACAGGATTGACTGATCCACCGCTTTCGCGAGCAGGCTCGCTCCCACATCGGGATCTTCATTGTCTGAAAAAACGCTTACTTCTTCAGCAACGCCGAACACGCGGCTTTGTAAGCCTCATGCTGATACTTGTTCAACGTCCCCGGCAGCTCGAAATTATGCTTCTTCGCCTGCGCATTGATCGTCTGCGGCGATAACAACGTCACCTCGCAACCATCCAGCAACTGCAAAATCCCTTCAATCTTGAACGTCGTCGGGCCACCGGCAAACTCGCCCTTCTTGCTGCGCTTCTTGATCGCGATCCGGTCAACCGAATTCTCCCGCACAAACGACGCCACCTGCGCCGCAAACATCTTCACGTTCGCCGCCTCGTCATCGTCTTCGAGGGCAATCTTCTTGGTGGCGAGGGGAACGTGGCTCAGGTTCGAACCGTCGAGAGCGGCCACGGCGATGATCGCTTCGCTGCCTTTGATTTCAATGCCGCAGATGTTCATGTGCTTACCTAGATTGGCTATAGAAGGGCAGCTTACAGCTCAGACACTCACTCCTGCCCAATCGACTCCAAAAACTCCGACCGCTCATCACTCATTCGCGCCACGCAATCATTCTGCGCAATCGTGAACGCCTTGCTCCCCGCCGTAGCCGGAAACGCTTCCACCGCACAATCCGCGTCCCGCGTCTTCAACCACTGCTGCTGAGCCGTCTTGATCTTGGCGGTAATGTCCGCCAATTGCGTCGGGTTCTTGCCGTACGCCGTCTGCATGCGTTCGTTGAGGCTGGCGTAGTTGTCCTTGAGCAGGTCTTCGGCGGTGGTGCGGCTATAGGTCGAGCATTCCAGGGTCTGGACGTCGTTTTCGACGGCGTCGCACGGGTTGTTGTCGGACTCTTCAGCGGCGTGCACGCCGGTCGCAAGCAAAGCCAAAGCCAAGAAGATCGATTTCATTGTTGTCGCCGCTCTAATCCAGTGGTGTTTCCAAGATGGGCCAGATTCTGGCTCAAGCTGGCGGGCTTGAACAGGTAGCTGATCGGAGCGTCTGGCGACCCTTTGTCGCGGATTGACGCTTTCGGCAATTCCCCTGTCGTTTTTGCACCCGGTCGCCCCGGCACCGAGGCATATGCTGGCCCCAAAGCGCCGGCAGACGATTCGGCGCATGAATCGCCAATAAGGGGACGCCTGATGAGCCCAGCCGAATTACACGCCGACAGCATCGTTATCGACGGTCTGATCATTGCCAAATGGAACCGCGAGCTGTTCGAAGACATGCGCAAGGGCGGTCTGACGGCAGCCAACTGCACTGTGTCGGTGTGGGAAGGCTTTCAGGCGACCGTGAACAATATTGCCGCCAGCCAGAAGCTGATCCGCGAAAACGGCGACCTGGTGATGCCGGTGCGCACCACCGCCGACATCCGTCGCGCCAAGGAGCAAGGCAAGACCGGCATCCTCTTCGGCTTCCAGAATGCTCACGCGTTTGAAGACCAGATCGGCTATGTCGAAGTGTTCAAGCAGCTCGGCGTCGGCATCGTGCAGATGTGCTACAACACCCAGAACCTGGTCGGCACCGGTTGCTATGAGCGTGACGGCGGCCTGTCGGGTTTCGGTCGCGAGATCGTCGCCGAGATGAACCGCGTCGGCGTCATGTGCGACCTGTCCCATGTCGGCTCGAAGACTTCCGAAGAAGTCATCCTCGAATCGAAAAAACCGGTCTGCTATTCCCACTGCCTGCCGTCGGGTCTCAAAGAGCACCCGCGCAACAAGTCCGATGCAGAACTGAAGTTCATTGCCGACCACGGCGGTTTTGTCGGCGTAACCATGTTCGCGCCGTTCCTCGCCAAGGGCATCGATTCGACCATCGACGACTACGCCGAAGCGATCGAATACACCATGAACATCGTCGGCGAAGACGCCATCGGCATCGGCACCGACTTCACCCAGGGTCACGGCCAGGACTTCTTCGAATACCTGACCCACGACAAGGGCTACGCCCGCCGTCTGACCAGCTTCGGCAAGATCATCAACCCGCTGGGCATCCGCACCGTCGGCGAGTTCCCGAACCTGACCGAAACCCTGCTCAAGCGCGGCCATTCCGAGCGCGTCGTGCGCAAGATCATGGGCGAAAACTGGGTCAACGTCCTGAAAGACGTCTGGGGCGAGTAACGCTGACTCAAGACCGCCGCCGATCTGCCCCCTCTCCTGTGGGAGAGGGCTGGGGTGAGGGCAGCGGTCACCACTGAATCCACTATTTTTCTGGAGTTAAGTTTCCATGGCCAAGATCGCCCCGCAATTGCCAATCGAAGTCGACAGCGAAACCGGTGTCTGGACCTCCGACGCCCTGCCGATGCTCTACGTACCGCGTCACTTCTTCGTCAATAACCACATGGGCATCGAAGAAGTTTTGGGCGCCGACGCCTACGCCGAAATCCTCTATAAGGCCGGCTACAAATCCGCCTGGCACTGGTGCGAGAAAGAAGCTGAATGCCACGGCCTGGAAGGCGTCGCGGTGTTCGAGCACTACATGAAGCGCTTGTCGCAACGCGGCTGGGGTCTGTTCAAGATCCAAGACATCGACCTCGACAAAGGCACCGCCAGCGTCAAGCTCGAACACTCGGCATTCGTCTATGTGTACGGCAAGGTCGGGCGCAAAGTCGATTACATGTTCACCGGTTGGTTTGCCGGGGCCATGGATCAGATTCTTGAGGCTCGCGGCAGCAAGATTCGCACCGTCGCCGAGCAAGTCTACGGTGGCTCCGAAGAAGGCCACGACGACGGCCTGTTCACCGTCAAGCCGTTGTAAGTCGAGGAACCCGCCATGGCTTTCGAAGCAATGTTCCAGCCGATCCAGATCGGCAAACTGACCATCCGCAACCGCGTGCTCAGCACCGCGCACGCTGAGGTCTACGCAACGGACGGCGGCATGACCACCGACCGCTACGTCAAATACTACGAAGAGAAAGCCAAGGGCGGCATCGGCCTGGCGATTTGCGGCGGCTCCTCTGTGGTCGCCATCGACAGCCCGCAGGAATGGTGGAGCTCGGTGAATTTGTCCACCGACCGCATCATTCCGCATTTCCAGAACCTGGCCGACGCCAWGCACAAGCATGGCGCCAAGATCATGATTCAGATTACCCATATGGGCCGGCGCTCGCGCTGGGACGGCTTCAACTGGCCGACGCTGATGTCGCCGTCAGGCATCCGTGAACCGGTACACCGCGCCACTTGCAAAACCATCGAGCCGGAAGAAATCTGGCGGGTCATCGGCAACTACGCCCAGGCGGCGCGCCGGGCCAAGGCCGGTGGTCTCGACGGCGTTGAGCTGTCAGCGGTGCACCAGCACATGATCGACCAGTTCTGGAGCCCGCGCGTCAACAAGCGTACCGACGAATGGGGCGGCACCTTCGAAGGCCGAATGAAGTTCGGTCTGGAAGTGCTGAAAGCCGTGCGCGCCGAGGTCGGTGACGACTTCTGCGTGGGCATGCGTCTGTGCGGTGACGAGTTCCACCCGGACGGCTTGTCCCACGAGGACATGAAGCAGATCGCCAAGTATTACGACGACACCGGCATGCTCGATTTCATCGGCGTCGTCGGCTCGGGTTGTGACACCCACAACACCCTGGCCAACGTGATTCCGAACATGAGTTATCCACCGGAGCCGTTCCTGCATCTGGCCGCCGGGATCAAGGAAGTGGTCAAGGTGCCGGTGCTGCACGCACAGAACATCAAGGACCCGAACCAGGCCACACGGATTCTTGAGGGCGGTTACGTCGACATGGTCGGCATGACCCGTGCGCACATCGCTGACCCGCACCTGATCGCCAAGATCAAGATGGGCCAGATCGATCAGATCAAACAGTGCGTTGGCGCCAACTACTGCATCGACCGCCAGTATCAAGGCCTCGACGTGTTGTGCATCCAGAATGCCGCGACCTCCCGCGAATACATGGGCGTGCCGCACATCATCGAGAAATCCACCGGGCCGAAACGCAAAGTGGTGATCGTCGGTGCCGGCCCGGCCGGCATGGAAGCGGCACGTGTTGCTGCCGAGCGAGGCCACGACGTGACCCTGTTCGAGAAGAAGGAATTCATCGGCGGGCAGATCACGACCGCATCGAAAGCGCCGCAGCGCGACCAGATCGCCGGTATTACTCGCTGGTTCCAGCTGGAACTGGCGCGGCTGAAAGTCGATCTGCGTCTGGGCACGGCGGCTGATGCCGAGACCATCATGGACTTGCGTCCGGATGTAGTGGTGCTGGCAGTCGGCGGGCATCCGTACCTGGAACAGAACGAACACTGGGGCGCCGCCGAAGGCTTGGTGGTCAGCAGCTGGGACGTGCTCGACGGCAAGGTTGCGCCGGGCAAGAACGTGCTGGTCTACGACACCATTTGCGAGTTCACCGGGATGTCGGTTGCTGACTTCCTCGCCGACAAAGGCAGCCAGGTCGAGATCGTCACCGACGACATCAAACCGGGCGTGGCCATCGGCGGTACGTCGTTCCCGACCTACTACCGCAGCATGTACCCGAAAGAAGTGATCATGACCGGCGACATGATGCTGGAGAAGGTCTACCGCGAAGGCGACAAACTGGTCGCGGTGCTGGAAAACGAATACACCGGCGCCAAAGAGGAGCGGGTGGTCGATCAGGTGGTGGTGGAGAACGGCGTGCGTCCGGATGAAGAAATCTACTACGCGCTCAAAGAGGGTTCGCGCAACAAGGGCCAGATCGACGTTGAAGCGTTGTTCGCGATCCAGCCGCAACCTTCGCTGAGCACCACCGGCGACGGCTACTTGCTGTTCCGCATCGGCGACTGCGTGGCGCAGCGCAACACCCACGCCGCGATCTATGACGCGCTCAGACTGTGTAAAGACTTCTAAAGGCTTGCACACAACCCTGTGGGAGCGAGCTTGCTCGCGAAAGCGGTGGATCAGTCGACATCGATGTTGAATGTCAGTCCGCCTTCGCGAGCAAGCTCGCTCCCACAGTGACCGAGTAAGGCAACTCGACCTGCAAGACCCTGCGGTCTTTGGGAGCTTCACCTATGTTGAACACCCTTCTTCCAATCCTGTTGTTCGCCGCCCTGGGCCTTGGTGTCCTTGGTGCGTTGCGACGGGTAGCGATGTGGCGTCGGGGCCGGGCCTCGAAGGTCGATCTGATCGGCGGCCTGTTCGCCATGCCCAAGCGCTACATGGTCGACTTGCACCATGTCGTGGCGCGGGACAAATACATCGCCAACACCCACGTGGCCACGGCCGGCGGTGCGGTGGCGTCGATTGTGCTGGCGCTGCTGGTGCATGGTTTTGGCCTGCATAACCGCATACTCGGTTACGCCTTGCTGCTGATGACGGCGGTAATGTTCGTCGGTGCGATCTTCGTTTATCTGCGTCGGCGCAACCCGCCGGCGCGGCTGTCGAAAGGCCCGTGGATGCGCCTGCCGAAAAGCCTGCTGGCGTTCTCGGCGTCGTTCTTTCTGCTGACCTTGCCAGTGGCCGGAATTCTTCCGGTGAACTTTGGCGGCTGGATACTCGCGGTCATCCTCGGAATCGGCGTGTTGTGGGGCGTGTCGGAGCTGTTCTTCGGCATGACCTGGGGCGGGCCGATGAAACACGCCTTTGCCGGTGCCTTGCACTTGGCCTGGCACCGTCGCGCCGAACGTTTTGGCGGCGGCCGTTCCACGGGTTTGAAGCCGTTGGATCTCAATGATCCGTCAGCGCCGTTGGGTGTTGAGAGACCCAAGGATTTCACCTGGAACCAGTTGCTCGGCTTTGACGCCTGCGTGCAGTGCGGCAAGTGCGAAGCGGCGTGCCCGGCCTTCGCCGCCGGCCAGCCGTTGAACCCGAAAAAACTGATTCAGGACATGGTCGTCGGCCTCGCTGGCGGCACCGATGCCAAGTTCGCCGGCAGTCCGTATCCCGGCAAACCAATTGGCGAGCACAGCGGCGATCCCCATCAACCCATCGTCAACGGTCTGGTCGACGCCGAAACCCTGTGGTCGTGCACCACCTGCCGTGCCTGCGTCGAGGAGTGCCCGATGATGATCGAGCACGTCGATGCCATCGTCGACATGCGTCGCCATTTGACCCTGGAAAAAGGCGCAACCCCGAACAAGGGCGCAGAAGTCCTCGAAAACCTCATTGCCACCGACAACCCCGGCGGTTTTGCCCCGGGCGGACGGATGAACTGGGCAGCGGACTTGAACCTCAATCTGCTCAGCGAGAAGAAATCCACTGACGTGCTGTTCTGGGTCGGCGACGGTGCCTTCGACATGCGCAACCAGCGCACTTTGCGCGCGTTCGTCAAAGTACTGAAAGCGGCAAAAATCGACTTCGCCGTGTTGGGGCTGGAAGAACGTGACAGCGGTGACGTGGCCCGTCGTCTGGGCGATGAAGCGACCTTCCAGTTGCTCGCCAAACGCAATATCCAGACCCTGGCCAAATACAGCTTCAACCGCATCGTCACCTGCGATCCGCACAGTTTCCATGTGCTGAAAAACGAATATGGCGCCTTCGACGGCAACTACCTGGTGCAGCACCACAGTACCTACATGGCGGAAATCATTCAGGCCGGTGCGCTGAACCTCGGTCAGCACAAAGGCAACAGCGTGACCTATCACGACCCGTGCTACCTCGGTCGTTACAACGGCGAGTACGAAGCGCCGCGCGAAGTGCTGCGTGCCCTCGGCATCGAGGTCAAAGAGATGCAACGTTCCGGCTTCCGCTCGCGTTGCTGCGGCGGCGGTGGCGGGGCGCCGATCACCGACATTCCGGGTAAGCAACGGATTCCTGATATGCGCATGGAAGACATCCGCGAGACCGGCGCCGAACTGGTGGCCGTGGGTTGTCCACAGTGCACGGCGATGCTCGAAGGCGTGGTCGAACCGCGTCCGCTGATCAAGGACATCGCCGAACTGGTGGCCGACGCGCTGCTCGAAGACGCCGCGCCGAACAAGCCTGCCACCCCGGCCAAACGTGAACCTGCGGAGGCCCATTGATGAGCGACATTATCCGCCGCGACCCACGCGCCGAATGGATTGCGCGTAACCGCCTGCATCCGCTGCACGCGGCGATGCAACCGGCGCAACACAGCTGGATGGGGCCCAACGGCATCATCCGCAAGAATCTGCATGGCATCGGTTTTATTGGCCCCAACGGCATAAAACGGATCGATCGCAGCGGCGCGCAACAGGGCGGGGCGGTCAAACGTTCGGCTGCTGTGGAAGTGCAATTGCCACTGCATCAGGTGCCGGCCCCGGCGTTCTATATCAGTGTGGTGCCGGACATGGTCGGCGGCCGCCTGAGCAGCCACGATCGCGACTTGCTCGGCCTCGCTCATCAGCTCGCCGGCAATGACGGCGCGGTGCTGGCGGTGGTCTTTGGCGAGCACAAGGAAAATGCCTTCGCCACAGCAGGCGTCGATCGCTTGCTGGTGCTCGAAGGCGAAGCCTTTAGTGGTTATGCACCGGAGCAACGCGTGCAAGGTTTGCGCGCTGTGGATAACCAGTTCAACCCGCGTCACTGGCTGCTCCCAGACAGTCGCAGCGGTGGCGGCGAACTCGGCCGGCGCTTTGCCGCGGCACTGGGCGAGCGCCCGGCCACGCGGGTCTGGCAGGTCAAGGATCAGGAGTGCATCGGCCGCGCTGGCGCTGGGCTGCAAGATCTCGCCCGTCCGCTCGCACGGTTGATTCTGGCCGCCGCCGAATGCGCCGAACCGGTCAGCGAAACCCGTCATGAAGCGTTGCCGGTGGAGTTATCCACAACAGTAGCGCGCAGCCTGTCGCGGATTGAAGATCTCGGCGCCGTGGCGGTCGACCCGGCAGCGATTCCGATGGCCGAAGCCGAATTCATTTTCTCCGGCGGCAACGGGGTCAAGGACTGGGCGCTGTTCCACGAGACCGCCGCTGCGCTGGGCGCTACCGAAGGTGCGTCGCGGGTGGCGGTGGACGATGGCTTCATGGCCCGTGATCGCCAGGTCGGCGCGTCCGGCACCTGGGTTACCGCGCGGGTCTATGTGGCTGTGGGCATCTCTGGCGCGATCCAGCATCTGCAAGGCATTGGTGCCTGTGACAAGGTGGTGGCGATCAACCTCGATCCGGGTTGCGACATGATCAAGCGTGCAGACCTCTCCGTGATCGGCGAGAGCGCAGAGATTCTTCAGGCGTTGATCGAGGCGGTGGCGGCTTACCGCAACGAAGCCAAGCGCGATGCGGCTTAAGGAAACGCTATGAACACGAAAGTAATCAGTCTGGTTTCAATCGGCGCTCACCCTACTTCCGGGCGGCCACGCCGCGCTGATCAGGACGCGCGCGCCGTGGAACTGGGTCTGCAACTGGCTGGGGATAACCTGCAAGTGCTGCATGCCGGTGACGTTGCGGAAGCGGCGTTGCGCGCCTATCTGGGCATGGGTCTTGAGCAGATGCATGTGCTGGAGCAACCGGCTGGTGCCGATGCGCTGCCGGCGCTGACCGCGTATCTGCGTGATGCCGGTGCGCAGGTGGTGCTGACCGGCAGCCAGGCGGAAACCGGCGAAGGTTCGGGGATGTTGCCGTTCTTGCTGGCGGAAGGTCTGGGCTGGCCGCTGGTGGTGGGCCTAGCGCAGGTCGAGTCGATCAACGACGGCTCGGCGCTGGTGCTGCAAGCGTTGCCGCGCGGGCAGCGGCGTCGGTTGAAAGTGAAACTGCCGTTTCTGGCGACTGTGGATAACGCCGCGCCGAAACCTCGGCAGAGTGCTTATGGACCGGCGCGACGCGGGGTTTTGCAGGCTGAAGATGTGGAAGTTGTGGACGATGAGTTGTTGTCGGTTGCCACCCTGCAACCCGCCAAGCCACGGCCGAAACGCTTGAAGGTGATCAAGGCCAAGAGCGGGGCGGACCGGATGAAAGCCGCGACGGCCAAGGCCAGTGGGGGCGGGGGGCAAGTGCTCAAGGGTGTTACCCCTCAGGCCGGTGCTGAAGCGATCCTCAAGTTGCTGATTGAAGAAGGCGTTGTCCGCTGAAAAGCCCCTCACCCTAGCCCTCTCCCAGAGGGAGAGGCGACCGACCGAGTGGTATTGGCTAATTACATCGACCTGCGATTGCGCGGTGACCTTGGCTTGGCCAAGCCTGAGATCGCAATGTTCGTTCAGGTCGATGGAGTTCAAATAGGCGATTCGGTCGGCTCCCTCTCCCTCCGGGAGAGGGCTGGGCGGGCGGCGTTCCGATGAGGGTAGGCGGTTTACCCACAATCCCTGTTGGCGGATCTGTGGATAACGTGTTCGCCCATCCCTGCACCCCGTGCCAATCAAGCCCTACAGCCCTCCGATCAAAAAACAACCAGCCTAAGTCACGGATTTTCAGGGCTTTTTCGGCAGGATAACTCAGCAAGTTGCCCCCAATCTCTGTTGGCGCTTCTGTGGATAAGATGTTCGCTATCCGCTGCGAACCATACAGACCGTGGCTTTCAAAGATTTGATCAAAAAATAGTCAATTCATCTGTTTCCAAGGAAAACTCCCGCGCAAACCTCGATTTCACACAGCCTTCGGCGCTTTTCCACAGCACAGGCAAAGTTACCCCCGATCTCTGTTGGTGCTTCTGTGGATAACGTGTTTGCCATCCTCTGAAAGCCATGAAAAACGTGGCTTTCAAGCTTGTGATCAAAAAACAACCAATGCGTCTCGCAAACCGTCCTTCTGGATAAGTCACGATTTTTCTTCATAAATCAGCGGTTTATTTTTCCAGTCATCCACAGTTACCCCCATTTGCTGTGGGTGGCTATGTGGATAACTTGTTTGCCAAACCTTGCAAGCCCCGTCCGGCATAGTCCAAAGGGCAATTGATCACATTTCATACAGTTCTAAGACGTTGCCTTGACTTCGATTCCTGCGCTGTCTTCACTGCAATGGCACAAGGACAGCCGTCACTTATCCACATCAGGTTCTGGGAGAACGCATGATGGATAGTCAGCCGCACCGCCCCCCGCCCTCGCCACGCAAGCGCACGCTACGGCGCGCCGCCAATCAGCACGCTCGCCTGTAGCGCGCCCCACCCGCCAGACCGTTGTGCTGTCGCCGGACTTGATCCGGTGGCCAGGTGCCCGTTCGCCCATCGATTGCAGGCAACCGCAGAGTTGCCCCCATCTGCCTGATTAGAGGAACCACCTCATGACACGGATCGCAACGCCCATCAGCGAGATCAAGGAACACTACGATGTGATTGTCATTGGTTCAGGCTACGGCGGCGGCATCGCTGCCTCGCGCCTGTCCCGTGCCGGCAAACGTGTGTGCCTGCTCGAACGCGGTCGGGAAATCCAGCCCGGCGAATACCCCAACACCATGATCGCCGCCACCGAGGAACTGCAGGTGCATGACCCGGATGGCCATATCGGCTCGCGCACCGGGCTGTTCGATTTACATGTGAATGCCCAGCAGAACGTCGTGGTCGGTTGCGGCCTCGGCGGCACGTCGCTGATCAATGCCAACGTGGCCCTCGAACCGGAGCCGGGCGTATTCGATGATCCGCGCTGGCCGCAAGCAGTGCGTGAACACCGCGATACGCTGCTCAAGGACGGTTATGCCCGCGCCCGGGAAATGCTCAAACCCAATCCTTACCCGAACACTGCGCCGAACCTGCCCAAACTCGACGCCAACAAGAAATCAGCGGATTACCTCAAGCAAGGCGCGCATTTCTACAAGCCGCCGATCAACGTGACCTTCGACAAGCTGCCGAACAACCTCAACCATGTCGGCGTCGAGCAACTGCCGTGCAACCAGTGCGGCGACTGCGTTTCGGGCTGTAACAACAAGGCCAAGAACACCACGCTGATGAACTATCTGCCGGACGCCTGGAACCACGGCGCGGAGATTTTCTGCCAGGCCGAAGTGCGGCACCTGGAGCGTGATGGTGAAGGCTGGATCGTGCACTTCCAGTACCTCGACAGCGGGCGGGAGATGTTCAGCGCGCCGACGTTGTTCGTGAAGGCCGACATTGTCGTGGTCTCCGCCGGCACCCTCGGCTCCACGGAAATTCTTCTGCGCACGCGCGACAAAGGTGTGGTGATGTCCGCCCAGCTCGGCGAGAACATGAGCGGCAACGGCGACATCCTCGGCTTCGGCCACAACTGCGAGCAGACCATCAACGGCATCGGTTTCGGTGCGCACCCGGCCAAGGAACTGCACCCGGTCGGCCCGTGCATCACCTCGGTGATCGACATGCGCACCGAGGGCGATTGGCGCAGCCGCATGGTCATCGAGGAGGGCTCGATCCCCGGCGCGCTCGGCCGGCCGATGGTGCCGGCCATGGCCGGGTTTGCCGAGATGATCGGCGTGGCCACGGATGACAGCTTCAGCGGCAAGGTCAAATACAAGGCGCGTGAAGCGGAAAGCTTTCTGCGCGGCCCGTATTACGGCGCACTGCACAACATGCAGACTTACCTGATCATGAGCCATGACAGCGGCCAGGGGCGGATGGTCCTCGACAGCAAGGATCAACTGCGCATCGACTGGCCGGGCGTTGGCGAGCAGGAGAACTTCAAGCTCGGCAACGAACGTTTGCAGCAGAGCACCAAGGCACTGGGTGGCGTGTGGGTAGAGAATCCGATCTGGACCAAACTGCTCAAGCACAGCATCGTTTCAGTCCACCCGTTGGGCGGTTGCGTGATGGGTGAAGACGCGGCGCAAGGCGTGGTCAATCACAAGGGGCAGGTGTTCAGCGGTGCCAGCGGCACGGATGTTTACGCTAATTTGTACGTGACTGACGGCGCGGTGATTCCGACGTCGCTGGCGGTCAATCCGCTGCTGACCATCTCCGCGGTGAGTGAGCGCAACATGGGCTTGCTCGCCGCCGACCGTGGCTGGCAGATCGACTACACGCTGCCTTCGGCGCCGCGCAAACAGGTGGCGCCGCCAACCCTCGGCGTGCAGTTCACCGAAACCATGAAAGGCTATTTCTCTCGCGCCTTCACCGCGGCGCAAAGCACTGATCTGAAAGTCTACGAAGCGGCGGCCAAACGCGGTGAGGCGGACAATTCGCCGATCGACTTCACCCTGACCATCACCGCCAACGACCTCAACCGCATGATCAAGGAGCCCGAGCACGCGGCAACCATTGTCGGCACGGTGAATGCTCCGGCACTGTCGCCACAACCGCTGACCGCCAGCAATGGCGTGTTCAACCTGTTCGAGCAATTCGAGCAACAGGTCGATACGCGCCACATGAAGTACGACATGAGACTGACCGCCGAAGACGGCAACGACTATTTCTTCAGCGCCTTCAAAACCGTACCGGAAGACAACGGCGTGCTGAATATCTGGCACGACACCAGCACGCTGTACGTGACGCTATATCGCGGGCCGGACAAGACCGGTGAGGTGATCGGTTCCGGGGTGATGCACATACATCCGACCGATTTCGCCAAACAGATGACCACCATGAAAGTGCTCAATGCGCGTAACGAACGTGAGCGCATTGAAGGCTTGGCGCGGTTCGGCAAGTTCTTCGCCGGGATCCTCTGGGAGAGTTACGGCGGGGTGTTTGCCGGGGATATCTACTTCAATCCCGACGCGCCGCCACGGTTGAAACGGCCGCTGGATGCGCCGACGCCAGCGGTGCATTTCTTTCCCACCGAGGATGGCGTGGAACTGCGCCTGACCCGTTACCAGGCCGGCAGCAAAGGCCCGGTGATGCTGGTGCATGGCCTGGGCGTCGGCTCGAATATCTTTTCCACCGACACCATCCAGACCAATCTGCTGGAATATCTGTGCAAGCACGATTACGACGTGTGGTTGCTGGATTTCCGCGTGAGCATTTTGCTGCCGGCGAGCAAGAAAGAGTGGAACGGCGACCAGATTGCCCAATACGATTTCAAGGCTGCCATCGCGCAGATTCAGCAGCAGACCCAGGCCAAGGACGTGCAGTGCGTGGTGCATTGCTACGGCGCAACGACCTTCTTCATGTCGTTGCTCGCCGGTTTGCAGGGTGTGCGTTCGGTGGTCTGCTCGCAGATTGCCGCTGACACCGTAGTTGCCACTGCCACAGGGCTTAAGGCCGGATTGCACCTGCCGGGGATGCTCGATGCGATCGGCATCAAGTCGATGACCGCTTACGCCGACAGCAAGGAAAACTGGTTCAACAAGCTCTACGACAAGGCCCTCAACGGCTACGCGCGGATCGAGGCGCAGGGTTATTGCACCAACCCGGTGTGCCACCGCATCACCTTCATGTACGCGTCGCTGTATCGCCACGACACCCTCAACGAAACCCTGCACGACAACCTGCATGAGTTGTTCGGTGAGTCGAACATCGAAACCTTCGAGCACCTGGCGCTGATCGTGCGCAAAGGGCACCTGGTGGATTTCAAAGGCAACGATGTGTACATGCCGCACTTCGATCGCCTGACTATGCCGATCTGCTTCATCAGCGGTGCCGACAACCAGTGTTACCTGCCGGAAAGCACCCTCAAGACCTATCAGCGCTTGTGCGAAATGCATGGGCCGGAGCGCTATAGCCGGCAAGTGGTGCCGGGCTACGGCCACATTGACTGCATGTTCGGCAAGAACGCAGTGGTCGATGTCTATCCGATCATCCTTGAACACCTTGAGAAAACGGCCCTCGGCTGACGTTAGACCGAGGCGACCGCTTCGCGAGCAGGCTCGCTCCCACAGGGTTTTGTGCCAGTCACAAAACCAGTGGGCATCCCCAATCCAATGTGGGAGCGAGCCTGCTCGCGAAAGCGGTGCATCTGGCACAACACCTCTCAGGTCTGCACAAGGAAATGGATGATATGGACAGCTACATCCGCTGGTTTCAACGCTTCATCTGGATAGGCATTGCAATGAACATGGTGTTCGCCATCCCCGCGCTGTTCGCGCCGGGGTTGCTGACATCGGTGGTCGGGCTGCCGCCGCAACTCTCTGACCCATGGCTGGAGAACGCCGGGATGCTGCTGGTCGGCATCAGCGTGTTTTACATGCCGTCGGGTTTCGACGCGCCGCGTTACGTGGTGCATTCCTGGTTGTGTGTGCTGACGCGATTGATCGCGGTGATTTTCTGGATTTATCTGATCAACACCAGCTCTCAAGGCTCGGTATTCGTGCCGATGTTGATGGGCGATCTGAGCTTCTTTCTGATCCTCGGCATTCTGCTCTACCTCGGCACCGCGCCGGAGAATCGCCCTTGGGCATTGCTTTGCGATGGCTGGCGCGAGTGGCGCGCGGCGTGGCAGCGGCAATGGCAGAGTCACGCCTTCAAGGTAGGCACGCTGTTTGTCGTCGCGGTGCTCGGTTTCATCGGTTACGAGACTTGGTATCAGATGCTGCGAGTGGTGCCGGAGCAGGAATACGCCTCCGACGAAGACCACTACAAGTACGCTGCCATCGGCCTCGGCATCGAAGCGCGCATCCCGTATTACCTGTTCGCCGTGCTGCCGCAGATGTGCCCGGAGAAAATGCCCAAACCCGGTGGCTGGGAGGTTTTCGGCTTCCTCTTTGAAAACGGCAAGGACCTGCCGATCGGCATGGCCAAGCGGCAGATCGGTTACCCGACGGTAGAGCCGAACTGCGCGCTGTGCCACACCGGCTCCTACCGCGCCAATGCCAGCGACGTCGCCGTCAATGTGCCCAGCGCGCCGGCCAACACCCTGCAACTGCAAGCCTTCCAGTGGTTCGCTTACGATTGCGCCAGCGATCCGAAATTCACCACCGACGCGGTGATGGCGGCGATCAACAGCAAGTTTCAGTTGGGCTTCTTCGAGAAGCTCTACAACCGCTACCTGATCATGCCGATGGCCAAAAGCGCACTGCTCAAGCAGAAGCAGGCCTACGCCTGGCAGAAGCTGCGTCCGCAACAAGGCCCGGGGCGCACCGACACCTTCAATCCGACGAAAATGGTCGTGTTCGGCTTCCCGGATGACTCGACGATCGGCACCGTCGACCTGCCGCAAGTATGGAACCAGAAACCCCGCGAATCGATGTACCTGCACTGGGACGGCAATAACAACAAGATCCACGAACGCAACTACGCCGCCGCGATGGCGGTGGGCGCGACGCCGGAATCGGTGTTGCCGCCGAGCTTCAACCGCGTGACCAACTGGCTGCTCGGGCACAAGGCGCCGGCGTGGCCGTGGGCGCTGGATCAGGCCAAGGTCGCCCAGGGCAAACCGATCTGGGAGGCCAACTGCGCGGCTTGTCATGACTTCGGGCGCGCCGATACCGGGCAGGTCACGACCAACATCGATCAGCTCGGCACTGATCCGCACCGGCTCGACTCGTTCACCACGGGGCTGGTCGCCGCGTTCCACACCTTCAAAAAACCGCCGTTCGATTTCGGCGCCTACCGCAAGACCCAGAGCTACAGCAATACGCCCACCGACGGCGTCTGGTTGCGCGCACCGTACCTGCACAACGGCTCGGTGCCGACCCTGTGGGACTTGCTGCAACCGCCGGAAAAACGTCCGCAGGTGTTCATCACCGGCTCGGATATTTACGACCCGGTCAACGTCGGTTTCGTCACCAGCGGCGCTCAGGCCAAAGCCTCGGCGGACTTCAAATACGACACGCGCCAGGAGGGCAATCACAACAGCGGCCACCTGTACGGCACGACGCTGTCGGACGACGACAAACGCGCGCTGATCGAATTCATGAAAACCCTGTGAACTTTACGGAAAGAGGATTACGCCATGTCACTGGTCAGTCATTGGGAACACGAGTACGACAAGGTCAAAGTGCGCATTCACGGCTTGTTCACGCGCATGGAAATGGCCTGGATGAAACTCATCAGCGAGCTGGAGCCGCAGGAGTTTCAGGCGATCATCAAGCTGCTGCAACGCGGACATGATCAGGCGCAGTACGTGCTGAAGAACGGCGAGTTGCCG
The DNA here is from genome assembly GCF_056401755.1 of Pseudomonas sp. P4_D7. Classification (NCBI taxonomy): domain Bacteria; kingdom Pseudomonadati; phylum Pseudomonadota; class Gammaproteobacteria; order Pseudomonadales; family Pseudomonadaceae; genus Pseudomonas; species Pseudomonas sp. P4_D7. The sequence goes on along the minus strand of NZ_JBFUIR010000001.1, from coordinate 132,414 downwards.
GACGACGAACCGAGCGTACCCTGGGAGCTGTCCCACGGTCTGTCGATCCTGCGCATCGGCAACGCCGCACCGTTGCCGCAATCGCCCGATCAACTGGCGACCCGGGTGCTCAAGGACGGCAGCCTGCTCGGCTGTCGCAAGTGGGAACTGCTGGATCTGCTGTGGAGCGAGGCGCTGCTGAAGTGGATCGAAAACCTGCGCCATCACGCGACCTTCGGTACTGACCCGGCGGTGGTGCAAATGGATCGCGACGTGACCCTGGCGATTGCCGGCGACTGGGGCACCGGGCCGTTCGACAGTCATGCGCCGGCGGTGTCGGTGGCCAATCAGATGCAACTGGCCCAGGCCGATTTCACCATTCATTTGGGCGATGTGTATTACGCCGGCAGTCATTCCCAGGAAGACGTCGACATGGCCGGTTGGCCGATGGGTACGCATGGCTCGTTTACCCTCAATTCCAACCACGAGATGTACAGCGGCGCCCACGGCTACTTCAAGGAACTGGCCAAACGTTTTCCGGGGCAGCAGGGCACCAGTTACTTCGCCTTGATCAACGATGACTGGCTGGTGGTAGGGCTGGATTCTGCGTACGCGTCTGATGCGATGAATTTGTACATGGACGGCACTTTGAACGAGCCGCAGATCGCGTGGATGAAAGGCCTGCCAAAACGCAAAAAGCTCATGGTGCTCAGCCATCATCAGGGCTTCGATATTTCCGGGCACAACAAGACCGCGCTGTATCAACCGGTGTGCGATGCGCTGGGGCGTGAGCCGGATTACTGGTATTGGGGGCATCTACACAACGGCATCGTGTACGCGCAGCAGGGCGGTTTGCATGCGCGTTGTGCCGGGCACGGGGCCATTCCCTATGGCAATGCCAGTGAACTGGACGGGCATTCGCGGGTGTTGTGGTCGGAGACGCAGGATGCCAAGGACCCGGCATATCCGCTGCGGGTGTTGAACGGGTACGCAAAAATCAGGTTGGTGGGGGAGGAGATATTTGAGGAGTTTATTGGTGAGGATGGATCGGTGAGGTGGTCATCACACTGACTGATCGTTCCCACGCTCTGCGTGGGAATGCAGCCCGGGACGCTCTGCGTCCCAAAGGCCGAACGCGGAGCGTCCGTTGAGGCATTCCCACGCAGAGCGTGGGAACGATCAAGCAGAAGACATCAGCCCTGTACCGGGACACCTTTTAGGTACGGCGCAGGCTCGGCGCCGAGGTTGCTCAGCAAGCGCTCGCTGTACCAATCAACGAAGTTGACCACGCCAAACTCATAAGTCTTGGAGTAAGGCCCGGGCTGGTAGGCGGTGGAGTTGATCCCGCGCTGGTTCTCTTCGGCCAGACGACGATCCTGATCGTTGGTCGCGTCCCACACCTGGCGCATACGGTCGACGTCGTAATCCACGCCTTCCACTGCATCTTTGTGCACGATCCACTTGGTGGTGACCATGGTTTCCTGCGCGCTGATCGGCCACACGGTGAAGACGATGATGTGATCGCCCATGCAGTGGTTCCACGAGTGCGGCAGGTGCAGGATGCGCATCGAACCCAAATCCGGGTTCTTGATCCGGCCCATCAGTTTCGCGCAGCCCTGTTTGCCGTCGAGGGTCATCGACACGGTGCCCTTGAGCAGCGGCATGCGCACGATGCGGTTGCGCAGGCCGAAGCTGGCGTGGGCGTAAGGAATCTTCTCGGCTTCCCAGGCAGCGGCGGAGGCGGCGACGTGATCCTTAAACGCCTGATCGGCGCGCGGGTCGGTGACGTCGTCCCATTCCAGCAAGGTTTTCAGCAGTTCCGGGTGCGACGCGTTGCAGTGGTAGCACTCGCGGTTGTTTTCCAGCACCAGTTTCCAGTTGGCCTTTTCCATCAAGGTGGTGGTGATCGCCACCTTGGTGTTCTCCATGTCGTACGGTTCCATGTAATGGTTCAGCGTCGACAGGAAGTCATCAATGGCCGGCGGGTTCTCGGCCAGGCTGATGAAGATGTAGCCGCCGGCAGTCTTCACGTTCACCGGTTTGAGGCCGTACTGCTTCATGTCGAAGTCGGCGCCCATCTCGGTGCCGGCGAACAGCAGGCGACCGTCCAGCTCGTACGTCCACTGGTGGTAGTGGCAGACCAGTTTGGCAACCTTGCCTTTTTCGCTGGTGCACAGGCGCGAGCCACGGTGGCGGCAGACGTTATGGAACGCGTGCACCACGCCTTCGGCGCCACGGATGACGATGATCGGGTTTTTGCCGACCTGCAGGGTCAGGTAGTTGCCCTTGGCCGGGATCTCGCAGGTCATACCAGCGATCAACCACTCTTTCTGGAAGATCTCCTGCATGTCGATATCGAACAGCCGTTCATCGCTATAGAACGGCTGTGGCAGTGAAAAGGTGCGCTCGCGCTCTTGCAGCATTTGTGCGGTGGCCTTGCGTGCGGGTTCCAGCGGATCGCCCAGGCTGATTTTTGCGGTGACGTCCATCGATGTGATCCTCATGGCCATCTGCGTGGCCGGCGAAAAGTGGCTGATCAGGTGTGCTGCTAACGGTTGCTACGCAAGGTGTAAAGAATCTGTATTGGTGTTGGGGCGAGTGTGGGGCCGGCGCGGGGCGGAACCTTATCCATGGGCGACATGGTGCAATCTGTTCCCGACGCGCAACCCCCGGTGATTGGGGGCTGGTCGCGATAAGTATGCCGATGTCGCGGATAGGTAAACGGACGGTTCACGCTATACGCAGAATCGCCGACATGAGGCCGACAGTCGGCCGTGGAGAACAGCATGTCCAACAGCTTCCTGAATCCGGTCACCACCCAGACCTGGGCCAATGGCCGACACATCGTCCGTTGCGTCAAAGTCATCCAGGAAACCTGGGACGTGCGCACCTTCTGCTTTATGGCCGACCAGCCGATCCTGTTCTTCTTCAAGCCCGGGCAGTTCGTGACCCTGGAGCTGGAAATCGAAGGCCAGCCGATCATGCGCTCGTACACGATCTCCAGTTCGCCGTCGGTGCCGTACAGCTTTTCGGTAACGATCAAACGTGTACCGGGCGGCAAGGTCTCCAACTGGTTGCACGACACGCTGCATGAGGGGCAAGAGCTGGCGGTGCACGGGCCGGTTGGGCTGTTCAATGCCATCGATTTCCCGAGCCCGAAAGTGCTGTACCTCAGCGGCGGCGTCGGGATCACGCCGTGCATGTCGATGGCGCGCTGGTTCTACGACACCAACGCCAACGTCGACATGACCTTTATCCACAGCGCGCGCTCGCCGAAAGACATCATCTATCACCGCGAGCTGGAACACATGGCGTCGCGGATCGACAACTTCAGCCTGCACCTGATTTGCGAGAAGCACGGACTGGGCGAGCCGTGGGCCGGGTATCGCGGCTACCTCAATCACAAGATGCTCGAGCTGATGGTTCCCGACTTCCTTGAGCGCGAAGTGTTCTGCTGCGGCCCGACGCCGTACATGAACGCGGTCAAGCGCCTGCTGGAAGTGGCCGGTTACGACATGTCGCGTTATCACGAGGAATCCTTCGGCGCTACGCCACCGGAAGCTCGTGCCGATGCGGTGGAGCAGGCGGAGCAGGCAGCGGATGCACCGGAAATCGATGCAGCGGATCTGCATCAGGTCGAATTCACTTCGTCTGGCAAGAGCATTCGTGTGGCACCGGGTGAGACGGTGCATGCGGCGGCGGCCAAGCTTGGCTTGATGATTCCGAAGGCGTGCGGGATGGGGATTTGCGGCACGTGCAAGGTGTTGAAGCTGGGCGGCGAGGTGGAGATGGAACACAACGGCGGGATTACCGAGGATGACGAGGCTGAAGGGTTTATCTTGTCGTGCTGCAGTGTGCCTAAAGGGGATGTGCGAATCGATTTTTGAGTGGGGCGAATTTTTGCGCACGGCTTGCCCCTCACCCCAGCCCTCTCCCGAGGGAGAGGGAGCCGATTTTTGGGCTTTTCAAAATGTGAGTTCGGCTCGGTATTTCACGTCGGCGTAACTCTGATAAACACCACGGTCAGTCCCCTCTCCCTCTGGGAGAGGGCTAGGGTGAGGGGCTTTTCAGTCGATAAACAAATCCGTCATCAACGCCGCATTACTCCCCGGTTCAAACCGGTAATGCTCAAATTCGCCAACGCCGCTCTCCCGCAAAATCTCCTCATCAATCAACAACCGCCCGGTAATCTGCCGCCCGCTGCTATCCAGAATCACATGCGCCGCATCCGCCATGATCGCTGGCGTTCGCGCCTGCTTGAACGACTCCCGATTACCCAACTGAAATTCAATCGCCGCCGTCGCAATCATCGTCTGCGGCCACAACGAATTGACACTGATCCCGTAACTGGCAAATTCCTCGCTCATCCCGATCGTCAGCATGCTCATGCCGTATTTGGTCACGGTGTAAGGGCTGAACTGGGCAAACCACTTGCTTGCCAGATTCAGCGGGGGCGACAGGTTGAGAATGTGCCCGGCAGATTTCTTCAGATAAGGCAGGGCGGCCTGGCTGCACAGCAACACCGCGCGGGTGTTGATCTGATGCATCAGGTCGAAGCGTTTGAGCTCGATGTGTTGCACACCGGTGAGTTTGATCGCCCCGGCGTTGTTCACCAGTGCATCGATGCCGCCGAAATGATCGTTGGCCTGAGCCAGTGCCTGGCGTACGGCGTCTTCATCACGCACATCGACTTGCAGGGCTAAAGCCTTGCCACCCGCCGCTTCGACTTCGGCGGCGACGCTGTGGATGGTGCCGGGCAGTTTGGCGTGGGGTTCGGCGCTCTTCGCCGCAATCACGATATTGGCCCCGTCCCTCGCGGCCCGTAGCGCAATCTCGCGGCCAATGCCACGGCTGGCGCCGGTGATGAACAGGGTTTTGCCTTGTAACGACATGCCGATGCTCCTGCTTATTGTTATGTGAGCGGAGGGCTCGACAGACAATGTAGACCAAGTCTTCAGGTGCGAACGAGGAGGGCTGAGTGGGCGAGTTGATCGTTCCCACGCTCTGCGTGGGAATGCAGCCCGGGACGCTCCGCGTCCCATTTTAATACCAGCACTGAACCTCGATCAGCCCCGGCATTCCCGCGTAGTTCCTGGCACTCGAATAACGCCATTGTTCTGGCAAATCCACATATCCGCGTTTCACTGGGTTGTTGTGGATGTATTCAAGCTTCTGGCGCATCACCGATTCGCTATAAACCATCTCTGCGTGGGAGCCTTCTTGCCACAACTGGTAAACCCGGTCTTGCTTGTGCGCACGTTTGCTAAAGCGCAGACGTTGCAGGGCTTTGTCTGCACCTTTGCTTTGCAGATCATCAATAATCTTTCGAGCGGTGAATGACTTGAACTGACTGAGGCATTTGCTCAGGTCGGGTGCTTGGGCGACGAAGTGAAGATGGTTTTCCAGAATCACGTAGCCGTACAGCTTCAAGTCATGGTGGGTCTGTTGATAACGCCAGCAGTTGAGCAGGTGGTCGACGATGTAGGGACGGATAAACAGCGGCAGCCACTCCATGACCGTGCAGGTCAGAAAATGTGGCTTGTCGGTTTCGGTAAGGGTGTAGCGGCTGCGGCCCATGGGATTCTTCCTTGAATCTTGCGGTGCATTGGAGATGGAACGCGGAGCGTCCCGGGATGCGTTACCACGCGGAGCGTGGGAACGATCAGGATGAGTCGGGTGGCATGTTCTCGCTAGAAGAGAAGTCTGGTGTTGCGGTGGGAAAAATCATTCCCGATCGAAGATCGTCCCCACGCTCTGCGTGGGAATGCAGCCGTCGACGCTCCGCGTCATAGCGGTGTTAAGCATGTCGACAGTGGTGAGGCTGGAACGCGGAGCGTCCCGGGAGGCATTCCCACGCGGAGCGTGGGAACGATCAGTGTGCGGGAGTCAGGTCAGGCGGACATGACTTCGCGGATGTCGCGGGCCAGTTCGCGGACGCGTTCTTCTTCGGTGTCCCAGGAGCACATGAAGCGCGCGCCGCCCTTGCCGATGAAGGTGTAGAAGCGCCAGTTTTTTGCGGTCAGCGCGGCAATCGCCGGTTCCGACAGTTGCAGGAACACGCCGTTGGCCTGCACCGGGAACATCAATTCGACGCCTGGAATGTCGCTGACCAGCTCGGCCAGCAATTGCGCGCAGTGGTTGGCGTGGCGGGCGTATTTCAGCCAGGCGCCGTTTTCGAGAATGCCGACCCAGGGTGCCGAGAGGAAACGCATTTTCGACGCCAGTTGCCCGGCCTGTTTGCAGCGGTAATCGAAGTCTTCCGCCAGTTTGTGGTTGAAGAACAGGATCGCTTCACCCACGGCCATGCCGTTCTTGGTGCCGCCGAAGCACAGCACATCGACGCCGGCCTTCCAGGTCAGATCCGCTGGCGAGCAGCCGAGGAAGGCGCAGGCGTTGGAGAAACGCGCGCCGTCCATGTGCAGGTGCAGACCCAGCTCTTTGCAGGTGGCGCTGATGGCGCGGACTTCTTCCGGGGTATAGACACTACCGACTTCAGTGGCTTGGGTCAGGGTGACCACACGCGGTTTCGGGTAATGGATGTCCTGGCGCTTGAGCGCGACTTCGCGGATCGATTGCGGGGTGATCTTGCCGTTTTCGGTGCCGGCGATCAGCAGTTTCGAGCCGTTGGAGAAAAATTCCGGGGCGCCGCATTCGTCGGTTTCGACGTGGGCGGTTTCCGAGCAGATCACGCTGTGGTAACTCTGGCACAGCGACGACAGGGCCAGCGAGTTGGCGGCGGTGCCGTTGAAGGCGAAGAACACTTCGCAGTCGGTTTCAAACAATTGGCGGAAATGGTCGGCCGCGCGTGCGGTCCATTCATCGTCGCCATACGCGCGCTGGTGGCCGTGGTTGGCCTGTTCCATCGCAGCCCAGGCTTCAGGGCAGATTCCGGAATAGTTGTCGCTGGCGAATTGTTGGCTCTTGTCGGTCATGGCCGGCTTCCGTGGTCGAGACTCTTGTGAAGGCTCGTGGTCAATGAGGGTGCGCACTTTACCGAAGATCTTCCGGGGAGCACACGGGATGTCACGTTCAGGAAATTACCAGTTTGTAGGACGATTATGCACCTGAGCAAACGCGACGGCGCACTGGATCTGCTCAAGTGGCTGGCGCTCCTGTGCATGTTGCTCGATCACCTGCGATATGCCGGGTTCTCCGCCGATTGGCTGTATGTGCCTGGGCGGCTGGCGTTTCCGTGGTTTTGCCTGGCGATGGCGGCGAATCTGGCGCGCGACGGGTCGCGGAGGATGGAATGGCGCTATCTGGGCTGGTTGATGCTGTTCAGTGCAGTCAGTGAGATTCCCTATCGGCTGTACATTCCTGAGCCCGATACGTTGAACGTGATGCCGACGCTGGCGTTGGGCTTGCTGGTGGCGCGGGGGTGGCAGGATCCCTCGAGCATGTCGCGATTGCTCGGTGTTGCTGCGCTGGTGTTGGCCGCCATGTTTCCGGAACGACTGATGTTCGGTTTGTTCGGGATTCTGTTGCCGCTGGCGATGCTGCTGGTATTTCGCCGGCCGTGGTATTTCAGCCTGCTGCCGGGGTTGGTGAGTTTGGCGGCCAACCAATGGCAAGTCCTGTACGACTCGGCGAGGTTCGGCAGTAGCGTCGCCATTCTTGGCATTGCCACCTGTCTGTTTGCGCCAATGCTCGGAATGTTCCTGTTGCGACATGTGCGACATCTCCAGCCACCCCCCATGCGCCGTTGGGCGTATGCATTCTATCCCGCACATTTCCTCCTGCTGCTCGCCATCCGCGCGGCATACACCTGACCCCTGTGGGAGCGAGCCTGCTCGCGAAGAGGCCGGCACATCCAACATAGAAGTTGGCTGACCGACCGCTTTCGCGAGCAGGCTCGCTCCCACAGGGGATCTGCGGCGTTTCGAAGAGAGCATTTCAGGCCATGTCGTAAACGCACCTTTGCGTGGCGCGCGCAGGCATTTGAGCTGTCTGCGCCGGTCATACCATCGGCATCAAAGGGCACTGCCTTCAATGCCAGTGCCTTACCGAGACGAATGGCGCACAGATGCCGCTGGGAGAGACGCGATGTTCAGCAAGCAAGACCAGATCCAGGGTTACGACGATGCACTGCTGGCGGCGATGAATGCCGAGGAGCAACGTCAGGAAGATCACATCGAGCTGATCGCGTCGGAGAACTACACCAGCAAACGCGTCATGCAAGCGCAAGGCAGCGGCCTGACCAACAAATACGCCGAAGGTTATCCGGGCAAGCGCTACTACGGTGGCTGCGAGCATGTGGATAAAGTCGAAGCGCTGGCCATCGAACGCGCCAAGCAACTGTTCGGCGCCGATTACGCCAACGTCCAGCCGCACTCCGGTTCTTCGGCCAACAGCGCCGTGTACCTGGCGCTGATCCAGCCGGGCGACACCATCCTCGGCATGAGCCTGGCCCACGGCGGGCACCTGACCCACGGCGCCAAGGTGTCGTCTTCGGGCAAGCTCTACAACGCCGTGCAGTACGGTATCAACACCGACACCGGGCTGATCGATTACGACGAAGTCGAGCGTCTGGCCGTCGAGTGCAAGCCGAAAATGATCGTCGCCGGGTTCTCCGCGTACTCCAAGACCCTCGACTTCCCGCGCTTCCGTCAGATCGCTGACAAGGTCGGTGCGCTGCTGTTTGTCGACATGGCCCACGTTGCCGGTCTGGTCGCCGCCGGTCTGTACCCGAACCCGCTGCCGTACGCCGACGTGGTCACCACCACCACGCACAAAACCCTGCGCGGTCCACGTGGCGGCTTGATCCTGGCCAAGTCCAACGAAGAGATCGAGAAGAAGCTCAACGCTGCCGTGTTCCCTGGCGCCCAGGGCGGCCCGCTGATGCACGTCATCGCCGGTAAAGCCGTGTGCTTCAAGGAAGCGCTGGAGCCAGGCTTCAAGGCGTATCAGCAACAGGTGATCGACAACGCTCAGGCGATGGCCAGCGTGTTTATCAAGCGTGGCTACGATGTAGTGTCTGGCGGCACCGACAACCACTTGTTCCTGGTCAGCCTGATCCGTCAGGGCCTGACCGGCAAAGACGCCGACGCCGCCCTCGGCCGCGCGCACATCACCGTCAACAAGAACGCCGTGCCGAACGACCCGCAATCGCCGTTCGTGACCTCGGGCCTGCGCATCGGCACCCCGGCCGTCACAACTCGCGGCTTCAAGGTGACCCAGTGCGAAGTGTTGGCCGGCTGGATCTGCGACATCCTCGATAACCTCGGCGATGCCGATGTCGAGGCCAATGTTGCCCAGCAAGTGTCGGCCCTGTGCGCTGACTTCCCGGTTTACCGCTGAGCGTTCTGGAGTAAATGACTATGCAACGCTATTCGGGCTTCGGCCTCTTCAAACACTCCCTCAGCCACCACGAAAACTGGCAGCGCATGTGGCGCACGCCAACGCCGAAGAAGGTCTACGACGTGGTCATCGTCGGCGGCGGCGGGCACGGTCTGGCGACTGCCTACTATCTGGCCAAAGAACACGGCATCACCAACGTCGCCGTGGTCGAGAAGGGCTGGCTGGGCGGCGGTAACACCGCGCGCAACACCACCATCGTGCGGTCCAACTACCTGTGGGACGAGTCGGCGCACCTCTACGAACACGCGATGAAATTGTGGGAAGGCCTGTCGCAGGATCTCAACTACAACGTGATGTTCTCCCAGCGTGGCGTCTACAACCTGTGCCACACCCTGCAGGACATCCGTGATTCCGAGCGTCGGGTCAGCGCCAACCGCCTCAACGGCGTCGATGGCGAACTGCTCAACGCCAAGCAGGTCGCTGACGAGATTCCGTACCTCGACTGCTCGAAAAACACTCGCTACCCAGTGTTGGGCGCGACCGTTCAGCGTCGCGGCGGCGTTGCCCGTCACGATGCCGTGGCCTGGGGCTTTGCCCGTGCCGCTGACGCCCTCGGTGTCGACTTGATCCAGCAGACCGAAGTGATCGGCTTCCGCAAGGAAAACGGCGTGTGCATCGGTGTGGAAACCAACAAGGGTTTCATTGGCGCCAAGCGCGTCGGTGTGGTCACGGCCGGTAACTCCGGGCACATGGCCAAACTCGCCGGTTTCCGTCTGCCGATCGAATCCCACCCGCTGCAAGCGCTGGTGTCCGAGCCGATCAAACCGATTATCGACAGCGTGATCATGTCCAACGCGGTGCACGGTTACATCAGCCAGTCTGACAAGGGCGATCTGGTGATCGGCGCCGGTATCGACGGCTACAACGGCTACGGCCAGCGCGGTTCGTATCCGGTGATCGAGCACACCATCCAGGCCATCGTCGAGATGTTCCCGGTGCTGTCGCGGGTACGCATGAACCGGCAGTGGGGCGGCATCGTCGACACCACGCCGGACGCTTGCCCGATCATTTCGAAAACCCCGGTCCCGAACATGTTCTTCAACTGCGGTTGGGGCACCGGCGGCTTCAAGGCCACACCTGGCTCGGGCAACGTGTTTGCCGCGAGTCTGGCCAAGGGTGAAATGCACCCGTTGGCCGCCCCGTTTTCCATCGACCGTTTCCACAACGGCGCACTCATCGACGAACACGGCGCTGCTGCCGTCGCCCACTAACAGGAGAAATCCCCATGTTGCATATCTTCTGTCCTCACTGCGGCGAACTGCGCTCCGAAGAGGAATTCCACGCATCCGGTCAGGCGCACATTCCGCGCCCGCTCGACCCTGGCGCCTGCACCGACGAGGAGTGGGGCGACTACATGTTCTTCCGCGATAACCCGCGCGGTCTGCACCACGAACTGTGGGATCACGTTGCCGGTTGCCGCCAGTACTTCAACGTCACCCGCGACACCGTGACCTACGAGATTCTCGAAACCTACAAGATCGGCACCAAGCCGCAATTCACCGACAAGGCTGATTCGGCGAAAACAGCCACGACGGCGCTGGGAGAGAAGGTATGAGCCAGACCAATCGCCTGTCCAACGGTGGACGGATCGACCGCAACAAAGTGCTGAGCTTCACCTTCAACGGTCAGAGCTACAAAGGCTTCGAGGGTGACTCGCTGGCCGCCGCACTGATCGCCAACGGCGTCGACATCATTGGCCGCAGCTTCAAGTATTCGCGTCCTCGCGGGATCTTCGCCGCCGGTGCCGAAGAGCCGAACGCGGTGCTGCAGATCGGTGCTACCGAAGCCACGCAGATTCCCAACGTGCGCGCCACGCAACAGGCGCTGTATCAAGGTCTGGTTGCGACCAGCACCAACGGTTGGCCGAGCGTCAACAACGACATGATGGGTATTCTCGGCAAGGTCGGCGGCAAGCTGATGCCGCCGGGTTTCTACTACAAAACCTTTATGTACCCGCAGTCGTTCTGGATGACCTACGAGAAGTACATTCGTAAGGCTGCCGGTCTGGGCCGTTCGCCGACCGAGAATGATCCGGACACCTACGACTACATGAACCAGCACTGCGACGTGCTGATCGTCGGTGCTGGCCCGGCCGGTCTCGCCGCTGCCCTGGCCGCTGCGCGCAGCGGTGCCCGAGTGATTCTTGCCGATGAGCAGGAAGAGTTCGGTGGCAGCCTGCTCGATTCCCGCGAAAGCCTCGACGGCAAACCGGCGATGGACTGGGTCGCCAGCGTCATCACGGAACTGAAGAACACCCCGGATGTGCTGCTGTTGCCGCGCGCCACGGTCAACGGTTACCACGACCACAACTTCCTGACCATTCACGAACGCCTCACCGATCACCTCGGCGACCGTGCGCCAATCGGTCAGGTGCGTCAGCGTATTCACCGTGTTCGCGCCAAGCGTGTGGTGCTGGCGACCGGTGCTTGCGAGCGTCCGCTGGTTTACGGCAACAACGATGTGCCGGGCAACATGCTTGCCGGTGCGGTGTCGACTTACGTGCGTCGTTACGGCGTAGCACCGGGCAAGAAGCTTGTCCTCAGCACCAACAACGATCACGCCTACCGCGTGGCACTGGATTGGCTCGACGCCAGTCTGCAAGTGGTGGCCATCGCCGATGCGCGCAGCAATCCGCGTGGTGCGCTGGTGGAAGAAGCCCGCGCCAAAGGCATCCGCATTCTCACCGGCAGCGCCGTGATCGAAGCCCGTGGCAGCAAGCGCGTCACCGCTGCTCGTATTGCCGCGATCGATGTCAAAGCGCACGCCGTGACCAGCCCGGGCGAATGGCTCGACTGCGATGTGATCGCCAGTTCCGGCGGTTACAGCCCGGTCGTTCACTTGGCCTCGCACCTCGGTGGCAAGCCGACCTGGCGTGAAGACATCCTCGGTTTCGTACCGGGCGAAGCACCGCAGAAGCGCGTGTGCGTTGGTGGCATCAACGGCGTGTACGGTCTCGGCGATTCGCTGGCTGACGGTTTTGAAGGTGGCGTGCGCGCTGCCGCTGAAGCCGGTTTCCAGACCGTCGAAGGCGTGCTGCCAAAAGCCCTGAGTCGTCTCGAAGAGCCGACGCTGGCGCTGTTCCAGGTGCCGCATGAAAAGAACACCGCACGGGCGCCGAAGCAATTCGTCGACCTGCAAAACGACGTGACCGCCGCCGCCATCGAACTGGCGACCCGCGAAGGTTTCGAATCGGTCGAACACGTCAAACGCTACACCGCGCTGGGTTTCGGCACCGATCAGGGCAAGCTCGGCAACGTCAACGGTCTGGCCATCGCGGCCCGCTCGCTGAACGTGACCATCCCGCAGATGGGCACCACCATGTTCCGTCCGAACTACACGCCGGTGACTTTCGGCGCCGTGGCCGGTCGTCACTGTGGGCACATCTTCGAGCCGGTGCGTTACACCGCGCTGCATGCCTGGCATGTGAAGAACGGTGCCGAGTTTGAAGACGTCGGTCAGTGGAAGCGTCCATGGTACTTCCCGAAAAACGGTGAAGACCTGCATGCCGCCGTGAAGCGTGAATGCAAAGCTGTGCGCGACAGCGTCGGCCTGCTCGACGCCTCGACCCTCGGCAAGATCGACATTCAAGGCCCGGATGCCCGCGAGTTCCTCAACCGCGTGTACACCAACGCCTGGACCAAACTTGACGTGGGCAAGGCTCGCTACGGTTTGATGTGCAAAGAAGACGGCATGGTCTTCGACGACGGTGTGACGGCGTGCCTGGCCGACAACCATTTCGTCATGACCACCACCACCGGCGGCGCGGCGCGCGTGCTGCAGTGGCTGGAGCTGTACCACCAGACTGAATGGCCGGACATGAAGGTTTACTTCACCTCCGTGACTGACCACTGGGCGACCATGACCCTGTCCGGGCCGAACAGCCGCAAGCTGCTCAGCGCCGTGACCGACATTGATCTGAGCAACGAAGCGTTCCCGTTTATGACCTGGAAAGAAGGTCTGGTCGGCGGCGTGCCTGCGCGGGTGTTCCGCATCTCGTTCACCGGTGAGCTGTCGTACGAAGTCAACGTGCAGGCCGACTATGCGATGGGCGTGCTGGAGAAAATCGTCGAGGCCGGCAAGCAGTACAACCTGACCCCGTACGGCACTGAAACCATGCACGTCCTGCGTGCCGAGAAGGGCTTCATCATTGTCGGTCAGGACACGGACGGCTCGATGACCCCGGACGACTTGAACATGGGCTGGTGCGTCGGTCGCACCAAACCGTTCTCGTGGATCGGCCAGCGTGGGATGAACCGTGAAGACTGCGTGAAGGATCAGCGTAAACAGTTGGTCGGCCTGAAGCCGATTGATCCGAATGTCTGGCTGCCGGAAGGCGCGCAATTGGTGTTCAACACCAAGCAGGCGATCCCGATGACCATGGTCGGCCACGTGACGTCCAGCTACGCGCACAACTCCCTCGGTTATTCGTTTGCCATGGGTGTGGTCAAGGGCGGTCTGAAGCGCCTCGGTGAGCGGGTGTTTGCACCGCTGGCCGATGGCAGCGTGATCGAGGCGGAGATTGTTTCTTCGGTGTTCTTTGATCCGAAGGGTGATCGCCAGAACATCTGACACTGATCGTTCCCACGCTCTGCGTGGGAATGCATCCCGGGACGCTCCGCGTCCCAAGAGCGGACGCAGAGCGTCCATGGCGGCATTCCCACGCAGAGCGTGGGAACGATCAAGAATTCAGGAAGGTGCTTTATGACCACAGCCAATGTTTACCAACAACGCCCGACCACCGGCGCCAAGGCCGAGTCGTCGCTGCACCATGCCGACCTCGCCAGCCTGGTCGGCAAGGGCCGCAAGAACGCCGGCGTGATCGTGCGGGAAAAGAAACTCCTCGGCCACCTGACCATTCGTGGCGATGGCCACGATGCCGCGTTCGCCGCCGGTGTGCACAAGGCCCTGGGTATCGAACTGCCCGGCGCTCTGAGCGTGATCGTCAAAGGTGAAACCAGCCTGCAATGGATGGGCCCGGACGAGTGGCTGCTGATCGTGCCAAGCGGTGAGGAATTCGCCGCCGAACAGAAACTGCGTGAAGCCCTGGGCGATCTGCACATCGCGATCGTCAATGTCAGCGGCGGCCAGCAAGTGCTCGAACTGAGCGGGCCGAACGTGCGTCAGGTGCTGATGAAGTCCACCAGCTACGACGTGCACCCGAACAATTTCCCGGTGGGTAAAGCGGTCGGCACGGTATTCGCCAAGTCGCAGTTGATGATTCGCCACACGGCCGAAGACACCTGGGAATTGCTGATTCGTCGCAGTTTTTCGGATTACTGGTGGTTGTGGTTGCAGGATGCTTCGGCTGAGTACGGGTTGAGCGTTCAGGCCTGAAAGATCAAAAGCCACCCCCTCACCCCAGCCCTCTCCCCCAGGGGGGAGAGGGGGAAGGGAGCCGATTTCGGGTGTTTTTGTGATCTATATTCACCCGCGATATTTCAGGTCGGCGTAGCTCGAAAGAACACCTCGGTCAGTCCCCTCTACCTCCGGGAGAGGGCTAGGGTGAGGGGCAAAAATCCCCCAGACACCGCGCACAAAGAACAGGAGTCACCGCACCATGAGCCGCGCCCCAGACACATGGATTCTGACCGCCGACTGCCCCAGCGTCCTCGGCACGGTGGACGCGGTGACGCGTTTTCTGTTCGAGCAGGGCTGCTACGTCACCGAGCACCACTCGTTCGATGACCGCCTCTCCGGGCGTTTCTTCATCCGCGTGGAATTCCGCCAGCCCGACGGTTTCGACGAGCAATCCTTCCGCGCGGGTTTAGCCGAACGTGGTCAGGCCTTCGGCATGGTCTTCGAATTGACCGCGCCGAACTACCGGCCGAAAGTGGTGATCATGGTCTCCAAGGCCGATCACTGCCTCAACGACTTGCTCTACCGCCAGCGCATCGGCCAGTTGTCGATGGATGTGGCGGCGGTGGTGTCCAACCATCCGGATCTCAAGCCATTGGCCGACTGGCACCAGATTCCCTACTACCATTTCCCCCTCGACCCCAACGACAAACCGTCGCAGGAACGTCAGGTGTGGCAGGTGATCGAAGAGTCCGGCGCTGAACTGGTGATCCTCGCCCGCTATATGCAGGTGCTGTCGCCGGAGTTGTGCCGCAAGCTCGATGGTAAGGCGATCAACATTCATCACTCGCTGCTGCCGGGTTTCAAGGGCGCCAAGCCGTATCACCAGGCCTACAACAAGGGCGTGAAACTGGTTGGCGCGACGGCGCATTACATCAATAACGATCTCGACGAAGGGCCGATCATTGCCCAAGGCGTCGAGGCGGTGGATCACAGTCATTACCCTGAGGATCTGATTGCCAAGGGGCGCGATATTGAAGGCCTGACACTGGCCCGTGCTGTTGGATATCACATCGAAAGAAGGGTTTTCCTCAACGCCAATCGCACGGTCGTTCTTTAGATCGCTTTCGCGAGCAAGCTCGCTCCCACATTGGAACGCATACCCCTGTGAGAGCGAGCTTGCTCGCGAAGAGGCCATAACAGGCAACACATAAACAGCATCTGTACCCGAGCACTTAACGCGCTGCCTGCCTGGGCAACGCGGTTCCATAAAAACAACAGCGAGGTGAAAGCATGTCTGGCAATCGTGGTGTGGTGTATCTCGGCGCTGGCAAGGTCGAAGTACAGAAAATCGACTATCCGAAAATGCAGGACCCGCGCGGTCGCAAGATCGAGCACGGGGTCATTCTCAAAGTGGTTTCCACCAACATCTGCGGCTCCGACCAACACATGGTGCGCGGCCGTACCACGGCGCAAACCGGTCTGGTGCTGGGGCACGAGATCACCGGCGAGGTGATCGAAAAAGGCTCCGACGTCGAAAACCTGAAAATCGGTGACTTGGTCTCCGTACCGTTCAACGTCGCTTGCGGGCGCTGCCGTTCCTGCAAAGAGCAACACACAGGCGTGTGCCTGACCGTCAACCCCGCTCGTGCTGGCGGTGCTTACGGTTATGTCGACATGGGCGACTGGACCGGTGGCCAGGCCGAATACGTGCTGGTGCCATACGCCGACTTCAACCTGCTGAAATTGCCGGACCGCGACAAGGCCATGGAGAAAATCCGCGACCTGACCTGCCTCTCCGACATCCTCCCTACCGGTTACCACGGCGCCGTCACTGCCGGCGTTGGCCCGGGCAGCACCGTTTACATTGCCGGCGCCGGCCCGGTCGGTCTGGCCGCAGCCGCTTCCGCGCGTCTGCTCGGTGCGGCGGTGGTGATCGTCGGCGACGTCAACACCATCCGCCTGGCCCACGCCAAGGCGCAGGGTTTTGAAATCGTCGACCTGTCCAAGGACACGCCGCTGCACGAACAGATCGCCGCACTGCTGGGCGAACCGGAAGTGGATTGTGCAGTGGACTGCGTCGGTTTCGAAGCGCGCGGCCATGGCCACGACGGCGTAAAAGCCGAGGCCCCGGCCACCGTGCTCAACTCACTGATGGGTGTGGTGCGCGTAGCCGGCAAGATCGGTATCCCCGGCCTGTACGTCACCGAAGATCCGGGTGCTGTCGATGCCGCTGCGAAAATGGGCAGCCTGAGCATTCGCTTCGGCCTGGGCTGGGCCAAGTCGCACAGCTTCCACACCGGCCAGACCCCAGTGATGAAATACAACCGCCAACTGATGCAGGCGATCATGTGGGATCGCATCAACATTGCTGAAGTGGTAGGCGTGCAGGTGATCAGCCTCGATCAGGCGCCGGAAGGGTATGGCGAGTTCGATGCGGGCGTGCCGAAGAAGTTTGTGATTGATCCGCATAAGTTGTTTAGTGCGGCTTAAGGTTTTACGCAATAGAAAACGGCGCCATTGAGGCGCCGTTTTTCATGGGGGCGGGAATTTCCTTCCGCTTTTACTCAATTTCAACTTCTTCTGCTTGCATTCCTTTCTGCCCTTTAGCAGAAATGTAACTAACTGATTGTCCTTCCTTCAGAGTCTTGAACCCATCAGCCTTGATTGCTTTGAAATGAACGAAGAGGTCATCGCCGCCATTCTTCGGCGTTATGAAACCAAACCCCTTTTCATCGTTGAACCACTTGACCGTGCCATTCTCTCTACCTGCCATGTCTTTGCTTCCCGTTTCGATTGATTGGTGAAAACATTTACAAAACAACAGAAGAATGAGGATGTTTGAGAAAGTCCTCGTCCTGAGCCAGTTTTATATCGACTGCGTAATATTGACCGTTATCGCCCTGCACAAGGTCATAGGTGACCTTCTGCCCCGCTTTGATGTATTTGATGATCGGATCGTCCGGGCTGATGCAAAAGATGATCGGCGGGACATCTGATTCGAGCAGTTGATCGCGCGGACTGAGTTGCTTCTCCATCACCGTATCTCCCGTTGAATGACCGTTAATTGCACCTCGCTTTCTTCGAACAATTGACACACCAGCAGCCTATTCCAGCCCGGATCGCTAGACACCTGTCAGATCTGACAGGTGTCTAGTTCTTTTTGAAATATTGATTTGCATGACAAGCAATTAACGGCCTAAAAAGATCTCAGCCCTCGGGTTGTTTCGCGGATTTGAAGTCTTGCGGGGAGATCAGCCTTGATCAGGCGCCGGAAGGTATGGCGAGTTCGATGCGGGCGTGCCGAAGAAGTTTGTGATTGATCCGCATAAGTTGTTTAGTGCGGCGTAAGGCTTGAGCGCAATACAAAACGGCGACCTCAGGTTCGCCGTTTTTTGTTGAAATCCAAGGTAAAAAGCTACCCTCATCGGAACGCCGCCCGCCCAGCCCTCTCCCTAAGGGAGAGGGGGAAAGGGAGCAGATTTGCGTTGTTATCGGGCCCGAGTTCGGCTCGGTAATTCAGGTCGATGAAACTCGAGAGAACACCACGGTCAGTCCCCTCTCCCTCTGGGAGAGGGCTAGGGTGAGGGGCTTTGCTTCAAAGGGCCGCCAACGTCCCTTGATACAGCACCGGCCCAGTCGGTTGCCCGGTCGGCGAACCACCTTTCGGCTCAAGACTTACCGCCAGCGCAATCGGTTTACCGATCAAGGCTTTCTGCGCTTCGCTCAGCTCAACCTTGCCTTTGCCTCCCGCCGGAATGACCCCGAGGGAAATCGGTTTGCCATCCGCCGGAATCGCCCACAGTTCCAGACTACGATCCGCATCAACCGCCGCCAGCGTCAGCGGCTCAACTTGCAGATAATCCGCATGCGCTTCGACCTTCAGCGCCGGTTGCGCATCGGCGGTCAGCAGGGTGGCGCGGTAGCGGGCGTCGTCGCGGTTGTACAGCGAGCCGAGGAACACCAGCACGGCAATGGAGCAGATCGCAGCGGTGAGTCGCAGCCAGTTCCAGAATGGCCGTTTTTCAGGCACATGCAGAACCTGTGGTTCGATGCGCGAGGTGATGCCGTGCCACACGCGGTCGGGCACCGGATGTTCCGGCAGCGCTTCGGTGAGAGTGGCGAGGCTTTCCTGCCATTGCGCCAGTTCAGCCCTTAATGCCGCGTCATCCAGTAGCAACTGTTCAAAGCGCCGCCGCGCAGGTGCAGACATCAGGCCGATGGCGTAATCGGCAGCGAGGGCGCGGCGCAGGGCAGGGGTCTGGTAGTTCATGATTCAAGGCACCGGCGCAGGCGTTCCATGCCACGGCGAATCCACGATTTGACTGTCCCCAGTGGCGTGGCGAGATGTTCGGCGAGTTCCGTGCACGACAGTCCTTGAAAGTAGGCCACGGTGATTGACTGGCGCTGCATGCTTTCGAGGGTTTCGAGGCATCGGTTCAGCGCGTTGGCCTCGCGGGCGCTGTTCAGTTGCTCGTGAGCCGAGGGGCTTTCGTCCGGCAGTGTGTCCTGTTCCAGATCAGTCAGTGGCCTTTCGCGATGTTTGCGCAACTGATCGATGGCCTGATTACGGGTGATGTTGATCATCCAGGTCAGCGGCGCCGACAGATGCGCTTCGTAGCGCGAGGCGTTGTTCCAGATGCGCACGAAGCTTTCCTGCAGCACTTCCTCGGCCAGATCGGTGCGGCGCATAAACCGCAGGGCGACACCATGCAGACGCGGGCCGACGCTGCGGTACAGCGTTTCGAAGGCGCGACGATCGCCCAGTGCACACTGGGCCAACAGCTGGCGCAACTGATCGGTGTCGGCGATGGAAATGACGACTCTCCAGGCAAAGGTAGAGCGACGAGGGCTGGGCTCGGACTGTTCACAGGCTAGTTCAGTGATAGCGGTTGTGCCATTCATCGCGAAGGTGTCCGGGATTTCACGTTTTATATACGCAGGCCGGACGAAAATGGATGCGCCGCGCCGGAACATGCCGGCGGATACCCGGTCAAACCGGCAGTTTCACTGCCCGTGCAACGGGTGGTTTTCACAGCGCAAGAGGATGTCTGAATGAAGATTTCACGCGGTATTGCCTTGGCTTCACTGATGACCCTTGCGGCCAGCCCGGTGTTCGCCGGTTTCAGTCTGGACGACGTGACCAAGGCGGCTTCGAGCATGCAGGGCGGCAATGCTGCCACCGCCGCGGCGCCGACCTCGGAAACCGCCGGTCTGCTGCAAGCCGTCACCGGTCTGGGGGTTACCCCTCAACAAGCCGTCGGCGGCACCAGCGCCATGCTTGGCCTGGCCAAGAACCAGTTGAGCAGCACTGATTATTCACAGTTGGCCAAAGAAGTACCGGGCATCGACAAGCTGTCGGGCGGTGGCGGTAACCTGGCGGCGCTGAGCGGCTTGTTGGGCTCGTCGGGCAAGTCAGCCGGGCTCGAAAACGCGCTGGGCAACGTCAAGGACACCAATGACCTGAACAATGCCTTCGGCGCGCTGGGCATGGACAGTGGCATGGTCGGCCAGTTTGCCCCGGTGCTGCTCAAGTACTTGGGTGATCAGGGCGTCGGCGGCCCGCTGCTGCAAAGCCTCGGCAGCATCTGGGGCGCCGGCACCGGTAGCTGATTCAGCCGCGTTCGCCGCGCAGTTCGGCGATGCGCTGATCCTTCTCGTTCCAGAGCTGGTTGACCCAGCTCTGGACCGTTTGACGAAACGCCGGATTATTCTCGTAATCACCCTGCCACAGCGCCGGGTCGAGTTCGCGGGTCTTGATATCGATGATCACGCGCGGCACGTTGCCGCTGATCAAATCCCAGAAACCCGGGATGTTCGCCTGTGGATAAACCACGGTGACGTCGAGAATCGCATCCAGTTGTTCACCCATCGCCGCCAACACAAATGCCACGCCGCCAGCCTTGGGCTTGAGCAAGTGCTTGAACGGTGATTGCTGCTGTGCGCTTTTCGCGGCGGTGTAGCGGGTGCCTTCCAGATAATTCACCACGGTCACTGGCTGACGCTTGAACAGCTCGCAGGCCTGTTTGGTGATTTCCAGATCCTTGCCGGCCAGCTCCGGATGTTTTGCCAGAAATGCCTTGGTGTAGCGTTTCATGAAGGGGTAATCCAGCGCCCACCACGCCAGTCCGAGAAACGGCACCCAGATCAGTTCTTTCTTGAGGAAGAATTTGAAGAACGGCGTGCGGCGGTTGAGGGTCTGGATCAGCGCCGGAATGTCGACCCACGACTGGTGGTTACTGACCACCAGATACGAAGTGTCACTGCGCAAGTCTTCGCCACCGCGAATGTCCCACTGAGTGGGGATGCACAGGCGGAAAATCAGCTTGTCGATCTCGGCCCAGGTCTCAGCGATCCACATCACCGCCCACGAGGCGTAATCGCGCCAGCGGCCTGGTGCGATCAGTTTGAGCAGAGCAAATACCAGCAACGGCCCGATCAGGATCAGGGTGTTGAGCAACAGCAGCAGGGTGACGAAACAGCCGGTGAGCAGGCGGCGCATAAGCAACTCTTTGCAAACGGATGGGCGCGCCATGATAAGCAGCTTCGCGCGGCAGGCCAAATCGGTGGTGACGAATGTTTCACTTTAGTCGCGTTAACCTGATCGTTCCCACGCTCTGCGTGGTAACGCCGCCCGGGACGCTCCGCGTCCCTGTGACGCAGAGCGTCACTGGATGCATGCCCACGCAGAGCGTGGGAACGATCAAGCGCGCAACGGTCTAAAATCCCGTTGCCCAACCTCTCAAGGAAGCCCCTTACGTGAAATCCCTCCTTGCACTGTTTGCCCTCGTCGCCCTGCCGGTCATGGCCGCCGAGCCGACCCTGTACGGGCGCTATGAATACATCGCGCTGCCGGAAATCGGCGGTGAAGTGCTCAAGGCCAAGATGGACACTGGCGCGCTGACCGCTTCGCTGTCGGCCAAGGACATCGAAACCTTTACCCGCGATGGCGATGAATGGGTGCGTTTCCGCCTCGGCACCAAGGACGCCAGCAACAAGGTCTACGAACACAAGGTCGCGCGGATCAGCAAGATCAAGAGCCGCTCGGATGAAGAGGATGAGGGCGAAAGCACCGAAGTCGCCAAACGTCCGGTGGTCGATCTGGAGCTGTGCCTGGGCAACGTCAAGCGTACCGTCGAGGTCAACCTGACCGATCGCAGCAACTTCAATTATCCGCTGCTGATCGGTGCCAAGGCCTTGCGCGAGTTCGGCGCGGCGGTTAACCCGGCGCGGCGCTTCACGGCGGATAAACCGGACTGCTGAGCCAAGTGGTCTCATTGACGTAACGTCAGGCTTGGGGCACCGTTCGCGCACCTAACCCACGGGCTCGGACGCCATGCCTCATATCCTGATTGTCGAAGACGAAGCGGCGATTGCCGATACGCTGATTTTTGCCCTGCAAGGCGAGGGGTTCGGCACCACGTGGCTGAGCCTCGGCGCGGCGGCGCTGGAGCATCAGCGGCAGACGCCTGCCGATCTGATCATCCTCGACATCGGCCTGCCGGACATCAGCGGCTTCGAGACCTGCAAACAGCTACGTCGCTTCAGCGACGTGCCGGTGCTGTTCCTCAGCGCCCGCGATGCCGAGATTGATCGCGTGGTCGGGCTGGAGATCGGCGCCGACGACTACGTGGTCAAGCCGTTCAGCCCGCGTGAAGTCGCGGCGCGAGTGAAGGCCATCCTTAAACGCATGGCGCCGCGTCCAGTGATTGAAGCCTCTTCGGCGCTGTTTCGCATCGATCCCGAGCGCGTACAAATCAGCTATCGCGGCCAGACGTTAAGCCTGACCCGCCACGAATTCCGCCTGTTGCAATGCCTGCTCGAACAACCCGAACGGGTATTCAGCCGTGAGCAATTGCTCGATGCGCTGGGCGTCGCTGCCGACGCCGGCTACGAGCGCAGCATCGACAGTCATATCAAAAGCGTGCGCGCCAAACTGCGTCTGGTGCGCGCCGACGCCGAGCCGATCCAGACCCATCGCGGCCTCGGTTACAGCTACAGCCCGGGGCACAGCTGATGTCGCTGGGGCTGCGGATCTTTCTGGTGTATGTGCTGTTTGTCGGCCTCACCGGGTACTTTGTGCTCAACACGGTGATGGAAGAAATCCGCCCCGGCGTGCGCCAGTCCACCGAAGAAACCCTGGTCGATACCGCCAACCTGATGGCGGAAATCCTCCGTGATGATTTCAAGGCCGGCACCCTTAGCGAGAACCGCTGGCCCGAGTTGCTGCGCGCCTATGGCGAGCGCCAGCCGCAAGCGACCATCTGGGGCTTGCCGAAAAATCAGGTCAACCACCGTATCTACGTCACCGACGCGAAAGGCATCGTCGTGCTCGATTCCAGTGGTGTCGCGGTCGGTCAGAATTACTCGCGCTGGAACGATGTCTACCTGACCCTGCGTGGCGAGTACGGTGCGCGTTCGAGCCGCAGTGATCCGGATGACGCCAGCTCGTCGGTGATGCACGTCGGCGCGCCAATTCGCGATAACGGCAAGATCATCGGCGTAGTCACCGTGGCCAAGCCCAACAGCTCATTGCAGCCCTATGTCGATCGCACCGAGCGGCGCTTGCTGTTTTACGGCGCCGGGTTGATCGGCCTCGGTCTGCTGTTTGGTGCTTTGTTGTCGTGGTGGCTGAGCCGTGCGCTGCACCGTCTGACCGGTTATGCCCAGGCGGTGAGCGAAGGCCGGCGGGTGGAAGTGCCGCATTACCGTGGTGGTGAACTGGAACAACTGGCTACCGCCGTGGAACAGATGCGCACGCAACTGGAAGGCAAGGCCTACGTCGAGCGTTATGTGCACACGCTGACCCATGAACTGAAAAGTCCGCTGGCGGCGATTCGCGGTGCGGCGGAGTTGCTGCAAGGCGACATGGCGCCGGTTCAGCGTTTGCGGTTTGTCGGCAACATCGACAGCGAAAGTGCGCGGATGCAGCAGTTGATCGAACGGTTGCTCAATCTGGCGCAGGTGGAACAACGTCAGGGCCTTGAAGAGCGGGTCGCCGTGCCGTTGGCCGTGTTGGTCGATGAGTTGCTGCAAGGGCAGGCAGCGCGAATTGAAGGCAAACAGTTGCGCATCGAACAGACGATTGCCGCGGATCTGCTGTTGATTGGCGAGCCGTTTCTGTTGGGTCAGGCGCTGGGCAACTTGCTGGAGAATGCGCTGGATTTCACCCCGGTTGAGGGGCTGCTGCGGTTCAGTGCCGAGCGGGTTGGCGAGCAAATCGAATGTCGATTGTTCAATGAGACGGCGCCGATTCCCGATTACGCTTTGCCGCGGTTGACCGAGCGTTTTTACTCATTGCCGCGCCCGGACAGTGGGCGCAAAAGCACGGGGTTGGGGCTTAACTTCGTTGAAGAAGTGATCAAGTTGCATGGTGGGGCGATGCAGATTCGCAATGTCGAGAGCGGTGTTGAGGTGACATTGCGCTTGCCTTGATACCGAGTCGTTGCCTTCGCGAGCAGGCTCGCTCCCACAGGGGATTTGTGAACGACACAGAACCAATGTGGGAGCGAGCCTGCTCGCGAAGGGGCCAGTGAAGTCTCCACACAATCTCCACATTCCCCCCACAAAACCCCCACACCCACTCAGCAGACTCTCCCCATCCAAACAGGGAGAGTCCCATGAACAAGAATCTGACGATAAAGCTCGGCGCCATCGCCCTGCTGATCCTGCTGTTGCTGATCCCGCTGCTGATGATCGACGGCGTCATCGACGAGCGCCAACAGTTGCGCGACGGTGTGCTCGAAGACATTGCCCGCAGCTCCAGCTACAGCCAGCAACTGAGCGGCCCGGTGATGGTGGTGCCGTATCGCAAAGTGATTCACAACTGGAAAACCAACGATAAAACCAACCAGCGTTACGACGAACCGAGCGAAGAACGCGGTCGTTTGTACTTCCTGCCGGAGCGTTTCGAACTCGACGGCCAGGTGCAAACCGAACTGCGTGCACGAGGCATTTATGAAGCGCGGTTGTTCCACGCCGATAACCGTATCAACGGCCATTTCTCATTGCCGGCGCAATTGGGCATCAAGGAAGACTTCAGCGACTACCGGTTCGATGCACCGTTTCTCGCGGTCGGTATCAGCGATATTCGCGGTATCGAAAATGCGCTGAAACTCGAGCTCGATGGACAGCGCCTCGATTTCGTTCCAGGTACGCAAGTCGGTTGGCTCGGTGAAGGTGTGCGGGTCACGCTGCCGTTGCTCGACACCAGTAAAACCACGG
This sequence comes from Pseudomonas sp. P4_D7, assembly GCF_056401755.1. Classification (NCBI taxonomy): domain Bacteria; kingdom Pseudomonadati; phylum Pseudomonadota; class Gammaproteobacteria; order Pseudomonadales; family Pseudomonadaceae; genus Pseudomonas; species Pseudomonas sp. P4_D7. The sequence continues at coordinate 107,559 of NZ_JBFUIR010000001.1, read as the reverse complement.
AACTGAGCTTCGGCTTCGACCTGCGTCTGCAAGGCACCGGTTCATTGCAGGTGCTGCCGGTGGGCAAGAGCAGCAGCGTCAGCCTCACCGCCAACTGGCCGCATCCAAGCTTTGTCGGCAACTTCCTGCCGGGCAAACGTGAAATCAATGATCAAGGTTTCAGCGCCGATTGGCAGACCACGTTTTTCTCCACCAACCTGCAAGACGCCATGAGCCGTTGCGTGAGCAGCAATGATTGCGAGGCGTTCAACGGTCGCAGCTTCGGTGTGAGCTTTATCGATCCGGTGGATCAATATCTGAAGAGTGACCGGGCGATCAAATATGCGCTGCTGTTCATTGTCCTGACGTTCGCTGGTTTCTTCCTGTTCGAAGTGCTCAAGAGTCTGGCCGTGCACCCGGTGCAATACGCGTTGGTCGGTGTGGCGCTGGCGTTCTTTTATCTGTTGTTGCTGTCGTTGTCGGAACACATCGGCTTCGCCCTGGCGTATCTGTTGTCGGCCAGTGCTTGTGTGGTGTTGATCGGGTTTTATGTCTGCCATGTGCTACGCAGTGTGCGTCACGGTTTGAGCTTTTCGGCGGGGCTGGCGGCGTTGTATGGCCTGCTCTATGGCTTGCTGAGTGCCGAGGATTACGCGTTGTTGATGGGCTCGTTGTTGCTGTTCGGTCTGCTCGGTGTGTTCATGGTGCTAACGCGCAAACTGGATTGGTACGGGATTGGGCAGAAGCCGGGCAAGCCGTTGGAGTTTGATGTGGGGGCGATGCAATGAGCCGGGTGGGATTACGTGAAGATCAGCGAGAGGCGGAGGTTTTGGTGACGCTGATTTTTGCAGCGCTACCATCGGAACCGAGGTGGTTCATTCGCGAGCAAGCTCGCTCCCACATTGGATTTATGTCGTTGCATCCATGGCATGAACAACACAATACAACTGTGGGAGCGAGCTTGCTCGCGAAGAGGCCGGAACAAGCGCCGCCGATTTAAGGCTTGGGCATCGTGGCGATCATGGAAGGTCGCTGACTCACTTCAAAGAACCAGTTGGCCAATTGCGGGTTGGCATCACGCCAGCCCAGGTCCGGGAAGCGCAGGTCGAGGTAACCCAGCGCACACGCCACGCTGATCGCTGCCACATCGAAATGGCTGGTCAGCTCGGCAATCGCGTCGCGCTCCAACACAGCGAGGGCGCGGCGGATCTTGTCACGCTGAGCCTCGAGCCATTCGTCCCAATGCTTTTCCGGCGCGCGCAGGACCATTTCATAACGCACCATCACCGACGCATCCATGATCCCGTCGGCCATCGAGGCCAGGGTCAGACGCCGCCAGCGGGCCGCGCCTTCGCGCGGGATCAGCGGATTGCCGACGTGTTGTTGATCGAGGTATTCGAGGATCACACGGCTGTCATGGATGACGTTGCCATCGGCCAGGCGCAGGGCGGGGATCTTGCCCAGCGGGTTGTCGACATTCAGCTCAGCGCTCGGGCTGACCGGGCTGAGCACGCAGTCTTGCAAGGCGACGCGATCCTGCTGGCCGGTTTCGTGCAGCAACACCATCACTTTGCGCACGAACGGGGAGAGCGTGTTGTGGTACAGGGTCATGCTGGGGGCGGACATTGGCAGGGTCTCGATCAGAACGATGAGGGAGCAGCATAGCCTGTCAGTGCACGAGCTCAAGCCTTGCGCCGAACCAAATGTAGGAGTGAGCCTGCTCGCGATAGCGTAATAACATTCAATAACTATGTTGACTGACCCGCAGCCATCGCGAGCAGGCTCACTCCTACAAAGGTTTTTCAGCTTCGCGGCAGAAAACCTCGTATCGCCAGAAACGCCGGCACACCCAGCCCAACCCAGCTCAACGCATCCCAAATCCCATCCCCAAGCAGCGCCGCAAACAACCCCGCCGCACTGAGCAACGCAATCACGATCGGCGTGCTGAACACTTTCCAGAAACTCGACTGACGCGGCTTCATGCAGAGGCCTCCGCCGTTTCCAGCACAGGCCTGGCCGCTCTGCGCCGCACCACCCACAAATACACACCACTGCCGAGCACAATGATCGTCAGCACATCAAGCGTGGCCCAGAGAATCTTCATCGGCATGCCGCCGTAATCACCGAAGTGCAGCGGCTGCGACATGCCCATGGCGTCCATGTACCACGGCCGTTCGGCCACGGCGGTGACCTGCAGCGTGGTCGCATCGATCAGCACCGGCGTCAGCAGATGCGAGGTCAGGTGCGTACCGCCCTTCATGAACACCGAGTAATGGTGTTCGCTGGAAAAGCGTGTGCCGGGAAAGGCAATGAAGTCCGGCTGCATGTCCGGCGCGACTTCGCCAGCGATATCGAGCAAATGCGTGGCCGGTGCCAGATGCGTCAGTGGCGGGGCATCGCGATAAGGTGCGATCAAGGTGTTCAGTGCATCGTTGCGCCAGGCGGCGATCAACAAGTCGGCGCACGCGCTGATCACGCCGGTCACGCCCACCACCAGCGCCCAGGTCAGGGTGACGACACCGATCAGGTTGTGCAGGTCGAGCCAGCGCAGGCGGGTGGATTTGTCCTGACGCACGGTGCCGAACTTCAAGCGGCGCATGAACGGCAGGTACAACACTGTCCCGGATACGATGGCCACGACAAACAGCAGCCCCATGAACGCCAGCAGCAACTTGCCCGGCAGCCCGGCGAACATGTCGACATGCAGGCGCAGGATGAACAGCATCAAGCCGCCATTGGCCGAAGGCGTTTCCAGCGCTTCCCCGGTGCGCGCATCGAGCATGAACGTGTGCGAGGAATTCGGTTCGGTGCCAGCGGTTTTCGCCATGATCGTCAGCACGGCGTTCGGCTCATCGTCATCGAAGCCGAAGTACTGCACGACGTCATCGGGGCGATGCTGTTCGGCGGCCACGACCAGTTGCGCCAGATTCAATCGAGGCGTGTCGGCCGGCATCTCGCGCACTTCGGGTGCGTCGCCGAGCAGGTGCTCGATCTCGTGATGAAAGATCAACGGCAAACCGGTCAGTGCCAGCATCAGCAAAAACACGGTGCAGACCAGGCTGGTCCAGGTGTGGATGAACGACCAGCGGCGAATTGTTTTACTTTTCATTTCATGACCTTCAAAAACACCAAAGCCGTCCACGGAGGACGGCCTGGTCACAGGGCCTGTTTCAGCTCAGACGCTTACCACTTGTAAGTGGCGCTGGCGACGACACTGCGCGTGTCGCCGTAGTAGCAGTAGAAGCTGTCGCAGGTGGAAATGTATTCCTTGTCGAACAGGTTGGTCGCGTTGAGTGCCAGCGACGCGCCTTTGAGGCTGTTGTCCAGGCGGCCGAGGTCGTAATGCACCGAAGCGTCGAACACGGTGTAGGCGTCCGCCTTGCCCAGCCAGGAATTGGCCTTGTCGCCGTAGGTGTTGCCGGTGTAACGCACGCCACCGCCAATGCCGAAGCCGTCGAGCACGCCGGCGTGCCAGGTGTAGTCAGTCCACAGCGACGCTTGCTGGTTCGGCATCAGTTGCAGGCGATTGCCCTTGTCGACGCCATTTTGTACTTCCGATTTGGCCAGGGTGTAGGCAGCGATGACTTTCAGGTTGTCGGTGACGTCGGAAACCGCTTCCAGCTCCAGGCCTTTGACTTTCACTTCGCCGGTCTGGCTGGTGATCGACACGTTGTTGACGAAGGTGTTGACCGAAACGTTCTTCTGAGTGAGGTCGTATACGGCAGCGGTCAGCAGGGTTTTGCTGCCCGGTGGCTGGTACTTGATGCCCAGTTCCCACTGCTTGCCTTCGGTCGGTTTGAGCGAACCGGTCGAGGTGGCGTCGGCGCCTGTGGTCGGCTGGAAGGATTCGGCGTACGACAGGTACGGCACGAAACCGTTGTCGAAGACGTAGCTGAGCGCAGCGTTGCCGCTGAACGCTTTGTCGCGCTGGGTGTTGGTGGCATCGCCCTTGTTGATGAACTGGGTGCTGGTGTGCACCCAGTCTTCACGGCCACCGAGGGTCAGGCGCCACTGGTCGAGGGCCATCTGATCCTGGATGTACAGGCCGGTCTGGTAGGTCTTCTGGTCGTAATCGTAAAACGCGGTGGAGCGCGCTGGACGCACGATCGGCTGACCATAGATCGGCGTGATCACGTTGGTGGTCAGGCCGTCACCGAAGATCGAGGTGTAGTTGGTGTTGCTGCGCTGATGGTCCAGACCCAACAACAGAGTGTGGCGGATATCGCCAGTGGCGAAGTCGGCCTGGAAGTTGTTGTCCACGGCGAACTGGCTGATGTCTTCTTCGACGCTGGTGCTGGTGCGCCCGACGTTGCCTTGATCATCCACTTCGGTGAACGGGTAGGAACCCGGCGTCAGCGACTGGAACGACAGGTCCGACTTGGTGTAGCGCAGGTTCTGCTTGAACTGCCAGACATCGTTCAGACGATGTTCGAAGGCATAGCCCAGCGCGTAGTAGGTGCGATCGTAATATTCCCAGTCCGGATCACCCAGATTCTTGTGGTGGGAAATATCACCGAACGGCGATTTGATCTTGGTGCCCTGCACCGGCAGGAACTGGCTGGTGATGCCGGTATCGTCGCGGGTGAACTGGCTCAGCAGGGTGAGCTTGGTGTCGTCGTCGATGTTCCAGGTCAGACTCGGCGCGATGTTGTAGCGCTTGTTGTCGACGTGATCGACCTGCGTGCCGCTGTCGCGCACCACACCGCTGAGGCCATAGAGAAACTGGCCAGCGTCGTCAATTTTGCCGGTGCTGGCGAAGTTGATCTGACGGTGGTTGTCGCTGCCGTATTGCAACTGGATTTCGCTGCTGGCTTCAGCACTTGGGCGACGGCTGACCATATCCAGCAGGCCGCCCGGTGGCGTCTGGCCGTAAACCGAGGAGGCCGGGCCGCGCAGCAGGGCGAGGCGGTCGAGGTTCCAGGTTTCCTGTTTCGGGTTGGCGTACACGCCTTTTGGCAGCGGCAGGCCGTCGAGGAACTGGGTCGGTTCGAAACCGCGCACACGCAACCAGTCGGCACGGGTGTCGCTGCCGTAGCTGCTGGCGGTGATACCCGGCATGTAGCGTACGGCGTCATCGAGGCTGTGCACGCTGCGGTCGTCCATTTGCTGGCGAGTCGCGACGGAGATCGAACGCGGCGCTTCGACCAGCGCGGTGTCGGTCTTGCTGCCGGCGGCGGTGCGGGTGGCGGTGTAGCCGTCGACCGGGCCCCAGGCGCTTTCGACGTTTTCCACACCGATGACGGAAGTTTCCGGCAGGGCCAACGTCCCTTCAGGCACCGCCACAAGGGTGTAGGTGCCGGTGCTGCTTTGTTCCAGTTGCAGACCGGTGCCATGCAGGGCCGCGCGCAAGGCACCGGCCGCGTCGTACTGGCCGTTGACCGGCGCCGAGGTCTTGCCCGCCGCCAGCGACGGATTCAGCGACAGCGCAATGCCGCCCCGGCTGGCGATCTGGTTCAGGGTGGTCGACAGTGGCGCCGCCGGCAGGTTGTAGGCGCGCACGCTGGACGCTTGTTCAGCGGCGAGCAACGGACTGCTGATCAGCGGCGCGCTGAGCGCGATGGCGACGGCCAGCAGACCGGGGCGCAACAAGGTGTCTAGCGAACGGGACATACGGCGGCTCCTGAATGGAAATATTTCTCAATTGCCTGTGTGCCGGATGAAAAGCAGAAAGTGATAGGGCAGGATGAAAATAATTTCGATTAACTGGAAACAGCCACATTTCTGCGGGCTTGATCGTTCCCACGCTCCGCGTGGGAATGCCTCAATGGACGCTCTGCGTCCGCTTCGGCAGGGACGCAGAGCGTCCCGAGCTGCATTCCCACGCAGAGCGTGGGAACGATCAGGTCAAGGGGAGGAGGGCTCGGCCTTAGCGACTGTGACCCAATACGGCGTATGCCGCTCGATCTGCACCGGCAGGGTCGGCAGCAATGCGCTCAGGGCCTTATCGGTGTCATGCAGCGGGAAGCTACCGGTAATCCGCAGGTCAGCCACGTCCGGTGCCACGCCCAGATACCCGCGACGATAACGCCCGAGCTCGTGCACCAAATCGCCCAACCGCGCGTTATCGACCACCAGCATGCCGCGCGTCCAGGCATCGGCGCCGGGATTGAGCGCGACAATCGAGCCCAGCCCGTCACCGCGCAGCAGCACTTGCTGGCCTTCATGGAGAATTTGCTCTTCAGGGTTGGATTGCGGGCGCGCCGCGACCGCCGACTGCAACACACTCAGGCGCGTGCCTTGGTCTTCACGCTTGACCAGGAACCGCGTACCCAGCGCGCGCATGCTGCCTTCGCGGGTTTCGACGATAAAAGGGCGCGCATCGCCATGCCCGGTTTCGACAAGAATTTCGCCTTCCTGCAAGACGATCAACCGGCGCTTCTCATCGAACCGCACATCCACCGCACTGTGGGTGTTCAGATTCAGCACGGTGCCGTCAGCCAGACGCACAGTGCGCTGCTCACCGGTCGCGGTGCGTTGATCGGCGAGCCAGTAATCCAGCGGCAGAAAGCGTTCGCTGGCGAACAGCCCCACACCGACCAGCAGCACAACGCTGGCCAGCCCACTGCCCAGTCTGCGCACCCGGCGGCGAATGCCTTCGCGTGACTGCAGCAAGGCACTGCGGGCCGGACCTTTGGCCACGCTGAAGCGCTGATCGAGCATGCCCAGTTGCCGCCACGCGCGGGCGTGTTCTTCATGGGCCGCATGCCATTTGGCGAATTCCTCGCGCTCCAGCGGGCTGCTCGAATCGAGGGTCAGTTGCCAGGCAATCGCCGCGTCCAGCACATGCGCCGGCACCGGTCTGGAACTGGCCGGGCTCACGTCGGCTCTCCGTACAGCGCGATGTAGCACTGACGAATCCCCTGGGCCAGATACTGGCGCACGCGCGGCACCGAGACGCCGAGCTTGTCGGCGATCTCGGCATGGCTGAGGCCATCGAGGCGGTTATAAAGGAAAGCGGCGCGGGCCTTGGTCGACAGTTTGCCGAGCAAGCGGTCGATGGCTTTGAGGTCTTCGAGGATCATTTGCTGTTCTTCCACCGACGGTTGTTCGCCTTCGGGGATCAGCATCAGTTCGGTGAGATAGGCCTGTTCCAGCGCCGCACGGCGGAAGTAGTCGAACAGCAAGCCTTTGGCGATCGCCACCAGAAAGGCGCGTGGCTCGCGCGGTGTCAGCATGTCGTCGCGACCGAGCAGGCGGACGAAGGTGTCCTGACTGAGGTCTTCGGCACGTTGCGGGCAGGCCACATTGCGCCGCAGCCACGCCAGCAGCCAACCGCGATGGTCACGATACATCGCACCGACGAGCTCACTGTTAGGGCTTGGGACTGACGACACCGGACATCACCGATTGGGAAATATTAACTAACGCGAATTGTTCGCGATTGTGGCAGAGGTGGGAATGGTTAGCAATTGGCCACTGGTCAGGTGGGCGTTAAAGGCTGGCCCTCACCCTAGCCCTCTCCCTCTGGGAGAGGGCTAGGGTGAGGGCGATGGATCTTGGACTTGACTCAATTTCAGAACGAAGGCGTCTGCTGCCGCCGCTTCCACTGACTCAACCGCTGCTGCAAATTCAACGGACTATGAATCTGCTGACCCCGCGCCCGACTGAACAGAATCAACGCCAACTCTGCAGTCGCCAGCGCATCGGCACTCGCGTTATGCCGCTCGAACACCTCAAGCTTGAACCAGTCGATCCACTCATCCAGCCCGGCCTCACGAATGTTCGCTTGCGGGCACACTAGCGGTGCAATGTCGGCGACATCCAGGAACACCTGCTGCAACTTGTGCCCCAGATGTTCCTTCAGCGCACGCCCGAGCATGTGCTGATCAAACGGCGCATGAAACGCCAGCACCGGGCTGTCGCCGATAAATTCCATGAGTTCCAGCAACGCCTCGACCGGCTCACTGCCCGCCGCAATCGCATTCGGCCCCAACCCGTGAATCAACACGCTCGGACTGAGCTTCAGCTCGCGACATTGCAGCGTGCGTTCGAACTGCTGACTGAAATCGATCGCGCCGTCCTCGATCACCACCGCGCCAATCGACAACACACGGTCCTTGTTCAGATTCAGCCCGGTGGTTTCCAGATCCAGCACTACCCAACGTTGTTCGCGCAGTGTGCATTCGCTCAGCTCGGTAATCGTCGGCAGCTGCGCCAGACGCTGCTGAAAATCCACCGGCACCACCGCACTCGCCGGGCGCAGCCACGAGAACAGGCTCATAGCTGATACCGCAAGGTCAGGCTGCTTTGCAGGCGCTGGGCCTGGCGCAGGGATTCCCGCAGGATGCGCCGGTCGAGGTGGTTGAGGCTGTCCGGGTCGACGCGGTTGGAATAGGGCAGATTCTCCCGCGTCTGCAATTGATGCTGTTGCATGCGCGTTTGCTGAATGAAGTGATAGGCCTCTTCATACGCCGCGCCATCCAGTCGCTCGATGACTTCTTTCTCGACCAACTGACGGAAGCGCTCAAGGGTATTGTTGGCGTCGATACCGTTGGCCAGCGCGAGCAAGCGTGCGCCATCCACGAACGGCGTCAGCCCCTGCACCTTGAGGTCCAGCGTGGCTTTCTCGCCATTCTTGCGTGCCAGCACAAACTCACGGAAACGGCCCACCGGTGGACGATTGCGCAGGGCGTTCTCGGCCATCATGCGCTGGAACAAACGGTTGTCGCCGACCTGATCGAGAATGCCGCGGCGCAATTGTTCGCAGCCTTTTTCATCGCCCCAGACCACGCGCAGATCGAAGTAAATACTCGAACCGAGCAGATTCTCCGGCGTTGCCTCACGAATAAACGCCGCGAAGCGCCGCGCCCATTCTGCCCGCGACAGACACAGCTCGGGATTGCCGGCCATGATGTTGCCCTTGCACAGAGTGAAACCGCACTGCGCCAGACTCTGGTTGATCTGCTGCGCAATCGGCAGCAGCTTGCCGCGAATCTCCGCTGCATGCGCAGCATCGCGGGCGTCAAACAGAATGCCGTTGTCCTGATCGGTGTGCAGCGTTTGCTCGCGGCGGCCTTCGCTGCCGAAACACAGCCAACTGAACGGCACACCGGGGTCGCCTTTTTCCGCGAGGGTCAGCTCGATCACCCGGCACACAGTGTGATCGTTGAGCAAGGTGATGATGTGGGTGATCTGCGTCGACGACGCGCCATGAGCAAGCATGCGCTCGACCAGTTGGCCGATCTCACCGCGCAGACCGACCAGCTGTTCGACGCGTTGGGCGCTGCGAATCGTCCGGGCTAGATGCACCAGGTCGACCCGTTGTAGCGAAAACAGATCACGTTCTGAGACCACGCCACACAAACGCTGATCCTTGACCAGACAGACATGCGCGATGTGCCGTTCGGTCATGGCAATCGCCGCATCGAACGCACTGTGATCCGGCGAAAGATAAAAGGGCGAAGGCGTCATGTGGCGCTCGATGGCCTCGCTGAAATCACCGACGCCCGCAGCCACGACATGACGCAGATCACGCAGGGTGAAAATGCCCAGCGGCGCCTTGTGTGCATCCACCGCAACGATGCTGCCGACCTGCTGCTCGTGCATCAGCTTCACCGCTTCACGCAATGGCGTGTCGGGGCTGCAGGTGACCGGGTGACGCATCGCCAGTTCGCCCAGTCGGGTGTTCAGCGAGTACTGCGTGCCGAGGGTTTCCACGGCTTTCTGCTGCACTTGCTGATTGACTTGATCGAGCAGACTGCTTACCCCGCGCAAGGCGAAATCGCGAAAGGCGTTGGAGAGGGCGAACAGCTTGATGAACGCCAGTTTGTTCAGTTGCAGGCAGAAGGTGTCTTCGCCGGCCAAGTGTTCGGTGCGGGTTGCGCGTTCGCCGAGCAGCGCGGCCAGCGGAAAGCATTCGCCGGTGGTGATTTCAAACGTGGTCTCGGTGCCGGGCTTGGTGATGTGCTGACGTTCGCCGACCACCCGACCTTGCTTGACGATATAGAAGTGTTCAACCGGGCCGTCGGCAGGTTTGATGATGCTCTCGCCCTGGCCGTAGAAACGCAGCTGGCATTGTTCCACCAGATAAGCCAGGTGGGCGTGTTCCATCTGATTGAAGGGCGGGAAGCGCTGGAGGAATTGCAGGGTGCCCTGAATGTTCTGCAATACCGCGGTTTTCCCTGCCTGGGTGAAGGCGTCCGCTTTACTCATAACCATTACCGCAGTCTTTTTCGAATTGTTGTTGTCGGATCGTTCTGACCATGGTCGACCCCTGCGGGCGGGGTGCCCATTGGACGTAAGTCTAGGTTTGAGCTGCCGTTGGGCACATTTGGGAAGTGCCCTACAAAAACAGTCGGAAATTCGCCCGCCAGTCTCTTGGAAAAAAATCCGACGAAGTGCACATTGAAGCTCTGCTTAGCGATGTCTGACGACTGTGCCAGGTGATTGATTTGAAAACGTAGAGAACGCCATGTCCGACCACGATATTTTGAGCGACGCCGAGCGTGAAGCGCTCAGCGCTGTAATGCTCGAACCCGATTTGCCGCCGCAGCGTGTACTGATCGTCGATGACGACAAGGACGCCCGGGAGCTGTTGTCGGAGATTCTCGCGTTGGATGGCATTCGTTGCATGACCGCTGCCAGTGGTGAGACGGCGCTGAAGATGCTCGAAGAAAAACCGTCGATCGGGCTGGTGATTACCGATCTGCGCATGGGCCATGTCGGTGGCCTTGAGCTGATTCGCCAGGTGCGCGAATCGGTGCGGGCGGCGCTGCCGATCATCATCGTGTCCGGCGATGCCGATGTGAAAGATGCGATTGCGGCGATGCATCTGAGCGTGGTGGATTTTTTGCTCAAGCCGATTGATACGGGCAAGTTGTTGGCGTTGGTGAAACATGAATTGGGTATCGAGCCTTAGAAGCCCCTCACCCTAGCCCTCTCCCAGGGGGAGAGGGGACTGACCGAGGTGAATATTCGAGGTGCACCGACCTGAAATTCCTCAGTCGAACTCAGGTTTTGAAAAGCAAAAAGATCGGCTCCCTTCTCCCTCAACCTTTGGCAATTCCTGATCCGAGCTCAGATTTTGAAAAGCACAAAGATCGGCCCCCTTTCCCTTTTACCCTGGCAATTCCTGAGTCGATCTCAGATTTTGAAAAGCATATAAATCTGCTCCCTTGCCCCCTCTACCCCCTGGGGGAGAGGGCTGGGGTGAGGGGGATGGATCTCAAGCCCGCCACAAAAATCCAATCCACAGCACAAACAAAAAAGCCCTGATCTTTCGATCAGGGCTTTTTCATGTCCGGCATTCAGCGCAAGTTACAGGCCGTTGGCCTTCTTGAACTCGCGACGACGACGGTGCAGCACCGGCTCGGTGTAACCGTTCGGCTGTTTGGTGCCTTCGATCACCAGTTCGACCGCCGCCTGGAAGGCGATGTTACTGTCGAAGTTCGGTGCCAGCGGACGGTACAGCGGGTCGTTGGCGTTCTGACGATCCACCACCGGCGCCATGCGCTTGAGGCTTTCCATCACTTGCGCTTCGGTGACGACACCGTGGCGCAGCCAGTTGGCGATGTGCTGGCTGGAGATACGCAGCGTGGCACGGTCTTCCATCAGGCCGACGTCATTGATGTCCGGCACTTTCGAGCAACCCACGCCCTGGTCGATCCAGCGCACCACATAGCCAAGAATGCCCTGGGCATTGTTGTCCAGTTCGTTCTTGATCTGCTCAGGCGTCCAGTTCGGGTTGACCGCCAGCGGAATGGTCAGGATATCGTCTACCGAAGCGCGAGCACGTTTGGCCAGTTCGACCTGACGGGCGAACACGTCGACCTTGTGGTAGTGCAGCGCGTGCAGCGCAGCAGCAGTCGGCGACGGCACCCAAGCGGTGTTAGCACCGGCCAACGGGTGCGCGATTTTCTGTTCGAGCATCGCCGCCATCAGGTCCGGCATCGCCCACATGCCTTTACCGATTTGCGCGCGACCTTGCAGGCCGGTGCTCAGACCGATATCGACGTTCCAGTTTTCGTAAGCGCCGATCCACTTCTCAGCCTTCATGTCGGCCTTGCGTACCACCGGGCCGGCTTCCATGGAGGTGTGGATTTCGTCGCCGGTACGGTCGAGGAAACCAGTGTTGATGAACACCACGCGCTCGCTGGCGGCCTTGATGCAGGCCTTGAGGTTGACCGTGGTGCGGCGCTCCTCGTCCATGATCCCGACTTTCAGGGTGTTGCGCGTAAGGCCCAACACGTCTTCGATGCGGCCGAACAGCTCGTTGGTGAACGCTGCTTCTTCCGGGCCGTGCATCTTCGGTTTAACGATGTAGACCGAGCCGGTGCGGGTGTTACGACGCGTGGTATTACCGTTGAGGTTGTGCATCGCCGCCAGGCAAGTGACCAGACCGTCAAGGATGCCTTCCGGCACTTCGTTGCCTTGACTGTCGAGGATCGCGTCGATGGTCATCAAGTGGCCAACGTTGCGCACGAACAACAGCGAACGACCGTGCAACGTCACTTCACCGCCATTTGGCGCGGTGTAGGTGCGATCCGGGTTCATGGTGCGGGTGAAGGTCTGGCCGCCCTTGGAAACGGATTCCGACAGATCGCCCTTCATCAGGCCGAGCCAGTTGCGGTAGATCACCACTTTGTCGTCGGCATCGACGGCAGCCACGGAGTCTTCGCAGTCCATGATGGTGGTCAGAGCCGCTTCCATCAGGATGTCTTTGACGCCGGCCGGGTCGGTCTGGCCAACCGGGGTGCTGGCGTCGACCTGGATTTCGAAGTGCAGACCGTTGTGTTTCAGCAGAATGGCGATTGGCGCGTTGGCGTCGCCCTGGAAACCGATCAGTTGTGCATCGTCGCGCAGGCCGGTGTTGCTGCCGCCCTTGAGGGTGACCAGCAGTTTGCCGTCAGCGATTTTGTAGGCGGTCGAATCGACGTGGGAGCCAGCAGCCAATGGTGCGGCTTCGTCGAGGAAGGCACGGGCGAAGGCGATGACTTTGTCGCCCCGCACCTTGTTGTAGCCTTTGCCTTTTTCCGCGCCACCGTCTTCGCTGATCGCGTCGGTGCCGTAGAGGGCGTCATACAGCGAACCCCAGCGGGCGTTCGAGGCATTGAGAGCGAAGCGGGCGTTCATCACCGGCACCACGAGTTGCGGGCCGGCGGTACGGGCGATTTCATCATCGACATTTTGCGTCGTTGCCTGGAAATCAGCCGCTTCTGGCAGCAGATAACCGATTTCTTGCAGGAAGGCTTTATAGGCCACGGCGTCGTGCGCCTGACCGTTGCGTTCCTGGTGCCAGGCATCAATGCGAGCCTGGAAGTCATCGCGTTTGGCGAGTAGGGCTTTGTTCTTCGGCGCCAGGTCATGAATGACCTTGTCGGCACCTTCCCAGAATTTTTCGGCGGTGAGGCCGGTACCGGGAATGGCTTCGTTGTTCACGAAGTCGAACAGGACTTTGGCGACCTGCAGGCCACCGACTTGAACGTGTTCAGTCATTGCTTGCCTCACTCTGCTCAGCTATTTCGCTTTTCAGCTCTTCAATTTGACAATGAAGCCTCTGGCCATTTAAACCACAAACCTGCCGACCAGTACATGCCATTGCTGGCGGCTGGGCTGGGACCAATCAACGGCTTGGGGCCTTGCTGACGGGGCTTTCAGGGTTGCGAACAGGCTTTGGGCAGACATCGATCCAGCGTTATGTAGTGCGCGCTGCGGCATACTACATGATGAGTTGCGCTTGTGAAAATCAGACTAATTACGTCGTTCTGCGACCTCATGTCGCATTGCGGTCACATCGCGGAACGGGATGTTCTCAAAAAACAGATGGATTGTTCCAGCTAAATATAAAAAGTTGTACACATAAATAGTAATTGGCTGCTATGGCACCGGTTTTTGTGGGAGCGAGCTTGCTCGCGAAAGCGTCGGTCGCCTCAACGCAAAATCGACCCTTGCCTATACTTCCCCCTTCTATAACAAAAGTCATGACAAGAGGGCTGCGCCATGGACCATCTCGTACTCACCGTATTCGCCCCGGACAAGCCCGGGCAGGTCGAGCGCATCGCCCAATGCATTGCCGAACACGGCGGTAACTGGCTGGAAAGCCGCATGTCGCGGATGGCCGGGCAGTTCGCCGGGATTCTTCGGGTGGGGGTGCCGGCAGAGGCTTACGACGAATTAGTCGATGCCTTACAAGCATTGTCGACGCACGGCATTCGCGTGCTGATCGCCGAGAGCGGTATCGAACAATCCTGTACCTGGAAACCGATCGCCATGGAACTGGTGGGCAATGACCGGCCCGGCATTGTTCGCGACATCACCCGGCTGTTGAGCGAGCAGGGCGTCAACCTTGAGCGGCTGGTGACTGAAGTGCGTCCGGCACCGATGAGCAGCGAACCGCTGTTCCACGCCGAAGCGATTCTCGCGGTACCGCTAACCCTGTCGCTGGATGTATTGCAGTCGCGGCTGGAAACCCTGGCCGATGATCTGATGGTCGAACTGGTGTTACGCACAGACAGTTAAGCGCTGACCGGGTTATCCAGTTTTAACGTGCACCTGCCTGTGGATAACCTGTAGAGACCGGGCGCAGCGCCAAGCCGGCCGGGGCTTGCGCGGAACTGATCAAAAAACCGCCAACATTCAGTGACTTGCACACAAACGGCGGGGATCACGTTGTGGATAACCTTGGGAAGAAACGATGCAGGCCACGAGAACCATGGCCTGTGAGGGTTTGTACGTTTTTTGATCAGTTGCGCCGGCGTAAACTGATCACCGCGTCGACGCTGTAAACGGCCAGGCCGGCCCAGATGAAGATAAACGCCACCAGTGTGCTGGACGATAGATGCTCACCGAACAGCAGCACGGCTTGCAGCAGCACCAAAGTCGGCGCCAGGTATTGCAGGAAGCCGATGGTGGTGTAGGGCAAGTGACGCGTGGCAGCGTTGAAACACACCAGCGGCACCAGTGTCACCGGGCCGGCCGCTACCAGCCACCAGGCTTGCGAGGTGGTCCAGAACTCCGGTTGGGCGCTGGTCGCGGTCTGATTGAACAGCAGCCAGGCAATCGCGATCGGTACCAGCATCCAGGTTTCCACCACCAGTCCCGGCAACGCCTTGACCGGCGCCTGTTTGCGGATCAGACCGTAGAAGCCGAACGTCAACGCCAGCACCAGCGATACCCACGGCAGACTGCCGACCTGCCATACCTGCTGCGCCACACCAACCGCCGCCAGGCCGACCGCGAGCCACTGCATCCGCCGCAAGCGTTCACCGAGAATCAACATCCCCAGCAGCACGTTTACCAATGGGTTGATGTAGTAGCCGAGGCTCGCTTCGAGCATGCGCCCGTTATTCACCGACCACACGTAGGTCAGCCAGTTGGCCGCGATCAACGTGCCGCTCAGGGCCAGAATCGCCAGTCGCTTGGGATTGTCGAGCAACTCGCGCAACCAGCCCGGGTGTTTCCACACCATCAGCAACAACGCACCAAACAGCGCCGACCACAACACTCGATGGATGATGATTTCAACGGCCGGCACTTCGGCGATGGCTTTGAAGTAGATCGGGAACAGGCCCCAGATGATGTAGGCGCTCAGGCCCAGAATGTACCCGCGACGCGGGTTGGCGGCTTGCATGCAGAATCCTTGCTTAGGCAGCTAACAAAGGAGGGATTGTAAGGAGATTTGTCTACGAATGCCGTAGCGCAATGGTCGGGAAATTGTGAACACCGAACAAATGTAGGAGTGAGCCTGCTTGCGATCGCGGTCTGACATTTAACATTTACGTCGACTGACAAAGCGCTATCGCGAGCAGGCTCACTCCTACAAGGAGGAGGTGGTGATCAGAAGAGTTTCAGTGGCTCTTCATTCAGCGCGGACAGTTGCTCACGCAACGCCAGCACCTGATCACCCCAATAACGCTCGGTGCCAAACCACGGAAAACTGTGCGGGAACGCCGGGTCATCCCAGCGCCGCGCCAGCCAGGCGCTGTAGTGCATCAGGCGCAAGGCGCGCAGCGGCTCGATCAGTGCCAGTTCTCGCGGATCGAAGTCGTGGAACTCGTTGTAGCCATCCATCAATTCCGACAACTGCCCCAGGCATTCCTGACGATCACCGGCGAGCATCATCCAGATGTCCTGCACCGCTGGGCCCATGCGGCAGTCGTCGAGGTCGACGATGTGGAACATCTCGTCACGGCACATCATGTTGCCGGGGTGGCAATCGCCGTGCATGCGGATGTTCTGGTGCGGTGTGTTGGCGTAGGCATCTTCCACGCGTTTGAGCAGGTCGCGGGCGACGGACTCGTAGGCCGGCAGCAGGCTTTTCGGAATGAAGTTGCCTTCGAGCAAGGTGTTCAGCGAAGCGTGGCCGAAGTTCTGCACGGCGAGGGCTTCACGGTGCTCGAACGGCTTGGTCGCGCCGACCGCGTGGATGCGCCCGAGCAACTGGCCGAGGCGATACAACTGATCAAGGTTGCCCGGCTCCGGCGCACGACCGCCGCGACGCGGGAACAGAGTGAAGCGAAAACCGGCATGTTCGTGCAGGGTTTCGCCGTTGTGGATCAGCGGCGCTACCACCGGGATGTCGACGTTGGCCAGTTCGAAGGTGAATTGATGTTCTTCGAGGATGGCTTCGTTGGTCCAGCGTTGCGGGCGGTAGAACTTGGCGATCAGCGGTTCGGAGTCTTCGATGCCGACCTGATAGACGCGGTTTTCGTAGCTGTTGAGCGCGAGAATGCGCGCATCGCTCAGGAAACCGATGCTTTCAACGGCATCGAGCACGAGGTCGGGGGTAAGGGTTTCAAACGGGTGGGCCATGCTGACTCCTGCGCGCAGCAGGCTGCCGCGTCCGGCCCAGCATGGTAGCGCAGATGGCAGCGGGGAGGTGGTTGGTGTCTGTGCTGACACCATCGCTGGCAAGCCAGCTCCCACATTTGGAATGCGATCCCTTGTGGGAGCGAGCCTGCTCGCGAAAGTGGTGTATCAGGCGCCGACGATTCCACCATCCTCGCGAGTGATCGCCATCACCGAAGACCGCGGCTTGCCATTCGGCAAATGCTCAGGGAAGGTCGACCCGCCGTTCTCCCCCGGATGCTGAATCCCGACAAACAACGTCTTCTGATCCGGCGAGAAGCTGATTCCCGTCACCTCACAACCAATCGGCCCGACCATGAATCGGCGAATCTCACCGGTCTTCGGATCGGCGCAAAGCATCTGGTTATTGCCCATCCCGGCAAAGTCGCCGGTGTTGCTCGAATCACCGTCGGTGAGAATCCACAAGCGCCCGGCCTTGTCGAAGCCCAAACCATCCGGGCTGTTGAACATGTTCTGCGGGGTGATGTTCTTCGAGCCACCCTTCGGCGTCCCGGCATGCACGCCCGGGTTGCCAGCGACCACAAACAGGTCCCAGGCAAACGTCTTCGAGGCGTGATCGTCACGGTCGGTGCGCCAGCGCAGAATCTGCCCGTAGACGTTTTTCTCGCGCGGGTTCGGCCCGCCCACCGGCTGCCCGTCTTCGCCGCGCTTGGCGTTGTTGGTCAGGGTGCAATAGACCTGACCGTCCTTCGGACTGACGACGATCCACTCCGGACGGTCCATGCGCGTCGCGCCAACCACGCTGGCGGCGAGGCGCGCGTGGATCAGCACTTCGGCCTGATCGGCGAAACCGCTGCTGGCGTCGATGCCGTTTTTGCCGTGGGTCAGTTCGATCCACTGGCCCTGGCCTTTCGGGTGGTCGGGGTTGCTGTCGCCATTATCGAACTTGGCCACGTACAGGGTGCCGTGATCGAGGATGTCGCGGTTGGCCTTGGCGTTGCGATGGTTGATGCGGTCGCGGCTGACGAATTTATAGATGAACTCGCCACGCTCGTCGTCGCCCATGTACACCACGGCGCGACCGTCGTCGGTCTCGGCCAGTGCGGCGTTTTCATGCTTGAAGCGGCCCAGCGCTGTGCGCTTGACCGGGGTCGATTGCGGATCGAACGGATCGATCTCGACCACCCATCCGTGTCGGTTGAGTTCGTTGGGGTTTTTCGCCATGTCGAAGCGCGGGTCGTACGGGTGCCAGTTGATCTCGCGGCTGGCGACGGAGACACCGTAACGCTTCTGCGCCGGGTCGAACTGTTGCTGGGCATTGCTGCTGCCGAAACAGTCGGTGAAGTTTTCTTCGCAGGTCAGGTAAGTGCCCCATGGGGTTTTACCGTTGGCGCAGTTCTGGAAGGTGCCGAGGACTTTTTTGCCGTGTTTGTCGGCAGCGGTTTTCATCAGATCATGACCGGCTGCCGGGCCGCTGATGCGCAGCGGCGAGTTGCCGTGAATGCGGCGGTTGTAGCGTGAGCCCTGAACGAACTGCCATTGGCCGTTCTTGCGCTGTACCTCGATCACCGACACGCCCTCGCAGGCCAGCGCCTTGCGCACGTCTTCGGCCGATTGCGGCATGCCGCCGTGCGGATAGAGGTAGCGGTAGTTGGTGTATTCGTTGTTGATCGCCATCAACGCGCGGTTGCGGTCGTCGGGGAAGGCGAACAGGCTCATGCCGTCGTTGTTGTCGCCGAATTGCACTTCCTGTGCGGCAGCGGTGCCGTTGCCACTCGGGTCGAAGGCCGGGCCGTTCTTTTGCAGGGGCTGGCCCCAACTGATCAGCACCGAAGACTTGTAGCCTTTGGGCAGTGTGATGACGTCGGTGGTTGCCGCCGGAATACTCTCGAAACCGAGCAGACGGCTGTTGCCGGCACTGACGCCAGTGGCCAGCGCGCTGCGGCTCAACAGGCTGCCGCCGAGGAACATCGCCGCGCCGCACAGCGCGCCGGCGCCGATGAAACCGCGACGGCTGAGGCCGACCATTTTTTCCAGGTCAGTGGATTGGTTTTCTTCTAATAGGCTCACATCAGGCTCCCTGCTTGGTTTTGGCAGCCACCTTAATGAGCGTCGATGACGCTTTCGTTGCAGCGCCTGATTACAGCGGCGTGCCGAGCAGCACATTGGACGGCGAAAACTGCACCTGCACCGGTTGTGCGACGCCCAGCCCGCGAGTGCGCAGGTCCAGCGGTTCCGCCAGGGCACAGAGGGTATGGCCGTTGGGCAGGGCAATGCGCACTTCGCTCGGGCCATCCTCGGCGTCGAGGATCGTTTCGATGGTGCCGTTGAGAAGATTGTGACCAAACGTTGCAGGCTGCTCATTGCTGAGCAATTCCAGCCAGCCGGCCTTGATCAGGGCCACCACTTCGGTGCCGGCTTGCAGCTCCAGATGCACGGTGCTGTCGTGGGTGATCTGCGCGTCGAGGCACAGGTCTTCGGCCAGTTCGAGGCGGATCAGGTCATTGCGGCCCTGCGCTTCGATCGCCACGACCTTGCCGTGCAACTGATTGCGTGCGCTGGTTCTGAGCATCAAACGACCGAGCAGATCCAGATCACTGGCGTCTTCCGCTGCCTCCAGCACCTGGGCCTGCAAGGCCTGCAGTTTTTGGTACAGGCGCAAAACGCGCTCGCCTTCGCTGGAGAGTTTCGCACCGCCGCCACCCTTGCCGCCGACGGCGCGCTCGACCAGCGGTTTCTGCGCGAGGTTGTTCAGCTCATCGATGGCGTCCCATGCCGCTTTGTAGCTCAGGCCAGCACTTTTCGCCGCGCGGGTGATCGAGCCCTGTTCGGCGATATGTTGCAGCAGGGCGATGCGCTGCGGGCGGCGGACGATGTGCTGGGAGAGCAGGGAGGGCATGGACATGAATGGGTGCTTTTTTGCTGTGGCGGTGGAGGAGGAAGTTGGCCGCTCGCAACGCGAGAGTCAAGCTTGACGCAGAACCCTGTGGGAGCGAGCTTGCTCGCGAAAGCGGCTTGTCAGTCAACATTGATTTTGAATGTGCTGGCCCCTTCGCGAGCATGCTCGCTCCCACATGAACATTGCGTTGGCTTCAGTTTCCGGGTTTCGGCGTGCGGGCCAGGCAATAGACATCAACCCGCGCAGCGCCTGCGTTCATCAGCAACCGGGCGAGAGCCTGTGCGGTCGCGCCAGTGGTCAATACGTCGTCAACCAGCGCGAGATGTCGGTCTTTTATGCGCGCATCCGGCATGAGGTTGAAAGCATTACGCAGATTACCTTTACGCGCCTTGGCGTCGAGATCCTGCTGAGCATCGGTATCCTTGATTCGCCGCAGAACCCGTTCTTCGCACGGCAACCCCAGTGACTGACTCAACCACCGCGCCAGCATCGCAGCCTGGTTGAACCCGCGTTGACGCAGACGTTTGTTCGCCAGCGGCACCGGCAACAACACATCAGGCCTCGGCAACCCCTCATCGAAGCGATGTTGCAGGTATTGCCCGAGAACGTCGGCGAGCAGGTGGCCAAACGGCCATTTTGCGTTGTGTTTAAAACGCGTAATCAAACTGTCGACCGGGAAGCCATAGCGCCACGGCACCACCACCTGTTCGAACGCCGGCGGCTCTAGCAGGCACTCGCCACAGGTCAGGTCGGCGGCAGAGAGTGGCAGGGCGCAGGTCTGGCAGTGGTCGCCGAGCCAGGGCAAATCCGTTTCGCAGGCCACGCAGATTGGCATTTCTGCTTCTGCCGGCTCATCGCAAAGTAAGCAGGTCTGTACATTATTTAAACAGATGTAAACCTGTCCTTCGTATCGTGGTTGACAGCGCATGACTCTTCCTTAAATATGCCGAACATCCGTGTCGCGCCTGTGGGTATTCCGTTCCCGCAGCCGCCAGCCAAGCATAACCAAGGAACTACCCATGAGCGCGAGCAGCACCGCCACCCTGCGTCACGACTGGTCTCTGGCCGAAGTCAAAGCACTCTTCGTACAGCCATTCAACGACTTGCTGTTCCAGGCGCAAACGGTGCACCGCGCACATTTCAACGCCAACCGCGTTCAGGTGTCGACACTGCTGTCGATCAAGACCGGCGCCTGCCCGGAAGACTGCAAGTACTGCCCGCAGTCCGGTCACTACAACACCGGCCTGGAAAAAGAAAAGCTGATGGAAGTGCAGAAGGTCCTCGAAGAGGCTGCACGCGCCAAGGCTATCGGTTCGACACGTTTCTGCATGGGCGCGGCGTGGAAACATCCGTCGGCGAAAGACATGCCGTACGTGCTGAAAATGGTCGAAGGCGTGAAGGCCATGGGCCTGGAAACCTGCATGACTCTTGGCCGTCTCGACCAGGATCAGACCGAAGCACTGGCCAAGGCCGGGCTCGATTACTACAACCACAACCTCGACACGTCGCCGGAGTTCTACGGCAGCATCATCACCACCCGTACTTACAGCGAACGTCTGCAAACGCTGGCCTATGTGCGTGAATCGGGGATGAAGATCTGCTCCGGCGGCATTCTCGGCATGGGCGAGTCGCTGGATGACCGCGCCAATCTCCTGATCCAGTTGGCCAACCTGCCGGAGCATCCGGAATCGGTGCCGATCAACATGCTGGTGAAAGTTGCCGGCACGCCGCTGGAAAATGCTGAAGACGTCGACCCGTTCGACTTCATCCGCATGCTCGCCGTGGCTCGCATCCTCATGCCGCAATCCCACGTACGCCTGTCCGCCGGCCGCGAAGCGATGAATGAGCAGATGCAGGCCCTGGCTTTCTTCGCCGGCGCCAACTCGATTTTCTACGGCGACAAACTGCTGACCACCGCCAACCCGCAGGCGGACAAGGACATGCAGTTGTTCGCGCGTCTGGGCATTCAGCCGGAAGCGCGTGAAGAACATTCCGATGAGGTTCACCAGGCCGCAATCGAACAGGCGCTGGTGGAGCAGAAGAGCAGCGAGCAGTTCTACAACGCCGCCGTTTAAACCTGCGCGGATTCCTCTGAAGGAATGCAAAACCCCTGTGGGAGCGAGCCTGCTCGCGAAAGCGGTGCCTCAGTCGACATTGATGTTGGATGTGAAGGCCTATTCGCGAGCAGGCTCGCTCCCACAAGGGATCTGTGTCACTTGAAAGTCGAGGCCTGCATGTCTTTCGATCTCGCCGCACGCCTTGCTGCCCGTCGTGCCGAAAATCTCTATCGCCAGCGACCGCTGCTTGAGTCCCCGCAGGGGCCTGAAGTGGTGGTCGACGGCAAACCATTGCTCGCGTTCTGCAACAACGATTACCTGGGCTTGGCCAATCATCCGCAAGTGATCGAAGCCTGGCGCGCCGGTGCTGAACGCTGGGGCGTCGGTGGCGGTGCCTCGCATCTGGTGATTGGCCACAGCGGCCCGCACCACGCTCTGGAAGAAGCGCTGGCCGATCTCACCGGTCGACCGCGTGCATTGCTCTTTACCACCGGCTACATGGCTAATATCGGCGCGGTCACGGCGCTGGTCGGGCAGGGCGATACGGTGCTGGAAGATCGCCTCAATCACGCTTCGCTGCTGGACGCGGGTCTGTTGTCCGGCGCGCGTTTCAATCGTTATCTGCACAACGACGCGGTGAGCCTGGCCAAGCGTCTTGAGAAAGCCAGCGGCAATACGCTGGTGGTCACTGACGGTGTGTTCAGCATGGACGGCGATCTCGCTGACCTGCCGGCATTGGCTCGTGAAGCCAAGGCCAAAGGCGCGTGGCTGATGGTCGATGACGCTCACGGTTTTGGGCCGCTCGGTGCGAACGGCGGCGGCATCGTCGAGCATTTCGGTTTGAGCCAGGAAGATGTGCCGGTACTGGTTGGCACCCTCGGTAAAGCGTTCGGCACGGCAGGGGCATTTGTTGCTGGCAATGAAGAGTTGATCGAAAGCCTGATCCAGTTCGCCCGTCCCTACATCTACACCACCAGCCAACCGCCGGCGCTGGCCTGCGCGACCCTGAAAAGTCTGGAGCTGCTGCGCACTGAACACTGGCGCCGTGAGCATCTGCAGACCTTGATCCGCCAGTTCCGCCAGGGCGCCGAGCAGATCGGCCTGGAGTTGATGGACAGCTTCACGCCGATCCAGCCGATCATGATTGGCGATGCCGGTCGTGCGGTGCGGTTCTCGCAAATGTTGCGCGAGCGCGGGCTGATGGTTACCGCCATCCGCCCTCCGACCGTGCCCGCCGGCAGCGCGCGCTTGCGCGTGACCCTGACCGCCGCCCACAGCGAGGCGCAGGTGCAGCTATTGTTAGAGGGACTGGCCGATTGCTTTGCCCAACTGTCGTCGGAGCCAAGCCATGCGTGATCGCCTGATTCTGCTGCCCGGCTGGGGCCTCGGTGTGTCGCCGATGGAGCCTCTGGCCGCCGCTTTGCAAGGGCTCGACGAGCATCTGAAAGTGGAAATCGAGCCGCTGCCGGAGCTGGATTCCGGTGACCTGCAAGACTGGCTCGATGAACTCGATGAACGCATTCCACAAGACGTCTGGCTCGGTGGCTGGTCGCTGGGTGGCATGCTCGCGTCCGAATTGGCGGCGCGCCGTGGCGAGCGCTGCTGCGGTTTACTGACTCTGGCGAGCAACCCTTCCTTCGTTGCCCATGAACAGTGGCCGACCGCGATGCCCGGCGAGACCTTCGATGCATTTCTCGCCGGTTGCCAGGCCGATCCCCGGCTGACCCTCAAACGCTTTTCGCTGCTCTGTGCTCAAGGTGCACAAGATGCGCGCGGCTTGTCGCGGTTGATGCTCGGCGGCGCACCGCACACGGCGCCGTCGGCGTTGATGGCGGGCCTGGAATTGCTCGCGCAACTGGACACCCGCGAAGCACTGCAAGCATTTCGCGGCCCGCAATTTCATCTGTTCGCCGGACAGGACGGCCTGGTCCCGGCGGAAGCGGCGGGGGCGTTGTTCGTCCTGTTGCCGGATATCGAAATCGGTCTGATCGAACAGGCCAGCCATGCCTTTCTTCTGGAAGACCCCCACGGACTGGCGGGCGCTATCCAGGCTTTTCTACATGAGTGCGGTGATGACTGATTTGTCTCTTGTGCTGCCCGGCGGCTTGCCTGACAAACGTCAGGTCGCGGCCTCTTTTTCCCGCGCTGCGGCCAGTTACGACAGCGTCGCCGAGTTGCAACGTGATGTTGGTACACAATTGCTTCAACGCTTGCCGGCGGATTTTTCACCGTCGCGCTGGCTGGATCTGGGCTGTGGCACCGGTTATTTCACCCGGGCACTGGCCGCGCATTTTGCCGAGGGCCATGGTCTGGCGCTGGACATTGCCGAGGGCATGCTCGATCACGCGCGGCCGTTGGGCGGCGCTGATTACTTCATTGCTGGCGATGCGGAGCGTCTGCCGTTGCAGGACTCGACTTGCGACTTGGTTTTTTCCAGCCTGGCGGTGCAATGGTGCGCGGATTTCGATGCGGTGCTCAGCGAAGCCTTTCGCGTACTGAAACCGGGTGGGATTTTTGCGTTTGCTAGTCTTTGTGTAGGGACGTTGTTCGAGTTGCGCGACAGCTGGCGGCAGGTCGACGGGATGGTGCACGTCAACCGCTTCCGCGAGTTCACCCGTTATGAGCAACTGTGTACGGCCAGTGGCTTGCGTACGTTGAGCCTGGATAATCAGCCTCACGTGCTGCATTACCCCGATGTGCGCAGCCTGACCCATGAATTGAAGGCCTTGGGTGCGCACAATCTGAATCCCGGACGGCCCGGTGGTTTGACCGGACGGGCGCGGATTCTCGGGCTGGTGGAAGCTTACGAGCAATTCCGTGAAGCGTCGGGATTGCCGGCGACTTATCAGGTGGTCTACGCCGTGTTGGAGAAACCCGTATGAGCGCAGCCTATTTCATCACCGGAACGGACACTGATGTCGGCAAGACCACCGTGGCTGCCGGGTTGCTGCATGCGGCGCGATCAGCAGGCTTGAGTACCGCGGCGGGCAAACCGGTGGCCTCAGGGTGCGAAGTCACGCCGAAGGGGCTGCGCAATTCCGATGCGTTGGCGCTGTTGGCCGAATGTTCGCTGCCGCTGACATATCAACAGGTCAATCCCGTGGCGTTCGAGCCTGCGATCGCTCCACACCTGGCAGCGCGTGAGGCCGGAGTAGCGTTGACCGTGCAATCGTTGCTGGCGCCGATGCGCGAGATTCTGGCGATGAACGCCGATTTCACCTTGATCGAGGGCGCGGGTGGCTGGCGGGTGCCGTTGGCGGATCAGGACAATCTGTCGGATCTGGCGATTGCGTTGAAGCTGCCGGTGATTCTGGTGGTGGGTGTGCGGCTGGGGTGCATCAGTCATGCCTTGCTGACGGCCGAGGCGATTGCCCGTGATGGGCTGCAATTGGCCGGGTGGGTGGCGAATATCATCGATCCGAAGACTTCGCGGCTTGAGGAGAACCTCGCCACATTGGCCGAGCGAATTCCGGCGCCATGCCTTGGGCGCGTGCCGAAACTCAAGAGCTTGAGTGCCGAAGCGGTAGCGGATCATTTGCAACTGGATCTGCTCGACTAAGCTTTTCTCTATGGGCAGGCACTGTGCCATTAGTGTTTTTGACGGGTGTTTTTCTGGCGCCTCTGGTTCAATGGCGCCATTGATCCTTCCCAAGGATGAGAACTGTTATGGAAATCTCCGGTAACACAGCTTTTTATGCAGGTCTGAGCTCGATTCAGAGCGGGCAGAACCGCGTTGATCAGGCCGCCAGCCAGATTGCCAACAACACCATTGAGCGTTCGGTCACCAGCCAGTCTTCGGAAGCGCAGGTCGATCGTCTGCGTGGCGTTGATCGCAGCCAGCAAATGGACCTGGGCAGCGACATGGTGCAAATGGCCCAAGGCAAATTTCAGGTGGAGCTGGGCGTAAAAGTCGCCAAAGCTTCCGACGAAATGCTCGGTACGATCATCGACACCTTCGCCTGATTTTTCGCCATCTACACCCTGAACGCCGCGCTTTGTCGCGGCGTTTTTCGTTGTAAGTCCTTCTCCCTCAACTAATCTTTTTTCAGCACCCGTGACTCGATCGAGCGCATGGCGGTTTGCTGTGTCCGGCGTTTGAAAGATGCGATGACGAACGGCAAAAGATCGATGCTTGACAAGATTTCGGCGTAAACGTATGTTTCAAACAACTGTTTGACCGTCACAACAAATCAACACGGTCGTTCATTCCCGGTTACATCAGCAGAGGTTTATCGCTATGCCTGACTACAAGGCCCCCTTGCGTGATATTCGCTTCGTTCGTGACGAACTGCTCGGCTACGAAGCGCACTATCAGAGCCTTCCGGCTTGCGCAGACGCAACTCCAGACATGGTTGACGCCATTCTCGAAGAAGGCGCCAAGTTTTGTGAGCAGGTACTGGCGCCGCTGAACCGCGTGGGCGACCTCGAAGGTTGCACCTGGAGCGAGTCCGGCGTGAAAACCCCGACCGGCTTCAAAGAGGCTTACAAGCAATTCGTCGAAGGCGGCTGGCCAAGCCTGGCGCACGACGTTGAGCACGGCGGCCAAGGCTTGCCGGAGTCGCTGGGTCTGGCAGTGAGCGAGATGGTTGGCGAAGCCAACTGGTCGTGGGGCATGTACCCAGGCCTGTCGCACGGTGCGATGAACACCATCTCCGAGCACGGCACCCCTGAGCAGCAAGAAGCCTATCTGACCAAACTGGTTTCCGGCGAATGGACCGGCACCATGTGCCTGACCGAACCACACTGCGGCACCGACCTGGGCATGCTGCGCACCAAGGCCGAACCTCAGGCTGATGGCTCCTATAAAGTCTCCGGCACCAAGATCTTCATCTCGGCCGGTGAACACGACATGGCCGACAACATCGTCCACATCGTACTGGCCCGCCTGCCGGATGCACCGGCCGGCACCAAAGGCATCTCGCTGTTCATCGTTCCAAAGTTCATGCCCAATGCTGATGGCACCGTCGGTGCACGCAACGCAGTGAGTTGCGGTTCGCTGGAACACAAGATGGGCATCCACGGCAATGCCACTTGCGTGATGAACTTCGACGGCGCTACCGGTTACCTGATCGGCCCGGCGAACAAAGGCCTGAACTGCATGTTCACCTTTATGAACACCGCTCGCCTGGGTACCGCGCTGCAAGGTCTGGCCCACGCCGAAATCGGTTTCCAGGGCGGCCTGAAATACGCTCGCGACCGTCTGCAAATGCGCTCCCTGACTGGCCCGAAAGCGCCGGACAAAGCCGCTGACCCGATCATCGTGCACCCTGACGTACGCCGCATGCTGTTGACCATGAAGGCGTTCGCCGAAGGCAACCGTGCGATGGTGTACTTCACCGCCAAACAGGTCGACATCGTCAAATACGGCGTCGATGAAGAAGAGAAAAAGAAAGCCGACGCACTGCTGGCCTTCATGACCCCGATCGCCAAGGCGTTCATGACCGAAGTCGGTTTTGAGTCCGCCAACCACGGCGTACAGATCTACGGCGGCCACGGCTTCATCGCCGAGTGGGGCATGGAGCAGAACGTTCGCGACAGCCGCATTTCGATGCTGTACGAAGGCACCACCGGTATCCAGGCACTCGATCTGCTGGGCCGTAAAGTGCTGATGACGCAAGGCGAGGCTTTGAAGGGCTTCACCAAGATCGTCCACAAGTTCTGCCAGAACAACGAAGGCAACGAAGCCGTTGCAGAGTTCGTCGCACCGCTGGCCGCGATCAACAAGGAATGGGGCGAGCTGACCATGAAGGTCGGTATGGCTGCCATGAAAGATCGCGAAGAAGTCGGCGCGGCCTCCGTGGATTACCTGATGTACTCCGGTTATGCCTGCCTGGCTTACTTCTGGGCCGACATGGCGCGTCTGGCTGCTGAAAAGCTGGCACAAGGCACCGGCGACGCAG
Source organism: Pseudomonas sp. P4_D7 (assembly GCF_056401755.1). Classification (NCBI taxonomy): domain Bacteria; kingdom Pseudomonadati; phylum Pseudomonadota; class Gammaproteobacteria; order Pseudomonadales; family Pseudomonadaceae; genus Pseudomonas; species Pseudomonas sp. P4_D7. The sequence continues at coordinate 79,978 of NZ_JBFUIR010000001.1, read as the reverse complement.
CGTTCTACACCGCCAAGCTGCAAACCGCACGCTTCTACTTCCAGCGCATCCTGCCGCGTACCCGTACTCACGTGGCCACCATGCTGTCGGGCGCCAACAACCTGATGGACATGAAAGAAGAAGACTTCGCACTGGGCTACTAAGCCTTAACGTGGTCTTTTGAAAAACCGCTGCTCCTTAGGGGGCGGCGGTTTTTTTTGCGCTGGATTACCCCCAACACCGGGGATGTTTCCCCAGCAGAAACGGTGAGCTGACAACGCGCAGCCCCAGCGTTTATTGATTCAAAATGTTTCTCGGAAGGGTGGCCAATTAATTGCACTGCGCAGATTAACCGGCGCTCACGAGAAATCCTGTCCTGTTTCACGACGCCTCTCGCCCGGCGAACTCATAACAACAACGTCAGGGTGAAGCATATGAACATCTGTCGACTTGTCGGGTTAACCCTCACGCTAAGTGCCTGCGGCGCCATGGCGGCTGATCCTGTGGAAGTGGATCCGCCGGTGCCGCAAGTGCCGAGCCTGCAATCACTGCGAGGCATGGTTCCGCCCGATCCCTCAGGAACCGAGGGTGGCCGTAAAGTCGACCTGATGACCGACTACGTGCTCAACCGGTCCGCCGCAATCCTGCTGGGCAAAGCGCTGTTCTGGGACATGGAAGTCGGCAGCGACGGCGCCACGGCGTGTGCGTCCTGCCATTACCACGCCGGCGTCGATCACCGCATCACCAACCAGCTCAACCCCGGCCAGGCGCACACCAATGCCAACGTCGCTTCGATCTTCAACAAACCCTTTGTAGCGTCGGATATTCCCGGCGATGTGGCGTCCTACGCGACGCTGTCCGGCGGCAAGGGCGGGCCGAACTACACACTGAAGAAAAACGACTTCCCGACCCATGTGCTGAGTAATCCACTGGAGCGCAACTCGCCGATTGTTTACTCGACGGACGACGTGATCGGCTCCCAAGGCGTGTTCGACGCCAATTTCGTCAAACCCAACCAGCCACGTTTCGACAAATGCACCCAGCAGCCTGACGGCATCTTCCAGGTCGGCGGCATCAACGTGCGCCGCAGCACCGGGCGCAACGCGCCGTCGGTGATCAACGCAGCGTTCAATGTGCGCAACTTTTGGGACGGACGGGCGAATAACGTGTTTAACGGCTTCTCGCCGTTCGGCAATCGCGACCCTGATGCGGCGATTTACGTGACCAGCGAGCGCAGCACCGTGGCAATCAAAGTCCGGCTGGCGCTTAACGATGCTTCTGCGGCGTCGCAAGCAGTAGGTCCGCCCGGGAGCGGGGTGGAAATGTCCTGCGGTGGCCGCACTTTCGCCGACATCGGCCGGCGCATGCTTGATCAGTTGATGCTCAAGCAACAGCGGATTTCTTCCAACGACTCCGTGCTCGCTTCGGTATCCGGCGCGCGGCGTCCGACTTATCGCGAATTGATCAAAAATGCCTTCCAGCCACGCCTGTGGAACGCCACACAAAATGTGCTGGTGGGCGGTGCACCGTATACACAGATGGAAGCCAACTTCCCGCTGTTCTTCGGGTTGGCGATTCAGATGTACGAATCCACCCTGATCTCTGACCAGGCGCCGATTGATGCTTATCTGCAAGGCGATTCAACCGCGATGAACGCGCAGCAGGTTCAGGGCATGAATCTGTTCCTCGGCAAGGGCAAATGCGTCAATTGCCACGGCGGCGCGGAGCTGACCAACGCGGCCAGCCGCCTGCTGATGCACCCGCGTGAACGCATCGAACGCATGGTCATGGCCGATAACCTGATCACCCTTTACGACAACGGCTTCTACAACACCGGTGTACGTCCGACCTCTGAAGACCTCGCGCTCGGTGGCTCGGATGCCTGGGGTAACCCATGGTCGTTCAGCCGCCAGTACAACAAGCTGTTGCAAGGCGGCAGCATCCCCGATCCGCTGGACGTCGATGTCTGCACCTTCGAGGCGCCGCTGAGCGCAGCGATTCCGTGCGACGCCACGCTCAAGCCCAACGTCAACTTCCGTGATTCGGTCGACGGCGCCTTCAAGACGCCGACCTTGCGCAACATCGCGCTGACCGGGCCTTACTTCCACAACGGCAGCCGCGCCACGCTTAAACAGGTGATGGAGTTCTACAACCGTGGCGGCGACCGTCGTGGCGAAGTCGCCAACAACACCAGCGGTTTCGAGCATCCTTCGGCGAATCAGCACAACACCTCAAATCTCGATCCGGACATGACCAATCTCAACCTGACGCCGGATGAGATCGACGCACTGGTGAAATTCATGGAAGTCGGCCTGACCGATCCGCGCGTGGCCTGGGAGCGGGCGCCGTTCGATCATCCGTCGCTGGTTCTTCCGCAGGGCGAGATCGGCGATGAAAACGCCGTGACCCAGCGGCCGGCCAGTCCGAAAGTCACCACCCGGCAAGCGACCGACGCTTTGTTCTCGCTCAAGCCATACGGGGCCGAGGGCCGGAGTTCGGCGGAGGGGCCGTTGTTGCCGTTCTACAACGATCTGTGAGGGATATTTTCAAGCCTGGCCATCAGTGATGGTGGCCAGCACGGCAAATCGGGCAAAAAACTTGGCAAATCGCTCAGATAGTCAGGTTTTCTGCCGTTAAAGAGACTGCGTGTGATCTGGATCACATTGTGTGTGCTTAACTGCACGCATTGCAGGCACAATGCCATCTCTTTGCTATGACGGGTCGGAGCTTTACCCTTGCCGCGTTCTTCCGCTGTACGTTTCAGTCATTTCCTGCCATCACTGCTGTTGTTACTAGCGGGGTTGGCGGCTGCGTACGTCAAAGACCTCAGCGTGTTCTTCACTTCGCTGTTCAACGTGTTGCCGACGTTGGTGCTGTTGCTGGGCGGCGCGTATTGCGCGGTTTATCGCCGTCAGCGCGAGCTGTTTCTGATGCTCACGGTGTACATCGCCTACTTTCTGCTCGACACCCAGACCGACTATTACCGCGACAACGGCAAGGTCCGCGAAGACGCTGCGGTGGTCTTCCACCTCGTCTGCCTGCTGTTGCCGTTGTTGTTCGGCTTGTTCGCCGCATGGCAGGAACGTACACATCTGTTCCAGGACATGGTCGCGCGTTTCGCCGTGTTACTGGCCTTTGGCAGCGTGGCATTGGGGCTTGAGCAAAGTTATCCCCAGGCATTGCTGATGTGGCTCTCGGAAATTCGCTGGCCGGCGCTGCACGGCGCGTGGATGAGTCTGATCCAGCTCTCGTATCCAGTGTTCATCTCGGCGTTCCTGCTATTGGCCTGGCAATACTGGCGCAATCCACGTCCGCTGCATGCGGCGCAATTGGTTGGCCTGCTCGGCGTGTTCTGGATGCTGCCGAAAACCTTCATCCTGCCGTTCACCCTGAACATCATGTGCAGCCAGGTGATGTTGATGATTGCCGCTGCGGTTGCGCACGAGGCTTATCAGATGGCCTTCCGCGACGAACTCACCGGTCTGCCGGGCCGCCGCGCGCTCAACGAACGCATGCAGCGCTTGGGTCGCAACTATGTATTGGCGATGAGCGACGTCGATCACTTCAAGAAATTCAACGACACCCACGGTCACGATGTCGGTGACCAGGTACTGCGTCTGGTCGCCAGCAAGCTGTCGAAAATCAGCGGTGGCGGTAGGGCGTATCGCTATGGCGGTGAGGAATTCGCCCTGGTGTTCGCAGGCAAAACCCTTGAGGAATGCATGCCGCACCTTGAGGTGATCCGCGAGTCGATTGCGTCCTACAACATTCAACTACGCAATCAGGAAAACCGCCCGCAGGATGATCAGCAAGGTCGTCAGCGCCGCGCCGGCTCTGGTGCTTCCAGCGTTTCGGTGACGGTCAGCATCGGCGTTGCCGAACGAGTGGAGCAGCGCAACCCGGAACAAGTGCTGAAGTCCGCCGACGAGGCGCTCTATGCCGCAAAAGGCGCGGGGCGTAACTGCGTGATGGCATACGGACAAAACCGCCGTGGCGCGGTGCGCATGGACACGGCCGCAGGTTGAGTGATGACGGCGCATTCAGCGTCTGCACAGTGATTGTGGGGTGTGGTGGCCAGCAGTAGGTTGGAGCAATCTGCTGACGGAGAAGCCACCATGCCTGAGTACAAAGCCCCCCTGCGCGACATGCGCTTTCTGATCGATCACGTCTTCGACTTCCACAGCAATTACGCCGCCCTTGGCGCGCACGACGCCAGCCCTGACATGATCAACGCGATCCTCGAAGAGGGCGCGAAGTTCTGTGAGAACGTGCTCGCGCCGCTCAATCGCAGCGGTGATGAAGAGGGCTGCCATTTCGACAACGGCGTGGTGACAACGCCTGCAGGCTTCAAGCAAGCCTTCGCACAATACGTGGAAGGCGGCTGGCACGGTCTGGCGGCGGATCCGGCTTACGGCGGCCAAGGCCTGCCGAGTTCGCTTGGGCTGGTGATCAGCGAGATGGTCGGCTCCAGCAACACTTCCTGGGGCATGTACCCGGGCCTGACCCACGGCGCGATGTCGGCGATCCACGCCCACGGCAGCGCTGAGCAAAAAGACACCTACCTGAGCAAACTCACCGCCGGCCAGTGGACCGGTACCATGTGCCTGACCGAAGCCCATTGCGGCACCGACCTGGGGATCATCAAGACCCGCGCTGTGCCTCAGGCTGATGGTAGTTACGCGGTCACCGGCAGCAAGATTTTCATCTCTGCCGGCGAGCACGACATGAGCGACAACATCATCCATCTGGTGTTGGCCAAATTGCCCGACGCTCCAGCCGGAACCAAAGGGATTTCGCTGTTTATCGTGCCGAAGTTCTTGCCGGATACGGCGGGTGAAGCGGGCGAGCGCAACGGTGTTTCCTGTGGTTCGATCGAACACAAGATGGGCATCAAGGCTTCAGCCACTTGTGTGCTGAACTTCGATAGCGCCAAGGGCTATCTGATCGGTGAGCCGAACAAGGGCCTGAACTGCATGTTCACCATGATGAACCACGCGCGGCTAGGCACCGGCATGCAGGGTTTGTGTCTGGGCGAAGCAAGCTTCCAGGGCGCGATCAAATACGCCAACGACCGCTTGCAGATGCGCGCGCTGACCGGCGCCAAAGCCCCGGATAAAACTGCCGACCCGATCATTGTCCACCCGGACGTGCGGCGCATGCTGCTGACCATGAAAGCCTTTAACGAAGGCAATCGGGCGCTGACCTACTTCACCGCGCAGTTGCTCGATGTCGCGCATCTGAGCGGTGATGCCGAAGCACGGCAGGAGGCCGAGGGTTTGCTGGCGTTCCTCACGCCAATCTGCAAAGCGTTCATGACCGACACCGGCCTGGAAGTGACCAACCACGGCATGCAGGTGTTCGGCGGCCACGGTTTCATTCGCGAATGGGGCATGGAGCAACTGGTGCGCGATTGCCGGATTGCACCGATCTATGAAGGCACCAACGGCATTCAGGCGCTGGACCTGCTCGGACGCAAGGTGCTGGGCAGTCAGGGCAAGTTGCTGCGCGGTTTCACCAAAATCGTCCATAAGTTCTGCTCAGCCAACGCTGAGCACCCGCAGCTGGGCGGTTTCGTTGCGCAGCTCAATCAGATGAACCAGCAGTGGGGCGACCTGACGATGAAGGTCGGCATGGCGGCGATGAAGAACCCGGATGAAGTGGGCGCGGCGTCGGTGGATTACCTGATGTACAGCGGTTACATCATCCTTGGCTATCTGTGGTTGCGCATGGGTCTGGTGGCGCAGGCGCAACTGGAGGCGGGCGAGGGCGAGAGGGATTACCTGCGCGGGAAATTGGCGACGTGCGAGTTTTACTTCAAGCGCTTGTTGCCGCGTACGGCGGCGCATCGTGCGGCGATCGAGGCGGGCAGTGATTGCTTGATGAAGTTGCCGGCTGAAATGTTTGCGCTTTAAGGAAGATCAAAAGATCGCAGCCTGCGGCAGCTCCTACATGGGATCGAGTTTTATCTGTAGGCGCTGGCGAAGGCTACGATGTTTTTTGGTGACTAAAAATAACAAATCAGTCACTGGTTGACCCTATGTGTCGCAAAAGTTGTTGAGGTACACTCCGGCTCAGAAAACATCATTCCACGAATCACCTGTTTAGATCTTGCGAGGTTTGCCATGGCTGACTACAAAGCGCCGCTGCGCGATATGCGCTTCGTCCTCAATGAAGTGTTCGAAGTCGCCAAGCTCTGGGCCGAACTGCCGGCCCTGGCCGAGACTGTCGACGCCGAAACCGTTGAAGCCATTCTCGAAGAGGCCGGCAAAGTCACCAGCAAAAGCATCGCACCTCTGAGCCGCGCTGCCGACGAAGAAGGCTGCCACTGGAAGGACGGTGCCGTCACCACGCCGGCCGGTTTCCCACAGGCTTATCAGACGTATGCTGAAGGCGGCTGGGTTGGCGTCGGTGGCGATCCGCAATACGGCGGCATGGGCATGCCCAAAGCCGTGTCGGCGCAAGTCGAAGAAATGGTCAACTCCGCCAGCCTGTCGTTCGGTCTGTACCCGATGCTGACCGCCGGCGCCTGCCTGTCGATCAACGCTCACGCCAGCGAAGAGCTGAAAGCCGCGTACCTGCCGAACATGTACGCTGGCGTCTGGGCCGGCTCGATGTGCCTGACCGAGCCGCACGCCGGCACCGACCTGGGGATTATTCGCACCAAGGCCGAGCCTCAGGCCGACGGCTCCTACAAAGTCAGCGGCACCAAAATCTTCATCACTGGCGGCGAACACGACCTCACCGAAAACATCATTCACCTGGTGCTGGCCAAGCTGCCGGACGCCCCGGCCGGTCCTAAGGGCATCTCGCTGTTCCTCGTGCCGAAGTTCATGGTCAACGCCGACGGCAGCCTCGGCGCGCGCAACCCGGCGAACTGCGGTTCGATCGAACACAAAATGGGCATCCAGGCGTCCGCGACCTGTGTGATGAACTTCGACGAAGCCGTGGGTTATCTGGTTGGCGAGCCGAACAAAGGTCTGGCCGCGATGTTCACCATGATGAACTACGAGCGTTTGGGCGTCGGCATCCAAGGTCTGGCCACCGGCGAGCGCTCCTATCAGAACGCCGTCGAATACGCCCGCGACCGTCTGCAAAGCCGTTCGCCAACCGGCGCGCAGAACAAAGAAAAAGTCGCTGACCCGATCATCGTCCACCCGGACGTACGGCGCATGTTGCTGACCATGAAAGCCTCGAACGAGGGCGGCCGTGCGTTCTCCACCTACGTAGCGATGCAGCTCGACACCGCCAAGTTCAGCGAAGACGCCACCACCCGCAAACGTGCGGAAGATCTGGTCGCGTTGCTGACGCCGGTGGCCAAGGCATTCCTCACCGACCTGGGTCTGGAAACCACCGTGCACGGCCAGCAGATTTTCGGCGGCCACGGCTACATCCGCGAGTGGGGCCAGGAGCAACTGGTACGTGACGTGCGCATCACCCAGATCTATGAAGGCACCAACGGCATTCAGGCGCTGGACCTGGTCGGGCGCAAGATCGTCGGCAGCGGTGGCTCTTTCTACAAGCTGTTCGCTGACGAGATCCGCCATTTCACCGCGACGGCCAGCGCCGATCTGGGTGAATTCACCAAGCCGCTGAACGATGCCGTCGACACTCTCGACGAGCTGACCTCGTGGCTGCTGGACCGGGCGAAAACCAATCCGAACGAAATCGGCGCGGCTTCGGTCGAATATTTGCAAGCATTCGGATACACAGCGTACGCCTACATGTGGGCACTGATGGCCAAAGCTTCGCTGGGCAAAGAAGCGCAAGACGATTTCTATGCCAGCAAACTGGGCACCGCGCGCTTCTACTTCGCCCGTTTGCTGCCGCGTATCCACTCGTTGAGTGCGTCGGTGAAGGCCGGTAGCGAGTCGCTATTCCTGCTGGATGCGGCGCAATTCTGACGCGATGACGTCATGTAAGCATTCTCTTACATGACGTGCTGCTGTTCTCCCATATGCGTAGATTGGATCCACGGCTAATCTACATTTCATGGACGTCGCGCAGGAAGCGCAAAGCAACAACACGGACACGTAGGATTCTGCCAGGGTGGCGGAGTGAAATGGATGTCAGGGAAACAGTCTGCAAAGCCCCGCTTCGGCGGGGTTTTCTTTTGCCTGCAGAAAAGTGCTCAGACCAGAGGATCTCTCTCTGGCCGCACTTCACGCTCCATCACTTCCTCCAGCAATGTCTGCAACAGCGCCAAAGGCGCCTGCTGGCGCTGCACATCGCGACAGACCAACCCAACTTTCAGCGGCACGCGCGGTTCGCTCAGCGGTTTCCAGAGCAGATCCTGATCGTCGTACTCCTTTTGCGAACGCCCCGGCAGCACCGTCGCCAGTTTGGTGTGCGGCAGACTGTCGAGTATCCCCACCATATTGTTCAGTTCGGCCTGCACCTGCGGGCGTCGTCCGAGGTTGGTCAGTTGCGCCTGCCAGATCTGGCGGATCTGAAACTCTTCGCCCAGCAGCAACATCGGCAGTTCAGCCGCCTGGCGCATCGAAACTTTCTTGAATTCACGCAGCGGATGATCCGCCGGGATGACCAGCGTCAGCTCATCTTCGTAGAGCATCACGCCGTGCAGGCCGGGTTGGCGCGGCGGCAGGTAACTGATGCCGATGTCCAAAGAGCCGTTGAGCAGCCGCCGCTCGATCTCAAGTCCGGTCAATTCATAGATCTGCACCACCAGATGTGGCTGTGCCTTGCGCACCCGCTCAAGCATTTGCGGAACGAGACTGGTGTGAACCGTTTGCAGCACGCCGATTGCCAGCGTGCGCAAGGCCTGGCCCTTGAAGTTGCCCAATGCCTCACGCGCCCGCTGCAATCCGTCGAGCAGCGGCAAGGCGTGGTTGTACAACGTGTGCGCGGCGAGGGTTGGCAGCAGACGCTTGCTGCTGCGCTCGAACAGGGTAACGTCGAGGTTCTGTTCGAGCTGGCGGATCTGCTGCGACAGTGCCGGTTGCGAGATCGACAGGCGTTCGGCGGCGCGACCGACATGGCCTTCTTCGTAGACCGCGACGAAATAACGCAGTTGTTTGAAATCCATAAGTAATGCTTATCGAAAATGCTGGTAAATCGAAATGGCCCGCAGGCCTCAGTGAGCCTAGTCTAACCGCATTCACAAGGCTTACAGGGCCAGAAAGCGCGATGAATAGCGTTCGCTTCGACAGTGTTTGCATAGGCAGTTCAAAACACCTTAAACGCGGTGTTTTTCAATGAATCTGTTCAGTTTGCGGCGCCAGACGCCGAGTCTTGATGACCTCGCCTTTGAGGTTGATCCTTCTGATATCAACGAAAATCTGAGCACCGAACGCCTGATGCCCAGCGTCGAACGGCCGCAACAGGTGTTCGTTCGTGGTCAGGGTTCCTGGTTGTGGGACAGCAACGATCGTGCGTACCTCGACTTTTCCCAGGCCGGTGGCGCCAACAGTCTTGGTCACAGTCCTTCGGCATTGGTCAAAGCCATCAGCAGTCAGGCGCAGGCACTGATCAATCCCGGCTTCAATCTGCACAATCGCGGCATGCTCAGCCTCGCTGAACGGCTGTGCGCCAGCACCTCCAGCGATCAGGCCTATCTGCTCAACAGCGGCAGCGAAGCCTGTGAAGCGGCGATCAAACTGGCGCGCAAATGGGGCCAACTGCATCGTGGCGGCGCTTCGCGAATTATTGTGGCGAAGCAAGGCTGTCATGGCCGCAGTCTGGCGACGATTTCTGCCTCCGACAGCTGCAACCTGCACAACCGTTTCGCGCCGTTGCTGCCGGGTTTCGATCTGGTGCCGTTCAACGACTTGCCGGCCCTGCACGCGGCGGTCGATGCGCAAACCGTGGCGATCATGCTTGAACCGATCCAGAGCGATGCGGGGGTGGTGCCGGCGACCGGGCATTATCTAAAAGGTGTTGAACGTCTGTGCCGAGAGCTGGGCATTCTGCTGATTCTCGATGAAGTGCAAACCGGCATCGGTCGCTGTGGCACCTTGCTTGCCGAACAGTCCTATGGCGTACGCGCCGATATCGTCGTGCTCGGCAAAGGCCTTGGCGGCGGTGTGCCCTTGGCGGCGCTGCTGGCGCGAGGCAAGGCGTGTTGTTTCGACGCGGGTGAACTGGGCGGCACGCATCACGGCAATGCGCTGATGACAGCGGCTGGTCTCGTGGTGCTCGACAGCGTGTACGACCGCAGCTTCCTGCAGCAGGTCAACGATAATGGCCAGCATCTGCGCGAAGGCCTGGCCCGATTGGCGCACCGCTACGACCACGGCAAATTGCGCGGCCAAGGCCTGTTCTATGGTCTGACCCTGTCGGACGATTCCGCCGATGCTGTGGTCCATGCAGCCCTGCACGAAGGCCTGCTGCTCAACGCCCCGCAAGCCAACTGTTTGCGCTTCACCCCGGCCCTTACCGTCAGCAAAACCAACATCGACGAAATGCTCCTGCGCCTGGGCCGCGCGTTCTCGCGAGTGCGCACCGCGCAACTGCAATGCCGTAAAGGGATTGCCGTCTGAGCTGAACTTTCCTACCCGATTTCCAGAACCGTCTCGCGGTATAACGCACGCCCCACGCCTGATTCTTTTGGCGTGGGGCGTTTTTTTGTGAGGTGATGGCGATCAAATGGCAGTTGCACTGAACCCTGACGAACGGCGCAGGTCGATTAGCTTGTATGGCTCATGTGAGCCAACCCCCATTCAGGAGCTGACCCATGGACTTCATTCGCATCATCATCGCCATTCTGTTGCCGCCACTGGGTGTGTTTCTGCAGGTCGGGTTTGGCGGGGCGTTCTGGTTGAACATTCTGCTGACGTTGTGCGGGTATATTCCGGGGATCGTGCATGCGGTGTACATCATCGCCAAGCGTTGAGTACTGCTGCGCCTGATAGATAGCTTTCGCGAGCAGGCTCGCTCCCACAGGGGATTTGTGAACAACACAGATCCAATGTGGGAGCGAGCCTGCTCGCGAATGGGGCAATTCGGTTTTGAACGGGGCGCGGTGATCAGTCCGCCAATCCCATCACCCGCCGATAGAACTTCCACTCCTGCTCCAGCGCATGCGCCTGATTGGCCGCGCGGCGGAAGCCGTGGCGTTCGTCGGGGTAGTAATGCGCTTCGACGGGGATGTCGTTCTGCTCCAGCGCCGTGACCATGTCGCGGGTCTGTTGTGGCACGACCACGGCATCCAGCTCACCCTGAAAGAAAATCACCGGTACGCGGATATTGTTTGCGTGCAACAACGGCGTGCGGGCGGCGTAGCGTTCGGCGTCTTGCTCGGGATCGCCGATCAGCCAGTCCAGATAATCACCTTCAAATTTGTGCGTAGCCCGAGCCAATGCAACCGGATCGCTGACGCCGTACAAACTCGCTCCAGCGCGGAAGACTTGCTTGAACGCCAGCGCACATAACGTGGTGTAGCCACCTGCGCTGCCGCCACGAATGAATGCGCGATCACCGTCGATCAAATCCTGGCCGGTGAGATAACTCACCACCGCACAAGCATCCTCGACATCCACCTCACCCCAGCTCAGATGCAAGGCCTGCCGATATTCGCGGCCATACCCGCTGCTGCCGCGATAGTTGAGATCGGCCACGGCGAAGCCGCGTTGCGTCCAGTATTGAATGCGCGGGTCGAGCATCGGGTAGCAGGCCGATGTCGGGCCGCCGTGGATGAACACCACCAGCGGCGGGTTTGTCTCGCCGCTCATGGCCGGATAAAAGAACCCATGCGCTTCGCCCGAACCGCTTGGGTAGCACAGGGTTTGCGGACGGCTGATGCGCTCAGCAGGCAAGGGCGCTACGCCACCCACCAGCACGTTCACTTCTCGCGTGGTTCGATCAACGGCGATGACCGCCGAAGGACTGATCGGTGAGGCGGCGATGCAGTAGATAAATCGCTCATCCACAGCGAGATGACGGAAGCGGCTGTAGTCACCAGTGAAATCTTCGTCACCGAGCGTCAGGCGACCAAAACCACCTTCGCTCCAGCTCGCCAAAAACGCATTCTCAACAGGCAACCAAGTGCAGCCGCCCAGTTGCCACGGTGCCGGCGCGTGATCGGCTTGCGCAGATGGTAATCGCTCCAAACCGTCGGAAGTCTCAGCCCACGGCTGCCAGAATCCACCACGATCGGTCAGGCAATAAAGGCGATTGTCGGCATCGAATCGTGGTTGTTGGATGGACTCTTCAAACTCGGCGCCGGCAACGCATCGCGGCGAACCAAAAGCGCTATTGGTCGAACGCTTAGCCACCATCAACCGGGTCGACGTCCACGGCTGATGCGGCCGACTCCACTCGATCCAGGCCAAACGCTGGCCATCCACACTAAGGATTGGCGCCGCATAAAAATCCGCGCCTTCAGCCAATAAATGCCGCGTTCCGTCAGCCAGATCAATGGCGACGAGCCGATGCTGATCTTGCTGTTCTTCGACCGCCAGCACCTGGCCGAAAGCAAAATGCAGATCGCCATAACGGCACTCTCCCGACGTCAGCGCCTCAGGCTCGCCATCCAAAGTCTGGCGATACAACTGCTGATCCGCCTCAGCGACGAAAACCACCCCATCCGGCGTTAGACAAAACGCACCGCCGCCATATTCGTACACCCGACTGCGCACGCTAAAACCATTCGGCGTCAGACATTTCGCCACACCATCCCGCCAATGCCAGATCCGGCAGGCGGCATCCTCAGGACGATATTCATTCCAGAACAGCCCGTTGGCACCGAGCTGCAGTTCGGCAAAGTCCATCCCGGCAGCGACGGCTTGCGAGGCGCTGAAAGGCTCAGCCTTTAGCGATGAGGCGCGAGTTTCGTTCATTGCGGAAGGCCAATTGTTCGATGGTTTGAGTGGCGGTCTCGGCTTCTTCGCGGGCCTTGAGGATCACGCCGTGATGTTCGGATTTGCTGCACACCGGGTCGGCATTGCTCGCATCACCGGTGAGCATGAACGCCTGACAGCGGCAGCCGCCGAAGTCTTTTTCTTTCTCGTCGCACGAACGGCACGGCTCGGGCATCCAGTTGTAACCACGGAAGCGGTTGAAGCCGAACGAGTCGTACCAGATGTGTTGCATGCTGTGATCGCGCACATTGGGAAATTGCACCGGCAGCTGTCGGGCGCCATGACAAGGCAGGGCGGTGCCGTCCGGTGTGACCGTCAGAAAAATACTGCCCCAGCCGTTCATGCAGGCTTTCGGGCGTTCTTCGTAGTAATCCGGGGTGACGAAAATCAACTTGCACGGATGCCCTTCGGCTTCCAGTTTCGCGCGGTATTCGTTGGTGATGCGCTCGGCACGGACCAGTTGCTCTTTGGTCGGCAACAGGCCGACACGATTGAGCTGCGCCCAACCGTAAAACTGGCAGGTGGCGAGTTCGACAAAGTCGGCCTCAAGTGCAATGCACAGCTCGATGATGCGGTCGATTTTGTCGATGTTGTGCCGGTGGGTGACGAAGTTCAGCACCATCGGATAGCCGTGGGCCTTCACTGCGCGGGCCATTTCCAGCTTTTGCGCGAAGGCCTTTTTCGAGCCGGCGAGCAGGTTGTTCACTTGCTCGTCGCTGGCCTGGAAACTGATCTGGATGTGATCCAGGCCAGCCTTTTTGAAGTCGCTGATTTTCTGCTCGGTCAGGCCGATGCCGGAGGTGATCAGGTTGGTGTAGAAACCCAACTGCCGCGCTTCATGAATCAGCTCGGCGAGATCCTGACGCACCAGCGGCTCGCCGCCGGAAAAGCCCAGTTGCGCCGCGCCCATCTCCCGCGCCTCGCGGAACACTTTGATCCACTGTTCGGTGCTCAGCTCTTTGCCCTGCTCGGCGAAATCCAGGGGATTGGAGCAGTACGGGCATTGCAGCGGGCAGCGGTAGGTCAGCTCGGCGAGCAGCCACAGCGGCAGGCCGACTTCAGGCTTGGGCGGCAGATCAGGCAAGTTCGATCCAGTGCTGCGCACGGGCAACCTCCATGAATTGCTCGATGTCGTCACCGAGCTCGGGCACGCCGGGGAACTGCTCATCGAGTTTGGCAATAATCGCCGCAACGTCGCGTTCGCCGTCGATCAAGCCGCCGATCAGCGCGGCGCTGTCGTTGAGTTTGATCATGCCTTCGGGGTAGAGCAGCACGTGACCTTTCTGCGCCTGCTCGTACTGGAAGCGGTAGYCGGGACGCCAGGTCGGGACTTTGCTGCGGTCGAAACTCATAAGGTGATTCCTTTATGCCAGACGCGTTGTTCGGTGACGCTGTGATACGGCGGGCGGTTCAGTTCGTAGGCCATGCTCATGGCATCGAGCATGCTCCAAAGAATGTCGAGTTTGAACTGGAGAATTTCCAGCATGCGTTCCTGGCCTTCGCGGGTCTTGTAGTGCTCGAGCGTGATCGCCAGACCGTGCTCGACATCACGCCGGGCCTGACCGAGGCGGGTGCGGAAGTATTCGTAACCGGCCGGATCGATCCACGGGTAATGCTGTGGCCAGCTGTCGAGGCGCGACTGATGGATCTGCGGCGCGAACAGTTCAGTCAGCGAGCTGCTGGCGGCTTCCTGCCAACTGGCCCTGCGGGCGAAGTTGACGTAGGCATCGACGGCGAAACGTACGCCGGGCAGTACCAGTTCCTGGGAGCGCAATTGATCCGGATCGAGGCCGACCGCTTGACCGAGTCGCAGCCAGGCTTCGATGCCGCCGTCTTCGCCTGGGGCGCCGTCGTGGTCGAGCAGACGTTGAATCCACTCGCGGCGGATTTCCCTATCGGGGCAGTTCGCGAGGATCGCCGCGTCCTTCAGGGGGATGTTCACCTGATAGTAGAAGCGGTTGGCGACCCAGCCCTGAATCTGTTCGCGGGTGGCGCGGCCTTGGTACATCGCCACGTGGTAGGGGTGGTGGATGTGGTAGTAGGCGCCTTTGGCGCGCAGGGCCGCTTCGAATTCGGCGGGGGACAGCGGGGTGTCGGTCATTGCGGTTCTCCGGGGAACAACCGTTGGAATCCTGGGTGTTTATTCGGACGCTTTCGCGAGCAAGCTCGCTCCCACAGGGTTTGTGAACGCCACAGATCCAATGTGGGAGCGAGCTTGCTCGCGAAGAGGCCGGTGGCTACAGCACAATACTCATGCCATCGAACGCCACTTCAACATTACGCCGGGCCAACTCGGCACGCTCCGGCGAATCTTCGTCGAGAATCGGGTTGGTGTTGTTGATGTGGATAAGCACTTTGCGCTGCTCAGGCAACTGCTCCAGCACTTCGAGCATGCCGCCAGGGCCGTTCTGCGCCAGATGGCCCATCTCGCGACCGGTGCGGGTGCCGACGCCACGGCGCTGCATTTCATCGTCATCCCACATCGTGCCGTCCACCAGCAGGCAATCGCTGCCGGCCATGATCTCCAGCAACGGCGCATCGACTTTGCCCAGACCCGGCGCGTAGAACAATTTGCCGCCGGTGTTCAGGTCTTCAACGATCAAACCGATGTTGTCGCCCGGGTGCGGATCAAAGCGATGCGGGGAGTACGGCGGCGCCGCGCTGCGCAGGGGCAGCGGGGTGAAACGCAGGTTCGGGCACGCCGCCACGGTGAAGCTCTGGTCGAGTTCAATGCGGTTCCAGTTCAAGCCGCCGTTCCAGTGGGTAAGCATCTTGAACAACGGGAAACCGGTGCTGAGGTCTTCGTGAACCATGTCCGTGCACCAGACCTGATGCGGGCAGCCTTCGCGCAGGCTGAGCAGGCCGGTGGTGTGGTCGATCTGGCTGTCCATCAGGATGATCGCGCTGATGCCGGTGTCACGCAGGGCGCGGCCCGGTTGCATCGGGGCGAAGCTTTGCAGCTGCGCGCGGATGTCCGGCGAGGCGTTGCACAGCACCCAGTTCACGCCGTCATCGGAAATCGCGATGGACGATTGAGTGCGGGCCTTGGCATTCAGGCTGCCGTCGCGAAAGCCTGCGCAATTGACGCAGTTGCAGTTCCACTGCGGAAAACCGCCACCGGCGGCCGAACCCAGAATCTGGACGAACATGAACGCTCCATCATTTCTACGCGGAAAATAAAACGCCCCGGCGAGCCGAGGCGTTGCACTGCAATTCTACGTAAGCAGAACTCAGCGGCTGGCGAAGTACATGGTGACTTCGAAGCCGATACGCAGGTCGGTGTAAGCAGGTTTTGTCCAGGACATGGGTGTCTCCTTCAGGGTGGGTGGGATAGCGCTGTCCATAGGTATAGTCCACGGCAGCGCAAAGATGTTCCAAATAGTTAGGCGGCTATGTTACTCAAAATTTCACCGGGTTTGCCCGTGAATATTCGAGAAAGCTCCTTGCAGCCTCGGTAATGATCAGTTTGTCGTTTGCCATGGGTTACCGGGTGCGGGGTCGCTGGCGAGACAGAGCCAGCCGCCTTCGGCGTTGATCAAGCGCTGTGCTGCGTTAAACAACGCCTGGCGATCGAGTTGGCCAATGGCGGCGAGCAATTGCCCAAGATAATCCGACGAGTGGCCTGCGAGTCTGGCCTGCCAGAGCAACTCGGCAGCATCTTTGCTGGATAGATTGGCGTCGTCGAATTGATCCGCGAGGTTTTGCCGCCGCTGGTTGAGGCTGACCTCATCAAGTTGTTCGATCAGCGCGGGCATACCTTTGAGGAACTGTTGAATGTGCTCGAGCAACTCCGCAGGTCTGGCGCTCGGAGATTGCACGCCGAACAGCAGGGCGGTTTGGCCATTCATCTGGCGAAGCGCACTGAACACCGCGTAGCCCAATTGCAATTCGACGCGCAGGCGCTGGTAGAACGGCGTCTGGCACACCTGCGCCAACAGTCGCCACGCGGCGTCCTCGACGATGTCGCGGCTGGCGCCGGGGCAGAACAACAGCACGGCGTGTTCGCTGGAGGCGGTATCGACATGGCGCCAGTGTTTTTGCGCGGTGATTGCCGCCGGCGCTGCCAGATGGTTGTCCGGGATGCCGGGAACCCGGCTCAGGGCCAGGCCCATGGCGGACTGGGTCTGTTGGCTCAGTCCCAACGCGAGGCCGTCCCAATGCGAAGTTGTCCACAGCTGTTGGGCGTCGTCGCCGGTTTCAGCTGATTCCAGCGCCTGTTCCGGCAGCGCTTTCAGCAACTCGCGAATGGGGATCAGCGGCGTTTCCGCCTCACTACGCAACGAATCGGCGTCAACTTGCGTCAGACATTTCAGCGCATGCTCCAGGACGCTGGGCATTGGCTCCTGCAGGCCATTGAGCTTGAGCAACCATTGATGCCCTGTGGTGCTGAAAGACAACTCGACTCCAGCCTCGCGCGCGTCTTGCTGAGTTTGCCGGAGACTGCGTTGCAATCTCGAGTGCAGATCAGGGCTGGCGGCAGACTCAACCTGCCAACGCAGATAAATCGCGCCTTCATCGCCGCTGTCCGGCAAGACCTGGCTGAACTGCATCGGCGAGCGTTCGCGACGGCCGCGCGAGCGATCCTGAGCAAATGTACGAAGGCCACGGTGGGCGCTGGTCTGGCCGCGAATCAGGCCCGCATTGGCGAGCGGTTCGCTGGCGCGCAGAAATGGATTGGCAGCAGGTAATCGCCAGTGGGCGCTGAAGTTATCCACAACACCGATTTCACGGAGCAGGTGTTTGAGGGCGCTGATGCCGCTGTCGGACAGCCCACTCTCTTGTCGCTCGCTGTCGACTCGTGCCAGTTGCAGCGCACCGCTGACTTGTTGCTGGCGCTGAACCAGGGCCATGTATTCCGCCCGCAGCGGTGTCCAATCCTGTTGCGCGAAGAAGCTCAGCCAATCCTTTGCGCGTTCGCTAATGACGTTCATCGATTCGGCTGGTGCGATGAATGCCAGATGCAGCAAGGCTTGCCCGGCAAAGCAGTACAGTGGTGCGGCTTTCAGATCATCCGCCAGATTCTGCTCCTGCAGATGCGCCAGCAACCCACCGGGCTTGGCACTGTTCAGCCAGTGGCAGAGGAATGCCATTGCCCCGGCGGAAGACTCCGGCAAATCATCGAACGCAAACAGCAGATTGGCGCGTCGCTCAGCGGCCTGTTGATAACTTTTCACCGCCAGTTGCAGGGGCGCAGCCTGCACAATTTTATCCCCAGCCGGTAAAGCCGCTGCGAACTGCTCGGCCAGTGCACGCAGCTCTTCAAGGCTCTGCGGCCCCACCAGGCTCAAGCTCATTTGTCCGGTGCGATAGAACTGCTGGTGGAAATCCTTCAACGCTTGTTGAAACGCTGGCAATTCCACTTTCAGGCTATCCCGATTCCCCGCATGAAATCCGCGCAACGGATGCTCTGCCGGTAAACCCTCATACAACGCAAACTGCTGCTGAGCCGCAGGATCTTGCGACCAGGCGACAAATTCCGCCTGCAACACTTCTCGTTCCCGCAGCTGATCGTCCAGATTCATACGCGGCTTGGCGAGCATGTCTGACAGACGCTCCAACCCCTCGCTGAACGAGCGCGTCGGCAGCTCGAAGAAAAAGTCAGTGGTGCGTTCGCCAGTGCTGGCATTCACTTGGCCACCGTGGCGCTGCACGTAGGCCATCAACCCTTCGTCCGCCGGAAAACGCTCAGTGCCGAGAAACAGCAAATGCTCGAGGAAATGCGCCAGCCCGGGCCACGCCAATGGCGCGTCATGACTACCGGCAGCCACCCGCAGGGCAGCGGCACTGCGCTTGAGGCTTGGCACATGACGCAGGGTCACGCGCAAGCCGTTGGCCAGGGTTTCGGTGTGGGGGCGGGGGTGAGTCGGCGCAGGCATGGGCACTTCCAGAACAGTGAAGTGCCCATGCTAGCGGATTAGCGCTTGTTCAGCGCGCCGTAAAGCTCCGGGCGGCGGTCGCTGAGGTAGCGATTGGCCGCGCGGGAATCGACCATCAACTGCCGATCCAGTTCGCCGACGATCAACGCTTCGTCCAGACCGGCCTGAGCGATACGGCTGCCGTCAGGCGCGGCGATGCTGCTTTGCCCGCAATAATGGATATCGCCTTCATGGCCGCAGTAGTTGGCGTAGGCCACGTAGCATTGGTTTTCGAAGGCGCGGGCGCGTACGGAGACATCGGCGATAAAATCGAACGGAATCATGTTCGCCGTCGGCACCAGAATCAGCTCGGCGCCGTCGAGGGCCAGGCGTCGGGCGTTTTCCGGGAATTCCAGGTCGTAGCAGATCAGGAAACCGAGTTTCCAGCCGTTCAGTTCAACCACCGGAAAATCGCCTTCGCCGGGGCTGAACATCGAGCGATCAAGGTCACCGAACAGGTGCGTCTTGCGGTAATTGCACAGGCGCTCACCGTTGGCGTCTATCAACTGCACGGCGTTGTAGATCTGCCCGTCCGCCGTGCGCTCGGGGTAACCGTAGAGAATCGCCAAACCGGCCGACTTGGCAATGCGGCCGATCTGCTGCGCCCATTCCCCGTTGTAGACCTCGGCCAGGGTGCTGACCGCTTCGGCGCCAATGTTGTAGCCGGTCATGAACATCTCCGGCAGCACCAGCAGATCGGCGCCTTTGGCCTCCATCGCCACTTGATGCAGGCGTTGCAGGTTGGCGGCGGGGTCCAGGGGCAGCGGTGGACATTGGTAAAGGGCTACACGCATCAGGGATTCCTCTTACTCGGGCAGGGCGATAGGGCCGATGTCTTTGAACACATCACCCGGGCCCGGGTTCGCTTTATGTGTCGAACCGCCGAAATGCTTCATGATCCCCCACACCGCGTTGAGCGATGTCTGCACTGCGCCTTCAACCCACGCCGGTGTCCACGACACATCGTCGCCAGCGATGAAAATCCCGCGCTGCTCGGCGGGCATCTCGTCCTGCATGAAGTGCGCGTACATGCGCTGGTTGTAGCGATAGTGGCCGGGCAGGGCGCCCTTGAACGCACCGAGAAAGTAAGGGTCGGCTTCCCACGACACGGTGATCGGATCGCCGATGATGCGCGCGGCGATATCGACTTTCGGGTAGATCTTTTTCAGCGCGTTCAACGCCAGCTCAACGCGTTTTTCCACTGGGTGCGGAAGCATCTTCAAGGCGTCGCTCATCCACGAGTACGACAGGCAGATCACCCCCGGTTTGTCGTCGCCGTTGTCGAACAGATAAGTGCCGCGGGTCAGGCGATCGGTGAGGGTCATGCTCATCAGGTCGCGGCCGGTTTCTGGGTCTTTGTCTTTCCAGAATGGCCGGTCGACCATCACGAAAGTCTTCGACGATTGCATATAGCGGGTGCGGTCGAGGGCCATCCACATCTTCTGCGAGAACAGGGTTTCGTCGCATTCGATCTGGGTGGTCAGCAGCCAGCTCTGGCAAGTGGTCAGCACTGCGGCGTATTCGCGAGTGTCGCCATTATTGTCGGTGACCGCGAAACGGCCATCGGGCGCGTGAGCGATTTTCTTCACCCCCGAGCGTGGCGCACCACGGTGCAGGGATTTCAGGCTGGTGCCTTCCGGCCAGTGCACGCAACGCTCCGGCACATGCCGCCAGATGCCTTGTGGGACTTGCTCGACGCCACCGACCACCAGGTGCTGGTGATCGTCGCAGTTGGTCATCACCACGCGGAAGATTTCCAGCATCGAGTTGGGGAAGTCGGAATCCCAGCCGCCGGTGCCGAAACCGACCTGACCGAACACTTCGCGGTGATGGAACGACAGTTTGGCGAAGGCCTCTGAGGTGGCGACGAAGTCGTAGAAGGTGCGGTCGTCCCACAACGGCACCAGCGTGTTCCACAGCTCTTTCAGCCGGGGCACATCGCGATCGCGGATGGCTTGCTGGATATCGGCGAACTGCGAGCCGGCTTCCAGTGCGTCCGCCCAGGCGTCAGCCACTTCCTGAAACAGTGCAGGAAGATCCGCCAGTTTTTGTGCGTAATGGGTTTTGCCTTCCAGGTCGATCACGGTGCTGCCGGAGGCCGGCGTCAGCGGGTTCGGGAAAGGTTTGGTTTCCAGGCCGAGCTTGTCGACGTAGTGATAGAACGCGGTGGAGGACACCGGAAAACGCATGCCACCCAGTTCCGCGACGATGCCGTCAGTGCCGTTGAACGCTTGCGAGCGCAGACGCCCGCCGAGCTTCGAAGCCTCGTAGACCACCGGTTTCAGGCCGAGCTTCATCAGCTCGTAAGCCGCTACCAGGCCGGCGATGCCAGCGCCGACGATCGCCACTTCAGCGCCATGATGATGTTCAGGAATAGTGCCGAGACCGGCCGGGTGCTCGATCCAGTCGTCGAACGCGAACGGAAAGTCCGGGCCGAAAATGGTGACTGGTTTCTTACCGTCTGCAGGATGGCGATTGTTCTTGTTCATGGCTGACCTTGCTGGCGACCCGACGCAGGATGCGCGTCTGAGTCTAGGAAAAGATGCCTGCCATTCTAGGGAGCGTAGAACACGTTAATAAGACGCAAAGTGTCGTCGTTTTGCCAGTTAGCAGATCAATATGACGATCAAAGACTGCATATGGACCAAAGTTTAGGAGGGGCCTGCTCGCGAAGAGGCCCTGAAATCCAGCCGAGAAGCCCGATCAAGACCTTAAACCGGCTGCCCCCGATCAATCTTGCTGCTCAAGATGATCGAAGTCGTGGTCTTCTCGACCCCATCTACACTCCCGATCTGATCCAGCAACTGGTCCAGCTGCTCCGGCGAATCGGTGCGCAACCACGCCACATAATCAAACTCGCCACTCACCGCACACAACTGCTGCACCTGCGCCATCGCACTCAGGCGGCGCAACACCTCTTTTCCGGAACGCGGCTGCACCTTGATCCCGACGTACGCCTGCAACCCGCCATCGACCACGCGCTGACCCAGGCGCACGCCATAACCGGTAATCACTTTGGCCTTTTCCAACCGCGCCAAGCGTGAAGTCACGGTGGTGCGCGCGATGCCCAACTGTCGGGCGAGCATGGCCACGCTTTCGCGGGCGTTGATCTGCAGGGCGGCAATCAACTGGCGGTCGATTTCATCAAGCACGGGCGTGCGGGTGTCGGGCAAGGGGGCGGCTCCATGGGTGTGGGGGCGGTGAGTACGCATGTTACAGACACTGTCAGCAACACGCTTGCAGGCGATGTTTGAATTGTTCACCCAAGAATCGATGCCATCGTTGCGCTGAAACAATACATCGGATATTTGATTTGACTTGGTTGGCCTATTTATCAAGAATGCCAGCAAGAGCGCGAAATCCGCTGCCTTGCAGGGCATTAGTGGACGTAGGTACCTCAGCGATGCTGCAACATCGGTGTAAGGTGAGACCTCTTCATCCCATTTCCTGAGGATGCAAATATCAGGATTCAAATATTAAGGGCAGCCAAATGGCTGCCCTTTTCTTTGTCTTCAGAGATCGGGTAAGGCGAGGTCGATCCAGGTTTGCTGGTCGGCTGCTTCCTTTATCAGTGGCGCAGCATTCACGAGCATGAAATCGATCCTGGACGGGCGGAGGCGTCCGGAGATTACTCGTCTGGAGAAACGGTCAACAACGCGCGGAGAGGGGAGAAAACCTAGTTTGGGAACATTCCTACAGATCTTGCGGTTGTATTCCTAACAATGCCCTTCGTACATTGCGCTCGCCAAGACGTCGAACCCTAATCCATCGCCCAAGAAAAAGCCGCGCATTTAGCGCGGCTTTCAATTTGGTGGGCCCACACGGACTTGAACCGTGGACCAAAGGATTATGAGTCCTCTGCTCTAACCAACTGAGCTATAGGCCCTCAGTAGGTCGCGGATTATAGCGACGGTTTCTCGGCTGTGCTATCCGAAAAATCCGATACGGTTACACGAAGAAACGTTGCTGCGAATTCTTCCGGCGGCAGCGGCAGGCTGACGATGTAGCCCTGGATCTGTTCACAGCCTTCGGCGGCGAGAAATTGTTGTTGTGCCTGGGTTTCCACACCTTCAGCGATAACCGTGAACTGCATGCTCCGGCCCAGTGCGATGATCGCCCGGACGATGGCCGCATCGTGGGGGTCATCGGGCAGTCCGCGGACAAACGACTGGTCGATTTTGAGGATGTCCAGCGGCAGCCGTTTGAGGTAACTGAGCGAAGAATATCCGGTGCCGAAGTCATCAATCGCCAATTGAACGCCGAGGTGTTTGAGCTGGTGTAACACCGCCAACGCCTCTTCGGCCTGACTCATGATGAAGTTCTCGGTAATTTCCAGTTGCAGTAAATCCGGTTGCAGGCGGTTGTCGTTGAGCAGCTGTTCGATGCGTCCGAGCAGATTCGGCTGACGCAATTGCGCACCGGCGAGGTTCACCGACAGCGGGCCGAGGCTGTCGTAGACCTGACTCCATTCGAACATTTGCCGGCACGCCGTCTCGAGCACCCAGTCACCAATCTGCAGGATCATGCCGTTCTCTTCGGCCAGCGGAATGAAGTGTTCTGGTGGCACGTCGCCGAAGGTCGGGTGACGCCAGCGGATCAGCGCTTCGGCACCGACCAGACGATGATCGTCGAGGCTGATTTTTGGTTGGTAGTAGAGAAACAGTTCATCACGTTCAATGGCCCGACGCAGTTCATGCTCAAGCGCAATGCGCTCGCTGGCCTGGGCGGTGAGGTCGCGGGTGTAGCTCTCGACGCGGTTGCGGCCCTTGGCCTTGGAGCGGTACATCGCCGCGTCGGCGTTTTTCACCAGCGTGGCGACGTCGCAACCGTCTCGAGGATAGAGGCTGGTGCCGATGCTGGCACTGATGAAGAACTCATGCTCACCGGCCTGGAATGGCGCACCGAAGCAGTTGAGCAGTTTGGTGGCGATGTTGTCGGCGTCGCTGGCCTGTTGCAGGCCGGGTAACAGAATGATGAATTCGTCACCGCCCAGACGCGCCACGGTATCGATGTCTCGCAATTGCTCCTTCAGGCGCACGGCGATGCCCTTGAGCAGCAGATCGCCGACCGGGTGGCCGAGGCTGTCATTGATGTGTTTGAAGCGGTCGAGATCGAGAAACAGCACGGCGCCCTGACTGCCGTTTTCCTGCTGGCTGTTCAGTGCCATCAGCAAGCGGTTTTCGAACAGCGTGCGGTTTGGCAGACCGGTAAGCGGGTCGTGGTGCGCCTGATAGTCGAGTTTGGCTTGTGCATGTTTGAGGCTGGAGATGTCGGCAAACACCGCGACAAAGTGGGTAATAAACCTGTCTCGATTGCGCACGGCGCTGATGGTCAGCCAGCTCGGGTACAGCTCGCCGTTCTTGCGTCGGTTGGAGATCTCGCCTTGCCAGTGACCTTCGTCGGTCAACTGGTGCCACATTGCCGCGTAGAACGCGCTGTCATGCAGGCCGGAGGCGAGCAGGCGCGGCGTATGCCCGAGCGCTTCGCTTTCGCTGTAACCAGTGATTTCGGTGAAAGCGCGATTGACCGCACTGATGTGTTGTTGGGTGTCGGTGATCAATACGCCTTCAGCGGTACTTTCGAACACGGTGGCGGCCTGTTGCAGTTTTTCCTGCATCAGATGCCGCTCGGTAATGTCGCGGGCGATGGTCAGCATGCAGTCATCTTCGCCAATCGGCAGTGGACGGCTGGATACTTCACAGAGGCGGATCTGCCCGTCACTGCGGCGGATATGGCAGGTGAAGTCACGGACGAAGCCGTCGCGATGCAACAGATCGAGCATCTGTTTGCGTTCGTTGAGGTTGACCCAGATTCCCAGATCCAGTGCCGAGCGATCCACCGACATGGCGCTATTGAAACCGGTGATACGGCTGAATCCTTCGTTGACCTCCAGCAGCAGGCCGTCGCTCTGGCGTGACAGCAGCAAACCGTCCGGCGAAGCATGGAAGGCTTTGGCAAATTTCTCTTCGGAGGTTTGCAGTTGCTGTTGGGTTTCCTTGAGTTGGGTAATGTCTCGTACTACGACGACAAGCGCGGGTGTAGTGTCCAGATCAAACGGCTCGGCGGAAATCAGGCCGGTAAAGAGTTGGCCATTGTTGCGGCGAAACGGCATCTCCAGATTACGAATGCTGCCTGCCTGCAGGCGCTGCAGCAATCCGGGACCGACGCCGGGAATCCCCCAGATATTCAGCTCGGTCGCCGTTTGGCCCAGCACTTCTTCGGCTTTCAGTCCGATCTGTTCTTCAAACGCTTCGTTGACCTCCAGCAGACAGCCATCGGACAGTCGTGCAATCACCAGAATGTCCGGGCATTGCTGAAACACCGAGGCGAACTTTTGCTCCGAGAGTCGCAGCGCCTCTTCGGTGCGCTTGATTTCGCTGATGTCGATCATCAGGCCGCGCATCACCGGCTCATGGCCATGCTCGATCAGGCTGACGATGTCGCGCACCCACAGGCAGCGGCCATCAGCGGTTATCACCCGATAGTCGACGATGTGATCGCGACCCTGGCGAAGCGCTTCTTTGCAGTAACTTTGTGTACGGGTCAGATCGGCCGGGTGAATGATGTTGTGCCAGAAACCGGGAATCAACCAATGGGATTGTGGATAGCCAAGCAGGTCTTCGGCGTGGGGCGACACATAGCTGTAGGTGAAGTCGCTCATCCGTGCTTCCCAAGCGATGGCCGACAGGCTCTCGACCAGGCCACGATAGTGGTATTCGCTGCTGCGCAGTTCCTGTTCGAGGTCGATACGTCGGGCGATTTCCGAACTCAGGCGACGGTTGATGCGGATCACCACGGCGAGAATCGTCACCAACAGCAACAGACCCGGTAAACCGTAGATCAGCAGGTCTGACCAGAATGTCCGATGATCAAGGACGTTGCCGACCCAATGCTCCTGAATACTACTGATTTCATCAGGACTCATGTCAGCGAGGACTTTGTCGAGAATTCCCACCAGTACCTTGTTGGCGCGGGGGACGGCCATCGCCAGTTGGTAGCGATAAGGGGTTTCGCCGCTGACGTACAGACCGTCGAGCTTGAGCTGGCGCAGGCTCCAGACGCTGGACGCGAGGTCACCGACGACGGCGTCCACTTCGTCGGTCGCCAACGCCTGCAATGCCGAACTGACATTGGGCATGGCCACCAGGTTCAGATCGGGGTGGTGGGTGCGCAGCAGTTCGTGGGGCGCGTAGTTTTCCACCACGGCGATCTTCAAACCGTACAGGTCGTCGAGCTTGCGCGGTTGCGCGCCGCCGATGTGGGCGAGAATGACGATCGGAAAATCAAGATACGGGCGGGTGAACGACAGGTAGGTCTGACGCTCGGGGGTGGACATGATGCCGGGCAGGAGGTCGATCTTGCCCGATTTGACCTGTTCGAGCACCACCGTCCAGCTCACCGGTTCAATGGGCGTCAATTTGATTGCCAAGCGTTGGCGAATCACGTCGATATAGTCGGCAGCCAGGCCCTGATAGCGGCTCTGATCGTCGCGAAACTCAAAGGGCGGCCACGACGCATCGACACCCAGGCGCAAGTCCGGGTGAGCCGCCAGCCAGCTACGTTCTTCATCGGTCAGAGTCAGCGCGTCAGCCGTTGCGGTCCAGATCATCAGTGACAGCAAAAAAAGCACGGACGCCAATCTGGGCATAACGCTCTCGTTATGGCTCGGGGATGATTGTTTCGAGTGTAGACGGGGTATGCGGGGGAGGGGTGTTGCGAGGGATTTAATCTGCCATATAAACAAAACCCCCGGCCTGGGCCGGGGGTTCTGGTATCACTCGTCGAGGAAGGAGCGCAGATGCTCGCTTCGCGTCGGGTGGCGTAGCTTGCGCAGCGCCTTGGCTTCGATCTGACGGATCCGCTCACGCGTTACGTCAAACTGTTTGCCCACTTCTTCGAGTGTGTGGTCGGTGTTCATGTCGATACCGAAACGCATGCGCAGTACTTTGGCTTCACGGGCAGTGAGGCCGGACAGCACTTCGCGAGTCGCTTCTTTCAGGCTCTCGACAGTGGCGACATCGATTGGCGACTGCATGGTCGAGTCTTCGATGAAGTCACCCAGATGGGAGTCTTCGTCATCACCGATCGGGGTTTCCATGGAGATCGGCTCTTTAGCGATCTTCAATACCTTACGGATCTTGTCCTCAGGCATTTCCATGCGTTCGCCCAGCTCTTCCGGGGTCGGTTCGCGACCCATTTCCTGCAACATCTGCCGGGAAATGCGGTTGAGCTTGTTGATCGTCTCGATCATGTGCACCGGAATACGGATGGTGCGGGCCTGGTCGGCGATCGAGCGAGTGATCGCCTGACGGATCCACCAGGTGGCATAAGTCGAGAACTTGTAACCACGACGGTATTCGAACTTGTCTACCGCTTTCATCAGACCGATGTTGCCTTCCTGGATCAGATCGAGGAATTGCAGGCCACGGTTGGTGTACTTCTTGGCGATCGAGATCACCAGACGCAGGTTGGCTTCAACCATCTCTTTCTTCGCGCGGCGGGCCTTGGCCTCACCGATCGACATGCGACGGTTGATGTCCTTGATTTCTGCGATGGTCAGACCGGTTTCGGTTTCCAGCGCGATCAGTTTCTGCTGGCAACGAATGATGTCCGGTTGCACGCGACCAATGGCTTCGGCGTATTTGCTTTTGCCTTTGGCCAGGGCGTCGGACCAGCTTTCGTCGACTTCGTTGCTCGGGAACTGACGCAGGAAATCGGCGCGTGGCATACGTGCATCACGTACGCACAGTTGCATGATCGCGCGCTCTTGCTGACGCAGACGATCCAGGGCACTGCGGACACGCTCGACCAGGCCTTCGAATTGCTTCGGCACCAGTTTGATCGGCATGAACAGTTCGGCCAGTGCGAGCAACTCGGCAATCGCTGCCTTGTTGTTGCGACCGTGCTTTTTCAGGGCCTTGCGGGTGATTTCCATCTGGTCAGCCACGGCGCCGAAACGCTGGGCAGCGATGACCGGATCCGGACCGCTTTCGGCTTCTTCTTCGTCATCGGAAGATTCGGCTTCATCGTCGTCGGTGTCGTCGTCGGCTTTCGCCACTTTAGCTTCGACAGGCGGCGGCACTTCGGCAGGCGGCGCAATGCCGTCGTCCGGGTCGATATAACCGCTCAGAACGTCGGACAGGCGACCACCTTCGGTGGTGACGCGGGTGTACTCGGAGAGAATGTGGTCAACCGTGCCAGGGAAGTGCGCGATTGCGCTCATCACTTCACGGATGCCCTCTTCGATACGCTTGGCGATTTCGATTTCGCCTTCACGAGTCAGAAGCTCGACCGTACCCATTTCACGCATGTACATGCGCACAGGGTCAGTGGTGCGACCGATATCGGTCTCCACCGCTGCCAACGCAGCGGCTGCTTCTTCCGCAGCGGCCTCGTCGGTATCGGCGTCGGCCAACATAAGGGCGTCCGCATCCGGAGCACTCTCGTGTACGGGGATCCCCATGTCGTTAATCATGCGGATGATGTCTTCCACCTGCTCAGGATCTGAAATATCCTCGGGCAGGTGGTCGTTGACCTCGGCGTAAGTCAGATACTTCTGCTCACGACCCAGTTTGATCAACTCAATAATACGAGACTGCTGTTGCGCTTTTCCGGACATAACACCCTATCCACTGAAGGTCTTGGCGGGCAAAAAACAAGCCGAGGATTATACCTGAGCTATGACCTCACGCGCCAGTTGAGGTCGGGTTTGATGCGGAAACATTGCGACTTAGTAGGTCGCGCAGTTGGTTTTTCTCTTCAACGCTCAGTTCGCTTTGACGCGCTTTCCTGAGCAACTGTTCCAGATTTCGCTCGCGTTGGCGGGCTGACAAGCTAGTAATGGTGTCGAAAAACTGTTGTTCAAGGTTATCGCCGTCAATCAGCCACTCCTTTTCTGCCAAAGCCTTGAGCAAGCGTCCCTGTTCAGTGCCGTGCCATCGCGCGATCAACTGAAATGAGTTTAGCTTGGGATTCTTCTGTACAGCTTCGAGCAGGGCCACAAGTAACTGGGCGTTGGTCTGATTCTCGTCCGCAATGTGCCCGGCATCTTCGACGCGCTTGGCCAATTGTGGGTGATGAAGCAGTGTGCGCAGGGCGGTCAGGGTTGGCGACTCGACGCCAATCGGTGTGCGCGGGCGCTGCTGATCGCGATCACCGCCACGTTTGCCGTTCTTGTCCCAGGGTTTTTTGTCCCACTTCTTGCCGCCAGCGCCGGGCTTTTTCGGCGTCCACTCCTGCTGCGGCACATACATATCCTGTGCCTGCGGCTGATGGTAGTCGCTGTAGTCCGGCATCGCATCGTAATCGATGCCCGGATCGTAGGCGGGCGGCGCTTCCTGTGGCGCGCTTTGTGCCAGCTGACTGACGGTTTCGCTGCTCAGGCCGGTGATTTCGGTCAGGCGCTGACGCATCAGAATACGCAGGTTGGCGCCCGGCACTTTGTCGATCAGCGGTGCGGCGAGGGTGGCCATGTGGGCCTTGCCTTCGAGCGAGCGCGGATCGGCTTCTTCGGTCAATTGCTGGAAGAAATAATCCGCCAGTGGCTGAGCGTGCTGATTGATCCGGGCCTTGAAGGCGTCAGTGCCTTCGGCGCGCACCAGGGTATCCGGGTCTTCGCCTTCGGGCAGAAACAAAAAGCGCGCCCGGCGGCCGTCTTGCAGGCTTGAAAGCGTTGCTTCCAGGGCGCGCCACGCGGCGTTGCGGCCGGCCTGGTCGCCGTCGAAACAGAACAACACGTTCGGTACGACGCGGAACAGGCGCTTCAAATGTTCTTCGCTGGTCGCGGTGCCCAGCGTCGCGACGGCATTCTTCAGCCCCTGCTGTGCGAGGGCGATGACGTCCATGTAACCTTCGACGACGATGATTTCGTCGAGGTTGCGGTTGTTCTTGCGTGCTTCATAGAGGCCATAGAGTTCCTGGCCTTTATGGAATACCGGGGTTTCCGGTGAGTTCAGGTATTTCGGCTTGTCGTCGCCGAGTACGCGGCCGCCGAAAGCGATGATCCGCCCGCGGGTGTCGCGGATCGGGAACATTACGCGATCGCGGAAGCGGTCATAGCGTTTGCCGGTTTCGGCGTTCTCGATCAGCAGGCCTGCGTCGATCATGGCCTTCTGCTGCAATGTATCGCTGCTCAAGTGCTTGAACAGATTGTCCCAGCCCGGCGGCGCGAAACCGAGGCCGAAATCCCGGGCGATCTCGCCAGTCAGGCCGCGTCCCTTGAGGTAATCCACTGCAGCTTTGCGTGCCGGATGGCTCTTGAGCGCCTGCCGGTAAAAGTCGGCGGCGGCGGTGAGCAGTGGATACAGCGGCGAATCGGTCGGCTGCCGTGGCTTGCGCTCGCGGCCGCTTTCTTCGCGGGGGATTTCCATACCGGCGGCTTTGGCCAGATCTTCGACAGCCTGGGGGAAATCCAGGTTGTCGTGATCCATGAGAAAGCCGAGGGCATTGCCGCCGGCGCCACAGCCGAAACAGTAATAGAACTGCTTGTCGGGGCTGACGCTGAAAGACGGCGTTTTCTCTTTGTGAAACGGGCAACAGGCGGTGTAGTTCTTGCCGGCCTTCTTCAATTGCACGCGCGAACTGACCACATCGACGATGTCGGTGCGGTTCAGCAGGTCGTCAATGAAGCTCTGGGGAATCAGCCCGGCCATGGCGTTCTCGTCGTCTGCGCTGTAATAAGTCCGATGCGAAAGGCTGCCGGACGCGGGTCATTGTTTGAAGCACGCAAAATGTGCGGCTCGACCGGTGTCGTCTGCGTAATCGCTGTCGGGAAGTGTATCTGCCGAAAATCCACTGACGTTAGTACTCATCAGTCGTCGACTATTTGAAAGTGTTGCGCTGAATCCGCTGGCGGCCGGTTCAGGGCCTCGGATCGCTCAATAAAGCGGGCACGCATGCAGGTGCCTTGGGCTGATCGTCGTAAGAGGAATCAGTGGGTGTGCTCGTCAGTAGCCTTGAAAGGCTCGTCAGAAAAGACGTGCACCGCTGGCAAAAGAGCCAGGTCTGACGCGTGAAGCAGATTTGTCTCGGTCGCGTGTGCGGCTTCGACGGTGAAGCATCAAGCGTTTTACGCAAATGCCATTAGCCCGGCTGAGAGCCGGGCTTAGGCAAGAAGCTTGCTACGAACGTCTGTGTATTAGTACAGACGAACGGCGCGGCGCTGTTCGCGCTGAACTTTCTTGGCGTGACGCTTAACAGCGGCTGCTGCTTTGCGCTTACGCTCAGAAGTTGGCTTCTCGTAAAATTCGCGGCTACGAACTTCAGCCAGTACACCGGCTTTTTCGCAGGAGCGCTTGAAACGACGCAGAGCTACGTCGAAGGGTTCGTTCTCTTTAACTTTGACGGCTGGCATCCAGAGCTACCTTCATTCATTACCGGGGTCAACATCCTCGCGGCAAAAGAGCACTTGAAGACGTCGGTTTTTAAGGGTTGCGGATGTTAACCCCTCATCGCTCGGAATGCAAAGCCTCTGATCGAAAACCGCTGGTCGGGGCATCACGCGGCGACTATTATGCGCGCCTTCGAATTCAGCCTAAACAAGGCGCAAACCCATGCTAGTACTGGGATTAGAAACCTCCTGCGACGAAACCGGCGTCGCATTATATGACAGCGAACGCGGCCTGCTGGCCGACGCACTGTTCAGCCAGATCGACCTGCACCGCGCTTATGGCGGCGTGGTGCCGGAGCTGGCCTCGCGTGACCACGTCAAACGCATGCTGCCCTTGATCCGTCAGGTGTTGGCCGAGGCTGACTGCGTACCGACCGAGATCGATGCAATCGCCTATACCGCGGGTCCTGGCCTGGTTGGCGCATTGCTGGTCGGCGCTTCCTGCGCTCAGGCACTGGCGTTTGCCTGGGGCATTCCGGCGCTCGGCGTGCACCACATGGAAGGCCACTTGCTGGCGCCGATGCTGGAGCCGAAACCGCCCGAATTCCCGTTCGTCGCTTTGTTGGTCTCCGGTGGTCATACGCAGCTGGTTCAGGTCGATGGCATTGGCCAATACAGTTTGCTCGGCGAGACGCTGGATGATGCCGCCGGTGAGGCATTCGACAAAACCGCGAAGATGATGGGTCTCAATTATCCGGGTGGGCCGGAAATCGCCAAGCTGGCCGAGAAGGGCGTCGCAGGACGTTTTACCTTCCCGCGTCCGATGTGTGATCGCCCGGGTCTGCAATTCAGCTTCAGTGGTCTGAAAACCTCTGCGCTCAACGCCTGGCAGCAGTGCGTCAACGCCGGGGACGACAGCGAGCAAGCCCGTTGCGACATCGCGCTGGCGTTCCAGCAGGCCGTGGTGGAGACTTTGACCATCAAGTGCAAGCGTGCCCTGAAGCAGGCCGGCATGAAGCGTCTGGTGATTGCGGGCGGCGTCAGCGCCAATAAGGCGTTGCGTGTTTCGCTGGAAAAGATGCTCGGCGACATGAAGGGCGATGTGTTTTATGCACGCCCGGAGTTCTGTACCGACAATGGCGCGATGATCGCCTTTGCCGGTTGCCAGCGTTTGCAGGCCGGTCAGCAGGAAAGTCTGGCGATCAGCGTGCAGGCGCGCTGGCCGATGGAGCAATTGTCGGCGTTGTGATGAGTGGCGCTCATGGCCGGTATTTAAAAATGCCGTTCGCGCCCGGCAAACAGGTCGCGTAGATTGCCGCGGTGGCGCCAGACGATCAGCAGTGTCAGCGCGCTCATCGGCAGCAGCGCTTCCGGTTCCTGCCAGGCCAGCAAAGGCAGGGTTAAGGGGGTTGCGATCAGTGCTGCGAGCGAGCTGGTGCGGGTCAGGTAAAACGTCAGTAACCAGGCGCATACTGCCAGCAGCGCGGCGGGCGGATACAGGCCCAGCAGCATGCCGGCAGCGGTGGCGACACCTTTGCCGCCACGAAAGCGAAAGTACAGCGGGAACAGGTGACCGATCACGGCGCACACGCCGATCCACGCCTGATCCTGCAGCGAAAGGCCGGCAGTCGAAGCGATCAGCACCGGCACCAGGCCTTTGCACAGATCACCCAGCAGGGTCAGGATCGCCAGTTTGCGACCGGCCAGGCGCAGCATGTTGGTGGCACCGGCATTACCCGAGCCACTCATTCGCGGATCCGGGTTTCCGGTCAGGCGGCTGAGCAAAATGGCGAAGGACAGCGAGCCGAGCAGGTAGGCGAGAGTCGCCAGTAACCAAAACATGCTAACTATTCCGGGCGAGGACGCCCTGATTCTAACGGCGCATTGCGCCCTTGTCGTGCAGCGGAGAGAAGTGCTTGGACAGAGTGTTTATCGAAGGCCTGGAAGTCGACACCGTGATTGGTGCCTACGACTGGGAGCGCGGCATCCGCCAGTGCCTGCGCCTTGATCTGAGCTTCGCCTGGGACAATCGCCCGGCCGCCGCCGGTGATGACCTGACCCTGGCGCTCGACTACGCCAGCGTGTCCACGCGAATTCAGGCGTTTGCCGAGCAAGCGCAGTTTCAACTGGTCGAGACCTTCGCCGAACGTCTGGTTGAAGTGCTGATGAGCGAATTCAAGATCACTTGGGTACGCCTGAAGCTGACCAAACCCGGCGCCGTTCCGGCTGCCAAGGGCGGCGTGGGTGTGGAGATCGAGCGCGGATGTCGCTGACTCAGGTCTACCTCGGGCTCGGTAGCAATATCGAGCGCGAAACTCATTTGCGCGCTGGACTCGACGCTTTGGCGACGTTTCTGGTGGATGTCCGCTGTTCGGCGGTGTTCGAAAGCGCGCCTGTGGGCATCAAGAGCGGGCCGTTCTTCAATTTCGTGGTGTCGGCGTATACCGACCTGCCGTTGATGGAACTGGATCGCCGCTTGAAATTCATTGAGGCGGATAACGGTCGCTATGCGCCTGATCGCAAGGGCTTGCCGCTGGATATCGACGTGCTGTTGTATGGTGATCTGGCGGGGAATTTCGACGGACTGGTTCTGCCGCGCGCGGAGATTCTGAAAAATGCTTTTGTGCTGTGGCCGCTGTCGCTGATTGCGCCGGATCGCGTGCATCCGGGGGTGGGAAAGAGCTTCGCGACGTTGTGGGCAGAGGCGCAGATTGACCAGGTTTTAGCGCCAGTTGCGTTCGAGTGGTGTGGTGCGCAATTGACCCCGCCGAATCTTTAAAAGCAAAAGATCGCAGCCTGCGGCAGCTCCTACACGGGAATATGCGTTTCTCTGTAGGAGCTGCCGCAGGCTGCGATCTTCTGATCTTGCTTCAGGCGTTCTCTTTGTAAGCCTTCAACGCCTTCAGTCGCTCACGTTTCAGCGCTTCGCCCAGTTCCGGGCCCTTGAATCCCTTCTCCAGTAACGGCTGCACCGCAACCTCTCGCGCAGCCTTCGCCGCACCGCGCAAATAATCCGCCTGTGGATAACTTCTCTGCTCCAGCCCTTTACGGCCTCGGGCGTCCATTTCGCATGCCGCGATAAACTCTTCAAACCGCTGCGGTCGGCGATACACATCAAAGCTCTGCAACAGCTCAAGCAGCGTCGAGGCCTTCAACTCCAGCGCCCGGTGGCTGTGGGTGTGGTACTTGCCGACCAACAAGGCCAACTCCTGACAATCCTTTGGTGCCTTAAAGCGTTCGTTGACCGCTTTGATCAGCTTCAACCCCGTGTGCTCATGGGCGATGTGTCGCGGCCACTCTTCCTCTGGGGTCAGACCTTTGCCGAGATCGTGCAGCAGGCAAGCCCAGCGGACCGTCAGCGGTTGTTTGTGCCGCGCCGATTGCTCCAGGACGCTGAGGGTGTGCAGGCCGGTATCGATTTCCGGGTGATGCGCTTCCGGTTGTGGCACACCGAAAAGCGCGTCGACTTCTGGCATCAGTACTTTCAGTGCGCCGCAGTCGCGCAGTACCTGAATGAACACTTGCGGCTGATCTTCCATCAGTGCCCGGGAGATTTCTTTCCAGCTACGTTCAGCGGTCAACGCCTCCAGCTCACCGGACTCGCTGAGCTGACGCATCAATTCCAGCGTCTCCGGTGCGACAGTAAAACCCAGCCCGGCATAGCGCGCTGCGAAGCGGGCAACGCGCAATACGCGGAGGGGATCTTCGGCGAACGCCGGAGAAACGTGACGCAGAATCCGGGCTTCAAGATCGCGCTGGCCATGGTAGGGATCGGTCAGATTGTGCTCATTGTCCTCGGCCATGGCGTTGATGGTCAGGTCGCGACGAATCAGGTCTTCCTCAAGCGTCACTTCGGGGCTGGCGTGAAAAGTGAAACCGCCATAACCGCGCCCGCTCTTGCGTTCGGTGCGGGCGAGGGCGTACTCCTCGCCGCTTTTGGGATGAAGAAACACGGGGAAATCCGCGCCAACCGGGCGATAACCCTGGGCGAGCATTTCTTCCGTGGTGGCACCGACTACGACCCAATCGATGTCGGTGACTGGTTTGCCCAGCAAGCGATCACGTACGGCACCGCCAACCTTGAAAATCTGCATAAAAAACCTCCGTTAGCCCGACAGAATAACCCTTGCGTCAGACTTTCGGAGGCCGAAACCGGATCAAAGATGAATGACGGCAAGGTCAAGTCGACCGTAATCCCCTTCGCTGTGTTCACTGCGTGGCGGTACGTGGTGGGTTTTCATGATCTGGTCGCCTTGCAGGGTTTCCAGATGGATATCGAAGCCCCACAAGCGATGCAGATGTTTAAGCACTTCGTCAGTGGAGTCTCCCAGCGGTTTGCGATCGTGCTGTTGGTGACGCAAGGTCAGTGAGCGGTCGCCGCGCCGATCGATGCTGTAGATCTGCACGTTCGGTTCACGATTGCCGAGGTTGTATTGCGCGGCCAGTGTTTCGCGGATGATCCGGTAGCCAGGTTCGTCATGAATCGCAGGCACCAACAAGTCGTCCTTCTGATCGTCATCCATGATGCTGAACAGTTTCAGGTCACGGATCACTTTCGGCGATAGATACTGCAGGATGAAACTCTCATCCTTGAAGCTGCTCATGGCGAATTTGATGGTCGACAGCCAGTCGCTCCCGGCAATTTCCGGGAACCAGTGACGATCCTCTTCGGTAGGTTCTTCACACATGCGCCGGATGTCGCGATACATGGCGAAACCCAGCGCGTAGGGGTTGATGCCGTTGTAGTAAGGGCTATCGAAACCTGGCTGAAACACCACGCTGGTGTGCGAGGTGAGAAATTCCATCATGAAGCCGTCGGTAACCAGCCCTTCGTCATACAGGTCGTTCATCAGCGTGTAGTGCCAGAATGTTGCCCAGCCCTCGTTCATCACTTGGGTCTGGCGTTGCGGGTAGAAGTACTGGGCGATCTTGCGCACGATCCGCACGATCTCGCGCTGCCACGGTTCCAGTAACGGCGCGTGTTTTTCGATGAAGTACAGGATGTTTTCCTGCGGCTCGGCCGGGAAGCGTGCGTTGTCCTTGTCGCTGTATTTATCCGCGCCTTTGGGAATGGTGCGCCACAAATCGTTGATCTGCTTTTGCATGTGCTCTTCACGATCCTTCTGCCGACGCCGTTCTTCTTCGGCGGAAATCGGGTAAGGACGTTTGTAGCGGTCGACGCCGTAGTTCATCAACGCATGGCAGGAGTCGAGCAGGTCTTCTACTGCATCGATGCCGTGACGCTCCTCGCACTGCATGATGTACTGCTTGGCAAACACCAGGTAATCGATGATCGAGCTGGCGTCGGTCCAGGTGCGGAACAGGTAATTGCCCTTGAAGAAACTGTTATGCCCGTAACAGGCATGCGCCACTACCAGCGCCTGCATGCAGATGGTGTTTTCCTCCATCAGATAGGCAATGCACGGGTCAGAGTTGATCACGATTTCGTAGGCGAGGCCCATCTGCCCACGGCTGTACGACTTTTCCGTGCTGAGGAAGTGTTTGCCGTAGGACCAGTGGTGGTAGCCCAGTGGCATGCCCACCGAGGCATACGCATCCATCATCTGCTCGGCGGTGATCACTTCAATCTGGTTGGGGTAGGTATCCAGCGCATAGCGGGCCGCGATCCGGGCTATTTCGCGGTCATAGGTCTGGATCAGCTCGAACGTCCATTCGGAGCCGGTGGAAATGGGTTGGCGCTTCTGCTCTTTGGCGGTCATGTCACTAACCTGCGCTGGAAGAGTTCACGGAAGACCGGATAGATATCCCCGGCCGAGACCAGTTGCTGTTGGGCAAAAGTGTCAGAGAAGGCTTCGGCGATGCGTTCGTACTCGTACCACAAGGCCTGATGTTCGCGCGGGGTGATCTCCACGTAAGTGTAGTACTGCACAAACGGCATGATCTGGTTGATCAGGATGTCGCGGCAGATTGGCGAGTCATCATTCCAGTTGTCGCCGTCGGAAGCCTGCGCCGCGTAGATATTCCACTCGTTGCTCGGGTAACGCTCGGCCATGATCTCCTGCATCAGTTTCAGGGCACTGGAAACGATGGTGCCGCCGGTTTCCCGTGAATAGAAAAACTCCTCTTCGTCGACTTCCCGGGCGCTGGTGTGGTGGCGGATGAACACGACATCGATCTTGTCGTAGTTCCGTTTCAGGAACAGGTACAACAGGATGAAAAAGCGTTTGGCGATGTCCTTGGTCGCCTGGGTCATGGAGCCGGAGACGTCCATCAGGCAGAACATCACCGCTTTTGAACTGGGGTTGGGCTGCTTGATCAGCAGGTTGTACTTCAAGTCGAATGTATCGAGGAACGGCACGCGGTGAATGCGCGCGCTGAGTTTTTCGATTTCCGCCTCGAGTTCCTGAATATCGCCGAAGTTGTCCGGCTCTTCGCGTCTCAGACGCTCAAGTTCTTCTTTGACTTCACGCAGTTTCGCTCGACTGCTACCGGAAAGGGCAATGCGTCGCGCATGAGCCGAACGCAGGGTGCGGATGATATTGATGCGCGACGGGTTGCCTTCGTTGCTGATCCCGGCGCGCACGGTTTTGAAAGTGTCGGTGCCGCTCAGGTTGCGTTTGACCAGGTTCGGCAGTTCGAGGTCTTCGAACATGAATTCGAGGAATTCTTCCTGAGTGATCTGGAAGACGAATTCGTCCATGCCCTCGCCGGAGTTTCCGGCCTTGCCCGGACCGCGTCCGCCACCGCCTCCCGGCGGGCGGGCGATGTGTTCGCCGGCGGTGAACTCCTTGTTGCCCGGATGCACCACGGTCTGCTTGCCGCCGCGGCCATGGTGAAGCACCGGTTCGTCGATGTCGCGACCGGGAATACTGATCTGTTCACCGTGCTCCATATCGGTAATGGAGCGCCGGCTGACCGCCTCTTCGACAGCCTTCTTGATGTGGTCACGGTAACGCCGCAGGAAGCGCTGACGGTTCACCGTGCTCTTGTTCTTGCCATTGAGACGTCGGTCGATCACATAACTCATAGGAAGCCCTCCGGGCAGCTTCAAGTTGTGAGCTTCAAGCTGCAAGTAAAAGCAGGTTCCCGGGCATCAGTGGGTTACGCGCTTTGTTCTTGCAGCTCGTAGCTAGAAGCTTGCAGCTGCTTCACTGCGACTTCCGTACCCGTAGGTACCATTCGGAAAGAAGCCGTACCTGTTTGTCGGTGTAGCCGCGTTCGACCATTCGAGTGACGAAGTCGTTGTGCTTTTGCTGATCCTCTTTGCTGGCCTTGGCGTTGAAGCTGATGACTGGCAGCAGATCTTCGGTGTTGGAGAACATTTTCTTCTCGATGACCACCCGCAGTTTTTCGTAGCTGAGCCAGGTCGGGTTCTTGCCGTTGTTGTTGGCGCGTGCGCGTAGTACGAAGTTGACGATCTCGTTGCGGAAATCCTTCGGATTGCTGATGCCGGCCGGTTTTTCGATTTTCTCCAGTTCTTCGTTCAGCGCGACGCGGTTGAGAATCTCGCCGGTTTCCGGATCGCGGTATTCCTGATCCTGAATCCAGAAGTCCGCGTACAGCACGTAGCGGTCGAAGATGTTCTGGCCGTACTCGCTGTAAGACTCGAGGTACGCGGTCTGGATCTCCTTGCCGATGAATTCGATATAACGCGGCGCCAGATATTCCTTCAGGTAGCGCAGGTAGCGCTCGCGGGTTTCAGCCTGGAATTGTTCCTGTTCGATCTGCTGTTCCAGCACATAGAGCAGATGCACCGGGTTGGCAGCGATTTCATGCGGATCGAAGTTGAAGACCTTGGACAGGATCTTGAAGGCAAACCGGGTCGACAGACCGTTCATGCCTTCGTCGACGCCTGCCGAGTCGCGGTATTCCTGGATCGACTTGGCTTTCGGATCGGTGTCTTTGAGGTTTTCGCCGTCGTAGACGCGCATCTTCGAATAGATGTTGGAGTTTTCCGGCTCCTTGAGGCGCGACAGCACAGTGAACTGCGCGAGCATCTTCAGGGTGTCAGGCGCGCAATGCGCTTTGGCCAGGGAGCTGTTGAACAGCAGTTTGTCGTAGATCTTCACTTCGTCACTGACGCGCAGGCAGTACGGCACTTTGACGATATAGATCCGGTCGATGAACGCTTCGTTGTTCTTGTTGTTGCGGAAAGTGTGCCATTCCGATTCGTTGGAGTGGGCGAGCAGGATCCCGGTGAACGGAATCGCGCCGAGGCCTTCGGTACTGTTGTAGTTGCCTTCTTGCGTCGCGGTCAGCAATGGGTGCAGCACCTTGATGGGTGCCTTGAACATTTCGACGAATTCCATCAGGCCTTGGTTGGCCCGGCACAGCGCACCGGAGTAGCTGTAGGCGTCGGCGTCGTTCTGTGGGTATTCCTCGAGTTTGCGGATGTCGACCTTGCCGACCAGTGCGGAGATGTCCTGGTTGTTCTCGTCGCCCGGTTCGGTCTTGGCTACGGCGATCTGGTTGAGGATCGACGGGTACAGTTTGACCACGCGGAACTGGCTGATGTCGCCGCCGAATTCGGCCAAGCGCTTGGTCGCCCAAGGCGACATGATGGTGTTCAGGTAGCGCCGTGGAATGCCGAAGTCTTCCTCGAGGATCGCGCCATCTTCGGTGGCGTTGAACAGACCCAGAGGCGATTCGAATACTGGCGAGCCCTTGATGGCGTAGAAGGGCACTTTTTCAATCAGCTGTTTCAGCTTTTCGGCCAGGGACGATTTACCGCCACCGACGGGA
Source organism: Pseudomonas sp. P4_D7 (assembly GCF_056401755.1). Taxonomy (NCBI): domain Bacteria; kingdom Pseudomonadati; phylum Pseudomonadota; class Gammaproteobacteria; order Pseudomonadales; family Pseudomonadaceae; genus Pseudomonas; species Pseudomonas sp. P4_D7. Next base: position 40,238 of record NZ_JBFUIR010000001.1, on the reverse strand, counting down.
CCGAGCAGATAAAGGATCTGTTTCTTTTCTTCCAGGCCTTGGGCGGCATGGCGGAAATACGAAACGATCTGGTCGATGCATTCTTCCATCCCGTGGAAGTCTTCAAAGGCCGGATAGCGGCGGATCACCTTGTTGGAGAAGATGCGTGACAGCCTCGAATTGGTCGAGGTGTCGAGCAGTTCCGGTTCACCGATGGCCAGTAATAGACGCTCGGCGGCAGAAACGTAGGCGCTCCGGTCTTTTTTGCACAGCTCCAGGTACTCTTGCAGCGAGAGTTCTTCCTGGCGTGTGGACTCGAAGCGTTGTTGGAAGTGGCTAAAGATACTCATGACGTCACCTCGCTCGATACGTGGAGCCGACGCCGGATCACTCAGTCGATGCTGGCAAACAACCGTTTAGGCAGCTGTTTGTTTACCCCCCAGAACACTTTCACGATCGACAATCGTGAAAGTCACTCCCGATGACCCGTGCGCCGGTGTACCGGCTCTCCCCTGTTTTGGATGGCCTGGGCTTAAGGATAGTTGGGAATTCGGGAGGTAAAGGCGAGATACGTAATTAGTTGTGGCAAGACCGTTCGTCTGCCAGCGCGGGCCCACGGCAGCCGGGGCCTGCGCGTGACAAAAAAATTATTCGGCGGTGCCTTGCGCAGTTTCCGCAGGATAAGTCGTACGCCACAGCTCGAAGCCGCCGTCCATGCTGTAGACGTCGGAGAAGCCTTGGCTGATCAGGTAGGCCGCAGCACCCTGGCTGGAGTTGCCGTGATAGCAGACGACGACGGTCGGCGCATCAAGGTCAGCGCCTTGAATGAAAGCGTGCAGGGAATGGTTGTCCAGATGCTTCGAGCCGCTGATGTGCAGGGCGGCGAAAGTCGCCGGGTCGCGCACGTCGACGACGACAGCACCTTGTTCACGCAGGGCCTGGGCCTGTTCCGGGGGGATTCGTTTGAATTCGCTCATGGCGGGTTCCTGTTGCTCGGCTGAAAGCGCAGTCTAACGCGGTGCGCTGACTGGCGAAGTTTTGGGGATAAGTGGTGCGACAGTTGGCGCGAGTCCGCCGTGTTCGTCGCATTTGCACGACAGCCGTTCGCCGCTGTCGACATTCATCAGGGTCAGGCTGCCGCCCCAGACACAACCGGTGTCGAGCGCCGAGATACCTGGCTCATGGACATTGCCTTCGAGTGCCGCCCAGTGGCCGAAGATGATGCGCAGGCCTTTGGTCTTGCGATCCTTGTGCTGAAACCACGGTTTATATCCGGCGGGTGCTGTGTCGAGGCCTTCCTTGCTCTTGAGGTCGAGTTTGCCTTCGGCGGTGCAGAAGCGCATGCGGGTGAAGTAGTTGGTGATGACGCGCAAACGAGTCACGCCTTTGAGATCGTTGTCCCATTTCGCTGGATCGTTGCCGTACATGCCGTCGAGGTAGGCGAGCAGCATGTTGTCGTCTCGCAGGGCCGTTTCGACTTCGGCGGCGCACTTCAGTGCGCGGCTCAGCGACCATTGCGGTGGAATGCCGGCGTGAACCATGGCGACATCGCGCTGCTCGTCGTAGTGCATGAGCTTTTGTTGGCGTACCCATTCCAGCAGTTCCGCGCTGTCTGGGGCATCGAGAATCTCGCGCAGGGTGTCGGACTTTTTCAAACGCTCGATATTTTTAGCCGCTGCCAGCAAATGCAGGTCGTGGTTACCGAGCACGCAGACCAGCGATTCACGCATGCCATACAGAAAACGCAGGGTTTCCAGTGATTGCGGGCCACGGTTGACCAGGTCACCGACCAGCCACAGTCGATCAAGCTTTGGGTCGAACGCCACTTGCTTGAGCAGGCATTTCAGCGGTTCGAGGCAGCCCTGCAGGTCGCCGACGGCATACGTCGCCATCAGTGCAAAGACCCGGGCACGGCGAGGCGGAACGGCTTGATGATGGCGTCGAAATGTTTGCCATCATCGGCGACCATTTCGTAGGTGCCCTGCATGGTGCCGACCTTGGTTGTCATCACTGTACCGCTGCTGTAGGTGTGGCTTTCACCGGCCTCGATCAACGGTTGTTTGCCGACCACGCCAGCGCCGCGCACCTCCTCTACATGGCCATCACCGTCGGTGATCACCCAGTGCCGCGAAAGTAGCTTGGCCGGGATGGCGCCATTGTTCTGCACAGTGATGGTGTAGGCGAAGGCGAAGCGGTCGTGCTCGGGTTGCGATTGGTCTGCCAGATAGCGGGTGACGACGCTGACATCGACCTGGTAACGGGAATCGGACATGCAAGAGGCCTTAAACGAAGCGGAACGCGGGGCGTAGCTGATGGGGATTCAGTCTAGGCAAGTATCGGGCAGTAAACCAGAGTGGCGTCCTGCCCGATAGCGTTCATCGTTTATCAGTCGGCGGCGGGGGAGGCCGGGACTTGTACCGCGAGCTGGTCGGCCAGACGTACGAACGCGGCCAGATCCAGTTGCTCCGGACGCAAGCTGCCATCGACGCCGGCGGCTTCAATCTCGGCATTGCTGAGCAGTTGCTTGAGAGTATTGCGCAAGGTCTTGCGGCGTTGGTTGAACGCTTCGCGCACAACGCGCTCCAGCAGCTTGTGATCCTTGGCCGGGTGCGGCAGTACGGCGTGCGGCACCAAGCGGACGATGGCCGAGTCGACCTTCGGCGGCGGGTTGAACGCGCCGGGACCGACGTTGAACAGGTGTTCCACACGGCAATGGTACTGAACCATGATCGACAGGCGACCCCAGTCACCACCGCCAGGACCTGCGGCCAGACGCTCGACCACTTCTTTCTGCAGCATGAAGTGCATGTCGCGAATGATGCCGGCATTGTTCAGCAGGTGAAAAATCAGCGGCGTGGAGATGTTGTACGGCAGGTTGCCAACCACACGCAGGCTGTTTGGCGCGGCGTTGAGCGTGTTGAAGTCGAACTTCAGTGCATCGCCCTGATGCAGATTGAAGTTGTCCTTGCCGGCAAACTGCTGGTTGAGGATCGGGATCAGATCCTTGTCCAGTTCCACCACGTCGAGTTGTGCGCCGGAGGACAGCAGGCCGGCGGTCAGTGCGCCCTGGCCCGGGCCGATTTCCAGCAGGCGGTCTTCAGACTTGGCGCTGATGGAGCGCAGGATGCGGTCGATAACGCCGGCATCGTGCAGGAAGTTCTGGCCAAAGCGTTTGCGCGCCTTGTGTTGGTATTGCTCGGTCATAAACGGGTCTCGGCCATCTGGTAGGCGGTTTCCAGGGCGACTTGCAGGCTGCCGGTGTCGATCTTGCCGCTGCCGGCCAGATCGAGGGCGGTGCCGTGATCGACCGACGTGCGGATGATCGGCAGACCCAGGGTCACGTTGACGGCAGCGCCGAAGCCTTTGTACTTAAGCACAGGCAAACCCTGGTCGTGGTACATCGCCAGCACTGCGTCGCAGTGCTCCAGATATTTGGGGGTAAACAGAGTGTCGGCAGGCAGCGGGCCACGAAGGTCCATGCCCTCGCCGCGCAGGCGCTCTAATGTCGGTTCAATGATGTCGATTTCTTCATGGCCCAGGTGGCCGCCTTCACCGGCGTGCGGGTTGAGTCCGCAGACCAGGATGCGTGGCTGGGCGATGCCGAATTTGTGTTGCAGGTCGCTGTGCAGAATCCGCGTCACGCGCTCCAGCCGTTCTGGTGTGATTGCGTCGGCAATCTCGCGCAGGGGCAGGTGAGTGGTGACCAGTGCCACGCGCAAACCACGCGTGGCGAGCATCATCACCACTTGGGCGGTATGAGTCAGGTCGGCGAGGAATTCTGTGTGCCCGGAAAAGGCGATGCCGGACTCGTTGATCACGCCTTTGTGCACAGGCGCGGTGATCATTCCGGCGAAATCACCGTTCAGGCAGCCATTGCCGGCGCGGGTCAAGGTCTCGAGGACGAATGCGGCGTTGGCTTTGTCCAGTTGCCCGGCAACCACGGGGGCGCTGAGCGGCGTATCCCAGACATACAGGCTGCCTGCGGGCGCCGGAGCGTCCGGCCAGTGATCAGGCGCAACATCCAGCAAAGTGACGGCCAGCCCCAGCTGCGCGGCCCGCTCAAGGAGCAAGTCGCGGCTGGTGATGGCAATCAGGGGATGTGGCTGGGCTTGCGAGGCGAGCAGCAGGCACAGGTCGGGACCGATGCCGGCTGGTTCGCCGGGTGTCAGCGCGAAACGCTTGGGTTTCACTGCGCTGCCTGGTCTGCACCAGGGAGTTTGATCTCTACGTACGCTTCGTCACGGATCTGACGCAGCCAGGTTTGCAGCTCTTCGTCGTATTTGCGGTTACGCAGTACGGTCATGGCTTGCTGCTCGCGGGCCTGTTCAGTGCTGTCAGTGGCGCGACGGCCAAGGACTTCCAGAACGTGCCAGCCATATTGAGTCTGGAATGGCTTGGACAGCTGACCTTGTGGGGTCTTGGCCATCACTTCGCGGAATTCCGGTACCAGTGCGTTCGGGTCGATCCAGTTCAGGTCGCCGCCGTTGAGCGCCGAACCCGGGTCTTCGGAATAGCTTTTCGCCAGAGTGGCAAAATCTTCACCGGCCAGAATGCGCTCGTACAAGGATTGAACCAGTGCCTTGGTCTTCGCTTCATCGCGAATCGGGCTCGGCTTAACCAGAATGTGACGTACATGCACTTCGTCGCGCATCTGCGCTTCGCCACCACGTTTTGCCAGCAGCTTGAGGATGATGAAACCACCCGGCGTGCGTGCAGGTTGCGTGATGTCGCCAACAGCCATGCTGCTCAACTCGCGGTCGAACGGCGGAGGCAGTTGCGCGGCTTTACGCCAGCCCATGTCGCCGCCTTCCAGTGCGTTGTCGCTGCCGGACTTGGCAACGGCCATCTGGCCGAAGTCAGCGCCTTGCTTGAGTTGCTGGTAAACCTCCATGGCCTGACGGGCAGCGTTCTGAATCGCTTCAGAGTTGGCGCTTTCCGGCGTCGGGATCAGGATGTTGGCCAGGTGCAGCTCTTCGGACAGTTGCATTTTGCCCAGGTCGGAAGCGAGGAAGTTCTTCACTTCCTGCTCGGAGACCTGAATGCGTTCTGCCACGCGGCGTTGACGTACGCGGCTGATGACCATTTCGCGTTTGATCTGGTCACGGGCGTCGTCGTAGGACAGGCCGTCGCGAGCCAGAGCAGCACGGAACTGCTCAACCGACATGTTATTGCGCTGGGCAATGGTGCCGACCGCCTGGTTCAGTTCTTCATCGGTGATGCGGATGCCGGAGCGTTCGCCGATCTGCAGTTGCAGGTTTTCGACGATCAGGCGCTCAAGCACCTGTTGATCCAGTACGCCAGGAGGCGGCAGGCCGCCACCACGCTTGGCGATGGTCTGCTGCACTTCGTGGACGCGCTGGTCCAGTTGGCTCTGCATGACCACATCGTTGTCGACGATCGCTACCACTTTGTCGATGGATTGAACTGCGGCGTTCGCCGCAGTACCCAGGAACAGCGCGCCCAGCATCAGCGGGCGCAGACAATCAGAAAGCTTGGTCTTCACGTTCACGATAACCTTGAATGCCTTTGTCGAGGAAGCTCTCTACCTTGGCGCCAGTGAGGCCGCCGAGTCCCTTCAGAACAATTTGGAGGAAGACGCCATGGTCGCCTTTTTCGTTTTGCGGAGCTTCCTGGCTGAACTCGTCATAGGAAACCCAGTAACGGTTGATCAGGCGCAGTTTCCAGCAGCAGTTGTCGTACTCGAAACCACCGAAGGCTTCCAGGGTACGGTTACGGTTGTAGTCATACTGCCAGCGGCTGATCGCGTTCCACTGTGGAACGATCGGCCAGATGACCGAGAAGTCATGCTGCTGGATCTTGTAGTAGTCCTTCACGTAGCCAGGCTGGCCAGGGGTGCCGTAGTCACCACCGCCCACCGACCATTTACCGGTGTTCTGGTCGTAACGAACCTGGTCATTGCGATAGCGATAGCCGGCGTTGATAACCTTGTTCGGGTTGTCTTCAGGCTGGTAGTGGAACATCGCGCTGCCGGAACGTGGGCTGCGGCTGTCCGGATCCCAGTTGTAGTCGGCCGTGGTGCGCCAGTCGCGGTTCCAGCGGTATTCGTATTCCAGTGCATATGGCGAAACGTTGGACTGGGCATCTTTGCGATCTTTGAACGCGATGCCTGGCAGTTGTACTTCACGATCCTTGAAGTAGTAAGCCTGACCGACGCTGATGCGTTGACGCTCGAAACCGTTGTCTTCAATCCAACGGCTGGTCACGCCCAGCGACAGCTTGTTCTCGTCGCCGACACGGTCGGAGCCGGAGAAGCGGTTGTCGCGGAACAGCGAGGCGTAGTTGAAGGTGTATTCGCTGGTGTCGAATACTGGAATATCTTCCTGATCAACCTTCGGTACATAGAGGTAGAACAGGCGTGGTTCCAGGCTCTGGCGGTAGTTTTTGCCGAAGAACGACGTATTGCGGTCGAAGTACAGGCCGCTGTCGATACTGGCGATTGGTACGCCACGGTTCTGGTTGCTGTCGAATTCACCGTTGAGTTTTTTCTGCTCAGCAGTCATTAAATCGATCTGCGATTTACCGGTGTTGTCCAGGTCCAGTTGGTACTGGGTGTACTGATACTTGAGCGACGGTTTCAGGAAGCCGTAAGTCCAGTTCATCGGCAGACTGACACCTGGTTTCAGGTTCAGACGGTCGCCGTTTGCTCGAGCCAAGCCGGATACGTGAGTATCGAGACGATCCTCTCCAACCCCGTTTTCATCAATGAACTGGCCAGTTTTCAGATCACGATCAAACCGGACAAGCTCCGTCTCGTAATCGAAGTTCAGACCCTCCGGGTGATACGGCAGTTGACCATTGAAGGTGATCTGCGGCAGACGACCATACGGTGTGATGTTCGAAACGGTAGCCAATTGGTACTGCTGAGCATTCAAGCGAGCGGTATAGCTGTCGCCACGATAAGTAACCGCGCCCTGCTGGTTCACGAAGTCGCTGGATTTCACACCAATCTGATCGGTCTGCAGATCCTGGAAATAATACGGATCGCTGATCTTGGTGTAGTCGACTTCGGTGAGCACACGAGAGTCGAGACCGCCCTTGTGCTGCCAGTTGTACATGTAGCGGGTTTTTTCGTAGTCGGTCTGCTTGCTGCGCTCGGTATCGTCATCGTTCAGATATGCAGCACCAAACTGACCTTCACTCGACTTGGTCAGGTAACGGAATTCGCCTTCCACCAACATGCCACGCTTGCTCATGTAGCGCGGGTACAACGTGGCGTCGTAGTTCGGCGCCAGGTTGAAGTAGTACGGGGTGACCAGCATGAAGCCGGTATCGCTGCCGCTGCCAATGGTCGGCGGCAGGAAGCCCGACTGGCGACGGTCGTCGATCGGGAAGTAGATGTACGGCGTGTACAGAATCGGAATGTCTTTAACGCGCAACGTCACGTTGGTCGCGGTACCGAAACCGGTGGCCGGGTTCAAGGTGATGTTGTTGCCCTTGAGCTGCCAGGCGTTGCTGTTCGGTTCGCACGTGGTGTACGTGCCGTCCTTCAAACGGATGATCGCGTTCTCGGCACGCTTGGCGTACAGCGCGTTACCGCGGATACGCGATTTGTGCATCACGTATTCGGCGTTGTCGACCTTGGCTTCACCGGTGTCGAGCTGCACATCGGCGTGGTCGCCGACGATCAGCGCGCCGTTGTCGCGGATACGTACATCGCCATTGAGTTCGGCGCGGCTCTCGGCCTGATACAGGCTGGCCTCGTCGGATTCGACCTGCATGCTGCCCTGACGCAGTACAACATCACCGGCCAGCGTACCGACTTGATCATCGGTGTTATAGCGCGAGGCTTTTGCGCCGATAAAGGTCGGAGCATCGCTTTTGTTCGTCTTGTCATTCATGCCAGGACGAATCGGTTCGATGTAGGCACCAGAGCAGTAAGGCCCGGTCTCGGCCAATTGAGCGGCGGTGAGCTTCTCGCGCGGAACCCAGTCGAGGTGACTGAAGTCTTCGCTACGGGATTTCAAACCGCGGCCCTTGGCTTCGGTGACCAGCGCCGTTTTAGGCGCTGTGTCGGCAGCCGAACCGTTCTCGGTCGCCGCTTCGCCCGTAGCACTGACGGCACTGCCGTCATGCACCGGACGCGGCGGCAACGCAGCAGCGGTTGATTTGGGCGCACAGGCCCAACCACCCGAAGCCGAGACGGAGCAGTCATACTGCTCGGCGGCAACAACGAATTGACTGGCCAGAGGTTGCATAGCCAGCAGACTGCCGGTTACCAACAACGGAAATTTTTTACGAAACGCGGGGGATTTCAATGCCATCTTATTAGTCCGGGCTTCCTGCGTGCCATCTGCCCGCGGTGTGGGCCGCACGCCTCTCGATGGTCTGAAAAAGATGCTGGATAATAAAGCATGACCCGCTTGACGGCTAGCGCCGTCGGAGACCCTTGCAATGCCTGACCAAGATGTACGCTTGCAACACCTGAAAGTTTGGCTCGATGAGCAGTTGGCAATCCTGTTTGCAGATCAGGGCTGGGGCACCGTGCCCCCGGCCACGTTGACTGCGGCCAGCAGCGACGCGAGTTTCCGCCGTTACTTCCGCTGGGAAGGCGAGGGGCGCAGCTTCGTCGTGATGGACGCACCGCCGCCCCAGGAAAACTGCAAACCGTTCGTGGATATCGCTTTTTTGCTGGCGAAATCCGGAATAAATGTGCCGAAAATTTATGCCGAGGACCTCGAGCGCGGATTTCTTTTGCTCAATGACCTGGGCAACCAGACCTATCTCGACGTGATCGATGGCGAAAATGCCGACGCATTGTTCGCCGATGCCCTGCAAGCGTTGCTGGCTTTTCAGCAGTTGCCGATGGTTGCACCGTTGCCGAGCTACGACGTTGCCTTGCTGCGCCGTGAGCTGGAACTGTTCCCCGAGTGGTATGTGACGCGTGAACTCGGTGTCGAATTTGATTCGACTCAGCAACAGCAGTGGCAGCAGGTTAGTGATCTGCTGATCGACAGCGCACTCGCTCAACCCAAAGTGCTGGTACACCGCGACTACATGCCACGCAACCTGATGCTCAGCGAACCGAATCCCGGCGTGCTGGATTTCCAGGATGCGGTTTATGGCCCGGTGACCTACGACGTGACCTGCCTGTTCAAGGACGCCTTCCTCAACTGGCCCGAAGAGCGCGTGCGCGGCTGGCTGGAAAATTACTGGCAGCAAGCTTTGGCGTTGAACATTCCAGTGCAGCCGGACTTCGAAGACTTCCTGCGCGCCAGCGATCTGATGGGCGTGCAGCGTCATTTGAAAGTTATCGGCATCTTCGCGCGCATTTGTCATCGTGATGGCAAGCCGCGTTACCTGGCCGACGTGCCACGTTTCTTCTCCTATATAGAAGCGGTGATTGCGCGTCGTCCTGAATTGGCCGAACTGCAAGCGCTGTTCACCAGCCTGCGGGGTGGAGCAACAGCATGAAGGCAATGATTCTGGCGGCAGGCAAAGGCGAGCGCATGCGTCCGCTGACCCTGACCACGCCGAAACCACTGGTGCGTGCCGGCGGTGTTCCGTTGATCGAATATCACCTGCGCGCTCTCGCGGCCGCAGGATTCAACGAGATCGTGATCAACCACGCCTGGCTCGGTCAGCAGATCGAGGATTATCTGGGTGACGGTTCGCGATTTGGTGTGAGCATTCAGTACTCGCCCGAAGGCGAGCCACTGGAAACCGGCGGCGGGATTTTCCGGGCGCTGCCGATGCTTGGCGATGATGCGTTCCTGGTGGTCAACGGTGATATCTGGACCGATTATGACTTCAGCGTCCTGCACCAGCCGATCAACGGACTCGCGCATCTGGTCCTTGCGGACAACCCGACGCATCACCCGAACGGTGATTTCACGTTGGCCGACGGCCAGGTGATCGATGGCCAGCCCGACGCTGCAACCCTGACCTATAGCGGCATCGCTGTGCTGCATCCGCAACTGTTCGATGGCTGCACCGACGGCGCGTTCAAGCTGGCACCGCTGCTGCGCAAAGCCATGGCGGCTGGCGAAGTGAGTGGCGAACGCCTGAAAGGGCACTGGGTCGATGTCGGTACGCATGAGCGTCTGGCTGAAGCTGAAACATTGATAGAAGCGAGTCGCTGACATGTTGTGGCCAGGGACTCTGATTGGAGCCGGAGCGGGATTTGCAATCGCCAGCATTCCGGGGGCCATGCTTGGGGCATTGTTGGGGCAGGCGCTGGATCGGCGTCTGCACTTGCAGAGCTGGGGACACTTGCGGGAAAAACTCGGCGGTCGGCCGATGCTGCGCAACGACGAACTGTTGTTTGTGTTGCTCGGGCGTCTGGCCAAGAGTGATGGTCGGGTTACCGACGGGCATATCCAGCAGGCGCGCAACGAGATGCGTGCGCTGGAGATGAGTGAGCCGGCAACGCGCCGTGCCATCGCGGCATTCAACCGTGGCAAGTCTGAAAATGACAATCTGCGCGGTTATCTGCGTCGCTTGAGCGCGCAGCCCCATGCGGCCGAGGGTGTCTTGCGTGCGTGCTGGCGGATGGTCTGGGCCGATGGTCGTGCTGGCGTCAGCGAGCGTGAATTGTTGGCGCAGTGGGGCAAATGGCTGGGCTGGACAACGCATCAGGTGCAGGCGCTGGCCAGTGATTACGAACCGGGCAAGCGTCCGATCGTCAGTGCTGCAGTGAGCTATCAGGAGGCGATGCGTTTATTGGGCGTGTCGGCCTCCAGTGAACCGGCGCAGATCAAACGGGCCTATCGGCGCCTGCTCAGTCGTCATCATCCGGACAAGATTGCCGGAACGGGGGCGACGCCAGCGCAGGTGCGTGAAGCGACTGATAGAACCCGGGAGCTGCACAATGCTTACACGTTGATTCGTGAGCGGCGGGATTTTCGCTAGTCGTTAGAGCTGTGTTGGCGGTGATGGCACCTTCGCGAGCAGGCTCGCTCCCACATTGGATCTGTGCACACAATCCATTGTGGGAGCGAGCTTGCTCGCGAATGCGGGCGACTCGGTCTTATTCGGTCAGTCCATGTTCTGCGGATTCAACCAGCCACGCACCCGACGGAACAACTGTTCCTGCTCAGCCTTGCTGTCTGGCAAAGCTCTGAGCGCCACTTGGCTGAACGCCGAAGTCTTCAAGCGCTTGCTCGCCTGCATGCGTTCCAGCGCGGCGTTGCGATCCAGCGGCTTGTCCATATAGAAAATATCTGCGGTCGGCAGCTTCAGCGTTGGCGTCAACTCGGCCAGTGGCGGTTTGGCCTTGGCTGGCATCTGCGCATCGACCATGACGAACTTCTCTACCTGCGCGGTTTGTTTCTCGCCCAGGTATCGCGCGGCCCAATAGGCGCCAGTGCCGTGTCCGAGTACGACAATGCTGCGTGCGCTCTGCTGTTCGGCGTAGGCAATCGCGGCGTCGATGCGCGCGAAGATCCTTTCGGCGTCAGCCTTGGATTGTTCTTCAGTGGTTTCGGCGACCACTTGATCCGCCACTTCGGCTTCACCGCCAGCGGCTTGTTCAATTGGCTGCGCGGTAGTGGAGTCCTTGCTACCCGACTCCGGTGCTTTCGGCGCAACCGGCGCTTCAACCACGCGCGGTGCGATGGCGTCGCTTTGCAGGTCGGGCAGGGTGATACTCAGGCTGCTCCATTTTGCATCCGGCAGTTTGCGCCGCAATGGGCCGATTGCCTGCGGCCAGTCAGCGGTTTCGCCGGCGCCAGGGATGATGATCACCGCGCCTTTGGGCTCGGCGGTGTTGGCCGGTTTCCACAGGGCGAGGAAGCTGTCGCTGCCGGCCTGCAATTGTTGCTGTTCTTGCGCCGGGACTTTACGTTCCAGTGCGGCGGCCTCTTCCTGACTACGCTCTAGCAGTGGCTGGCGTTCGGCCGGTTTTTCTTCTGCCGGTTTTTCCGCCGCAGGAGTGGGGTCGGCGGCGTTGACGGAAAACGCACAGGGCAGGATCAGCGACAGGCACAATGCTGGCATTGCCAGGCGGTAAACAGAGGGCATCGGTTATTCCAGGCCAGAAAGTATCCCGGCAGCCTAATGGGTTGGTCAGAATTTGTCAGTGTATGAGACTTCAATGAAGCGATTTTGCTGCCTGTGGGTTATCGGCTGTTTGTGGTTTCCCTTGATGGGCTGGGCGGCGCCTGCGCCCCCGGCCCACGTTGCGCAATTGTCGGCGGGCCAGCAGCAATGGCTGGCGCAGCACAATGAACTGCGCGTCGGTCTGGTCCTGCAAGCACCGTATGCGCAATACGACCGGCGTTTGCAGCGGCTGTCCGGGGCCAATGTCGAACTGATGAAGTTGTTGGCCAAGACGCTCAATGTCGAACTGAGCTGGCGTAACTTTCAGGATCTCGCACAACTGGAAACCGCCGTGCGCGAGGGCGAGATCGATATCGCTCCGGGCCTGAGTCAAACCCCGAGTGCGTTGCGTCTGTGGCAGTTCTCCGATCCCTACATGCGCGTGCCGCAACTGGTGGTCAGTGATCAGAAGGCCAGTGGCGTGATCGATCTGGAGAAACTCGACAGCCAGGTCCGCGTCGCCGTGCGCATGCCCAGCAGTACTGCCGATTACCTGCGCGGCAACTATCCACACCTGAACCTGCAAGGCGTGCCGCTGGAGCGTCAAGCCTTGCAGTTGCTGTTGACGCAGCAGGCCGCCTACGCCGTGGTCGACGAGGCACAACTCGGGCGGTTGTCGGTAGAGCCGGAGTTCGCCGAGCTGGTGGTGGTCGGCGATATCGGCCTGCCGCAACTGCTGCGAGTCGGTTCGCGCCGTGATTGGCCGGAGCTGGCCGGTATTGTGCAAAGTGCTTTGCGCGCGATTCCGGCCAAAGATCTGGAGCAACTGCACAACCAATGGCTGCAACCGAAATACCCGCGACTGTCGGAGTCGCCCGGCTTCTGGCAGAACCTCAGTCTGTTGTTTGCGGTGATGCTGCTCAGTTGTGTCGCGATCGTGTTCTGGCAGCGCCGCCAACAGCACAGCCTGGAGCAGCGATTGCTGGCCGCCCGGGAAGACATCGCCTTGCGCGCGGCCAGCGAAGAAGCGCTGCGGTTGACGCAGTTCTCCATCGATCAAAGCACCGTCGGCATCCTCTGGGTCAACTGGGACAGCCATGTGCGCTACGCCAATCGCGCGGCGGAAAACATGCTCGGTTACCCCTCAGGCGGGTTGATCGAGCGTCCCCTGATCGACTTCGAGCCGGGGCTGCACATGGATCGCTGGCTCAATCTGTGGAAGCGCGCGCGGGCCAGCGAAGAAGGGCCGCTGAGTTTCGAAACCAGTTGCGTGCGCGCCGACGGCAGTGTTTTGCCCGCGGACGTGTCGCTGAGTTTCCTGCGCTTTCGCGACAGCGAATACCTGGTGGTTTACCTCACCGATGTCACCGAGCGCCGCCGGGCTCTGGCGGCGTTGCAGGAAAGCGAGGCGCGACTGCAAGGCATTGCGGCGAATGTGCCGGGGCTGGTGTTCCGTCTGGAGCGGGCGCCGGTGACCGGGCAGATCGACTTTGCCTATATCAGCGAGGGCAGCGAAAGTCTGGTCGGCTATGCCCCGGCCGCCATTGCCCATCGCGACATGGGCCTGCGCAGCCTGGTGCATCCCGACGATAAGGCGAGTTATCACTGCACTCAGGATCAGGCGCTGGACACCGACAGTGACTGGTCATGGCAAGGCCGGATCCTCACGCGTCAGGGCGAGCAGCGCTGGGCCGAGATCAAAGCGATCACCCGGCAACTGGAGGACGGCGCGTATGTCTGGGACGGCATCGTCTGGGACATCAGCGAGAGCAAGCGTATCGAGCTGGAACTGGCGGCCTCCCGCGAGCAATTGCGTGAACTGTCGGCGCACCTTGAAAGCGTGCGTGAAGAAGAGAAGGCGCGAATTGCCCGCGAGGTTCACGATGAATTGGGGCAGATGTTGACGGTGCTGAAACTGGAAACATCGATGTGCGAACTGGCCTACGCGCAACTCGATCCCGGTCTGAACGAACGGTTGAACAGCATGAAGCGCCTGATCGCCCAGTTATTTCAATTGGTGCGTGATGTGGCGACGGCGCTGCGACCACCGATTCTCGATGCCGGGATTGCGTCGGCAATCGAGTGGCAGGCGCGGCGCTTCGAGGCGCGTACGCAGATTCCATGCCTGGTGCAGGTGCCGGACAATCTGCCGGCGCTCAGTGATGCCAAGGCGATTGGCCTGTTCCGGATCTTGCAGGAGGCGCTGACCAATGTGATGCGCCATGCCCAGGCGCATACTGTGGAACTGACGCTGGCGCTGGAAGGCGACGAATTGTGTCTGACGGTCGCCGATGATGGCGTAGGATTTGCCCCCGCTGGCGGTCGGCCGACTTCGTTTGGTCTGGTGGGCATGCGCGAACGGGTGCTGATCATGGGCGGGAGGTTGACGCTGGAGAGTGAGCCGGGGGAGGGCACCAGTCTGGTGGTGCGGGTGCCGGTGAGTGAGGTTTGAAAATTTGTGGTGTTTGGGCTGACGCTATCGCGAGCTGGCTCGCTCCCACAGGGATTGGTGTGTACCTGAAATCTGGAGAAAAGATTTGATCCGTGTACTGGTAGCCGAAGACCACACCATTGTCCGCGAAGGCATCAAGCAATTGATTGGCCTGGCCAAGGATCTGCAAGTGGTGGGCGAGGCGAGCAATGGTGAGCAACTGCTCGAAACCCTGCGCAATGTGCCGTGCGAAGTGGTGCTGCTCGACATCTCCATGCCCGGGGTCAATGGCCTCGAAGCGATCCCGCGCATCCGTGCTCTGAACAATCCGCCAGCGATTCTGGTGCTGTCGATGCATGACGAAGCGCAGATGGCTGCTCGGGCGCTGAAGGTTGGCGCCGCCGGGTATGCGACCAAGGACAGTGATCCGGCTTTGTTGCTCACCGCCATTCGCAAGGTCGCGGCCGGTGGGCGTTACATTGATCCGGATCTGGCGGATCGCATGGTCTTCGAAGTCGGCCTGACCGATGCGCGGCCGCTGCATTCTTTGTTGTCCGAACGCGAGTTCTCGGTGTTCGAACGCTTGGCCCAAGGCGCCAACGTCAATGACATCGCCCAGCAACTGGCGCTGAGCAGCAAAACCATCAGCACCCACAAGGCGCGTTTGATGCAGAAACTCAACATCACCTCGCTGGCCGAACTGGTCAAGTACGCGATGGAACACAAACTCCTCTGATCAGCACTGTTCCCCTGTGGGAGCGAGCCTGCTCGCGAATGCGGTGTATCAGTCACAGAATGAGTTGAATGACCCACCGCTTTCGCGAGCAAGCTCGCTCCCACAGGGTTCTTTGTTCAGCTCTCGATGTGCGCATATCCATTAACGACAGGCGCTTTTGCTTGTTCTTGCAGCCTGCAACTCAACCCTCGCCACTGCCTTATCCATTAGCGCCATCCTTGTAGGGCAATCCCTACCCCCAACCTTCCATCCGGCTGAGGCGATTCTCTCCTGCGCCCCGATTTGCGTGCCTGTCAGCAACCACTAGGCTTAATCCACAAGCAGTCATCAACAACAAAGGTGTGGGTATGAGCCAGGTCGAAACAAACGCAGGGGCCAGTGATGTGCTGGTCAGCTTTCGTGGAGTGCAGAAGAGCTACGACGGCGAGAACCTGATCGTCAAAGACCTCAACCTGGACATCCGCAAAGGCGAATTTCTCACCCTGCTAGGGCCATCCGGTTCCGGCAAGACCACTAGCCTGATGATGCTCGCTGGCTTCGAAACACCGACCGCCGGCGAAATTCTGCTGGCCGGGCGCTCGATCAACAACGTGCCGCCGCACAAGCGCGACATCGGCATGGTGTTCCAGAACTACGCGCTGTTCCCGCACATGACCGTGGCGGAAAACCTCGCGTTTCCACTGACCGTCCGTGGCCTGAACAAAAGCGATGTCAGTGACCGCGTGAAAAAAGTCCTCAGCATGGTTCAGCTCGACGCGTTCGCCTCGCGTTATCCGGCGCAACTGTCCGGCGGTCAGCAACAGCGTGTGGCGTTGGCCCGTGCGCTGGTGTTCGAACCGCAACTGGTGCTGATGGACGAGCCTCTTGGCGCCCTCGACAAGCAACTGCGTGAACACATGCAGATGGAAATCAAACACCTGCACCAGCGCCTCGGTGTGACCGTGGTCTATGTGACCCACGATCAGGGTGAAGCGCTGACCATGTCCGACCGCGTGGCGGTATTCCATCAAGGCGAAATCCAGCAGATCGCCCCGCCCCGCACCCTTTACGAAGAGCCAAAAAACACTTTCGTCGCCAACTTCATCGGCGAGAACAACCGCCTCAACGGCCGCCTGCTCAGCCAGACCGGTGAGCGCTGCGTGGTCGAGTTGGGCCGTGGCGAAAAGGTCGAGGCGCTGGCGGTCAACGTCGGCCAGACCGGCGAACCGGTGACCCTGTCGATCCGTCCGGAGCGCGTCAGCCTCAACGGTTCGAGCGATCAATGCGTTAACCGCTTCTCAGGGAGGGTGGCGGAATTCATCTATCTGGGCGACCACGTCCGGGTGCGCCTGGAAGTCTGCGGCAAGACCGACTTCTTCGTGAAACAACCGATTGCCGAGCTCGATCCAGCGCTCGCCGTCGGTGACGTGGTACCGCTTGGCTGGCAGGTCGAGCACGTACGCGCGCTTGATCCGCTTTTAGAGGCGAACTGATCGCCCCGGCAATACCAACACCAACCCTGCACGTGGAGAGAACAATAAATGTTGAGATCCCTGAAGTTCACCGCCCTGACCCTGGGCCTGATGGGTGCGGCCAGCGCGATGGCCGCCGGCCCGGATTTGACCGTGGTGTCGTTTGGCGGGGCGAACAAGGCGGCGCAAGTCAAAGCCTTCTATGCACCGTGGGAAGCGGCGGGCAACGGCAAGATCGTCGCCGGCGAATACAACGGCGAAATGGCCAAGGTCAAAGCCATGGTCGACACCAAGAGCGTGTCGTGGGATCTGGTGGAAGTTGAATCGCCAGAGCTGTCCCGTGGCTGCGACGAAGACATGTTCGAACAACTCGACCCGGCACTGTTCGGCAAGACTGAAGACTACGTCAAAGGCGCGATTCAGCCGTGCGGCGTGGGCTTCTTCGTGTGGTCGACCGTACTGGCTTACAACGCCGACAAGCTGAAAACCGCGCCGACCAGCTGGGCCGATTTCTGGGACACCAAGAAATTCCCGGGCAAGCGTGGCCTGCGCAAAGGCGCCAAGTACACCCTCGAATTCGCGCTGATGGCCGACGGTGTGGCGCCGAAAGACGTCTACAAAGAGCTGGCGAGCAAGGGTGGCCAGGATCGTGCGTTCAAGAAGCTTGATGAGCTGAAGCCAAACATTCAGTGGTGGGAAGCCGGCGCGCAACCGCCGCAATACCTCGCTTCCGGTGACGTAGTGATGAGCTCGGCCTACAACGGTCGCATCGCTGCCGTGCAGAAGGAATCCAACCTGAAAGTGGTGTGGAACGGCGGCATCTACGACTTCGACGCCTGGGCCATCCCGAAAGGTCTGGACGCCAAGCGCGCCGAAGCGGCGAAGAAATTCATCGCTTACTCGGTACAGCCGCAGCAGCAGAAAACCTACTCGGAAAACATCGCCTACGGCCCGGCCAATACCCAAGCCGTACCGCTGCTGGCCAAGGATGTTCTGAAAGACATGCCGACCACCCCGGAAAACATCGCCAACCAGGTGCAGATCGACGTCAGCTTCTGGGCTGACAACGGCGAGCAACTGGAGCAGCGCTTCAACTCCTGGGCTGCGAAATAACCGAGGGCTCGCTCTCCTGTGGGAGCGAGCTTGCTCGCGAAAGCGCCAGTACATTGAACATTGATGTCGACTGATGCGCCGCCTTCGCGAGCAAGCTCGCTCCCACATTTGGATCTGTGTGCATCAATCGATCGAGGTGGTTCGCCACCTCTGTAACGATCAAAGATTTGCGGAGTACGTCATGGCCATCGCCGTTCCCCTGAACGAGGGCACCAGCCCCACCTTGAAGCAGAAGCTCAAGCGCGCCGAGCGGGTCAACCGCTGGAAGGCTCAAGCGCTGATTGCGCCGCTGGTGCTGTTTCTGTTGCTGGTGTTTCTGGTGCCGATCGTGGCGCTGCTCTACAAAAGCGTCGGCAACCCCGAAGTGGTCGGCGGCATGCCGCGCACCGTGGCGGCCATCGCCAGTTGGAACGGCCGTGGCCTGCCCGCTGAACCGGTCTACAAAGCTGCCGGCGAAGACCTTGCCGAAGCGCGCAAAAACCAGACGCTGGGCGATCTGTCCAAGCGCTTGAACATGGAGTTGGCCGGCTATCGCAGCCTGTTGACCAAAACCGCCCGGGCGCTGCCGTTTGCCAGCGAACCGGCCTCCTATAAAGATGCACTGGAAGGTCTCGACGAACGTTGGGGCGACCCGGCCTACTGGCAAGCGGTCAAACGCAACACCAGCAGTATCACGCCTTACTACTTGCTGGCAGCGGTCGATCACCRTATCGACGACCTCGGCGAAATCGCCCCGGCCACCCCGGATCAGGCGATCTACCTCGACATCTTCGCCCGCACCTTCTGGATGGGCCTGGTCATCACCGTGATCTGCCTGCTGCTGGCTTATCCGCTGGCGTACCTGCTGGCCAATCTGCCGTCGCGGCAAAGCAACCTGCTGATGATCCTCGTGCTGCTGCCGTTCTGGACATCGATCCTGGTGCGCGTCGCCGCGTGGATCGTACTGCTGCAATCGGGCGGTCTGATCAACAGTGGGCTGATGGCCATGGGCATCATCGATAAACCGCTGGAACTGGTGTTCAACCGCACCGGCGTGTACATCTCGATGGTGCACATTCTGCTGCCGTTCATGATCCTGCCGATCTACAGCGTTATGAAAGGCATCTCGCCGACCTACATGCGCGCGGCGATTTCCCTCGGCTGCCACCCGTTCGCCAGTTTCTGGCGGGTGTACTTCCCGCAGACCTACGCCGGTGTTGGCGCCGGTTGCCTGTTGGTGTTCATCCTCGCTATCGGCTACTACATCACCCCGGCGCTGCTCGGCAGCCCGAACGATCAAATGGTCAGCTACTTCGTCGCTTTCTACACCAACACCAGCATCAACTGGGGCATGGCCACCGCGCTGGGCGGGCTGTTGCTGCTGGCGACCGTGGTGCTTTATCTGATTTACAGCTGGCTGGTCGGCGCCAGTCGCCTGCGCCTGAGCTAAGGGGAATTCGAAATGCTGAGTCCTTACATGTCGCCCATTGAACGGGTGTGGTTCTACAGCCTGCGGATCCTCTGCGGCCTGATTCTGTTGTTCCTGATTCTGCCGGTGCTGGTGATTATTCCGCTGTCATTCAACTCGGGGAGTTTTCTGGTCTATCCGCTGCAGGGTTTCTCGCTGCAGTGGTACCACGACTTCTTCGCCTCGGCGGAATGGATGCGGGCACTGAAGAACAGCATCATTGTTGCCCCAGCGGCGACGGTGCTGGCGATGATATTCGGTACGCTGGCGGCGATTGGTCTGACTCGCGGTGACTTCCCCGGCAAAGCGCTGGTGATGGCGCTGGTGATTTCGCCGATGGTGGTGCCGGTGGTGATCATCGGCGTGGCGAGTTATCTGTTCTTCGCGCCGTTGGGTTTGGGCAACAGCTTCTTCTCGCTGATCGTCGTGCATGCGGTGTTGGGTGTGCCGTTTGTGATCATCACCGTGTCGGCGACATTGCAGGGGTTTAACCACAACCTGGTGCGGGCGGCGGCGAGTCTCGGTGCATCGCCACTGACGGCGTTCCGCCGGGTGACCTTGCCGCTGATTGCGCCGGGGGTGATTTCCGGGGCGTTGTTTGCGTTTGCGACTTCGTTTGATGAGGTGGTGGTGACGTTGTTTCTTGCCGGGCCTGAGCAGGCGACGTTGCCACGGCAGATGTTCAGCGGGATTCGCGAGAACCTGAGTCCGACGATTGCCGCTGCTGCCACGTTGCTGATCGCCTTCTCCGTCATTTTGCTGCTGACCCTGGAATGGCTGCGCGGGCGTAGCGAAAAACTGCGTACGGCTCAGGTTTAAGGGCCAGATCAAAAGCTTACCCCCTCACCCCAGCCCTCTCCCCCAGGGGGGCGAGGGGGAAAGGGAGCAGATCGTTGTGCTTTTCAAAACCCGAGAACGACTCGGTATCTCAAGTCGGTGTATCTCCTCCATGCACCTCGGTCAGTCAGTCTTTTTACCTTCGGGGGGAAAGGGAGCAGATCGTTGTGCTTTTCAAAACCCGAGAACGACTCGGTATCTCAAGTCGGTGTATCTCCTCCATGCACCTCGGTTAGTCTTTTTACCTTCGGGGGGAAGGGGAGCAGATCGTTGTGCTTTTCAAAACTCGAGTTCGACTCGGTATCGCACGTCGGTGTACCTCTCCCATCCACCTCGGTCAGTCCCCTCTCCCTCCGGGAGAGGGCTAGGGTGAGGGGCTCTTGATCTTCTAACCGATCAACCATTCACCACCTGAATAGCAGACAACCCCAAATCCCCAGCTAATCTTGTGCCCAGCTCCCACATCTATAAGAGGCTGCGCACGATGAGTCTGTCCCAGTTCAAAATCGCTCACAAACTGATCACCGGCGCCGCCGCCATCGAACAACTGGCCGCTGAGCTCACGCGCCTGGACATCGACAATCCACTGATCGTCACCGACGCCGCGCTGGTCAAATCCGGCACCGTCGAGCTGGCGCTGGTGCAACTCGGTGGGCGCGACTACGAGATTTTCGACCGCGTGCTGCCCGATCCGGAAATCGCCATCGTCGAAGACTGCATGCGCGTTTACCGCGAGGGCGGGCATGACGGCTTGATCGGCCTCGGTGGCGGCAGTGCCATCGACATCGCCAAAAGCGTCGCCGCCTACGCCGGTTACCACGGCGCGCTGGAAGATCTGTTCGGCGTCGATCAGGTGCCACGCAAAGGCCCACCGCTGATTGCCATCCCGACCACCGCCGGCACCGGTTCCGAAGTCACCAATGTGGCGATTCTCTCGGACAAAGTCGCGCAACTGAAGAAAGGCATCGTCAGCGACTTTCTGTTACCGGACGTGGCGCTGGTCAGCCCGCAGATGACCCTGACCTGTCCGCGCAGCGTCACCGCCGCCAGTGGTGTCGACGCGTTGGTGCACGCCATCGAATCCTATCTGTCGGTGAATGCCTCGCCGATCACCGATTCGCTGGCCATCGGCGCCATCAAGCTGATCGCCAAAGCGTTGCCCAAGGCCTATGCCAACGGCGCCAACCTGCAGGCTCGCGAAGACATGGCCACCGCCAGCCTGATGGCCGGCATGGCGTTCGGCAATGCCGGGGTTGGCGCGGTGCATGCGCTGGCGTATCCACTGGGCGGGCGTTTCAATATCGCCCATGGCGTGAGCAATGCCTTGCTGCTGCCGTATGTCATGACCTGGAACAAGATGGCCTGCGTCGAACGCATGCAGGATATTGCCGAAGCCATGGGGGTGAAGACTGCTCATCTGAGTGCAGCCGAGGCGGCGGACAAAGCCGTGCAGGCGATGACCGATCTGTGCGCGGCCGTGGAAATCCCGGCCGGGCTGCGTAGTTTCGGCGTGCCGGAAGAGGCGATCCCGGCGATGGCCGTGGAAGCCGCGGGCATTGAGCGGCTGATGCGCAATAACCCGCGCAAACTCAGTGCTGTCGATATCGAGAAGATCTACCGCGCGGCGTATTGAGTCAGCGCTGGTCATCCGTCATGGCATAACCCAATCATCGCGGTCACGGTGCGCGCTTGGAAACTTGAGGTATACAATGCGCGCCATCGTGATTTAGCTCAGAAAAGGTGCGTCATGCAGCCCTTCGTAATTGCTCCGTCGATTCTCTCCGCCGACTTCGCCCGCCTCGGCGAGGAAGTAGACAACGTTCTCGCCGCTGGCGCCGACTTCGTCCACTTCGACGTCATGGACAACCACTACGTGCCAAACCTGACCATCGGTCCGATGGTCTGCGCGGCATTGCGCAAGTACGGCGTTACCGCGCCGATCGACGCGCACCTGATGGTCAGCCCGGTGGATCGCATTGTCGGCGACTTCATCGAAGCTGGCGCCACCTACATCACCTTCCACCCGGAAGCCACGCTGCACGTCGATCGCTCGCTGCAGCTGATCCGTGAAGGTGGCTGCAAATCCGGTCTGGTGTTCAACCCGGCGACCCCGCTGGACGTGCTCAAGTATGTGATCGACAAGGTCGACATGGTCTTGCTGATGAGCGTCAACCCGGGCTTCGGCGGGCAGAAGTTCATTCCTGGCACCCTCGATAAACTGCGCGAAGCGCGGGCGATCATCGATGCCTCGGGCCGTGACATCCGCCTGGAAATCGATGGCGGCGTCAACGTCAACAACATCCGCGAAATCGCCGCTGCTGGCGCTGACACCTTTGTTGCCGGCTCGGCAATCTTCAATGCGCCGAACTATCAGGAAGTCATCGACAAGATGCGTTCCGAACTGGCGCTGGCTCGCCCATGAGCGGGTTTGAGCAGCTGTTCCCGGGGAAACTGCCACGGCTGGTGATGTTCGATCTGGATGGCACACTGATCGACTCGGTTCCGGACCTGGCAGCCGCCGTGGACACCATGCTGCTCTCTCTCGGCCGGCAACCGGCGGGCATCGATTCGGTGCGCGAGTGGGTGGGCAACGGCGCGCCAGTACTGGTGCGCCGTGCGTTGGCCGGTGGTATCGATCATTCGGCGGTGGATGACGTCGAAGCCGAGCACGCGCTGGAAGTATTCATGGACGCCTACGGCGCCAGCCATGAGCTGACCGTGGTCTATCCCGGCGTGCGCGACACTCTCAAGTGGCTGCACAAGCAAGGCGTGGCCATGGCGCTGATTACCAACAAACCGGAGCGCTTCGTCGCGCCGCTGCTGGATCAGATGAAGATCGGTCGCTACTTCAAGTGGATCATCGGTGGCGATACCCTGCCGCAGAAAAAGCCTGATCCGGCCGCGCTGTTTTTCGTGATGAAAATGGCCAACATCCCGGCCTCGCAATCGTTGTTCGTCGGCGACTCGCGCAGCGACGTGCTGGCGGCGAAAGCGGCGGGGGTCAAATGCGTGGCGCTGAGTTATGGCTACAACCACGGCAGGCCGATCGCCGAGGAATCCCCGGCGCTGGTGATCGACGATCTGCGCAAGCTAATTCCCGGTTGCCTCGGTTCGGCCGCTGAGATAACGTTGCCCGACGCTGCTCAATCCCATTCTGGAAACGCCATCGTGGTGGTCACTCGCAAACTCTGGATGAAAGTCATCAAGGCCCTGGCCCGCTGGCGTTGGCGCGCCTGACTTGTTCCTGGCCGGCCTGCCGGCGCGTTTGCATACCTGACTGATTTGCCCCTCACACCACGAGGCACCTTATGATCCGCGAAGAATTCCTGCGCTTGGCCGCTGACGGCTACAACCGCATTCCGTTGGCCTGCGAAACCCTGGCCGACTTCGACACCCCGCTGTCGATCTACCTGAAACTGGCCGACCAGCCCAACTCCTACCTGCTCGAATCGGTACAGGGCGGCGAGAAATGGGGCCGTTACTCGATCATCGGTCTGCCGTGCCGCACCGTGTTGCGGGTTCACGACCATCACGTGAGCATCACCGTTGATGGCGTCGAGACCGAAAGCCACGATGTGGAAGACCCGTTGGCCTTCGTTGAGGCCTTCAAGGCGCGCTACAACGTGCCGACCATCGCTGGTCTGCCGCGTTTCAACGGTGGTCTGGTGGGTTACTTCGGTTACGACTGCGTGCGTTATGTCGAAAAGCGCCTGGGCAAGTGCCCGAACCCGGATCCGCTGGGCGTGCCAGACATTCTGCTGATGGTTTCCGACGCCGTCGTGGTGTTCGACAACCTCGCCGGCAAGATGCACGCGATCGTGCTGGCCGACCCTGCGCAGGCGGATGCCTTCGAACAAGGTCAGGCACAGTTGCAGGCGTTGCTGGAAAAACTCCGTCAGCCGATCACCCCGCGCCGCGGCCTGGATTTCAGCAAGCAGCAGTCGGCTGATCCGGTGTTCCGTTCGAGTTTCACCCAGAACGACTACGAAAAAGCCGTCGATACCATCAAGGAATACATCCTTGCCGGTGACTGCATGCAGGTTGTGCCGTCGCAGCGCATGTCGATCGACTTCAAGGCTGCGCCGATCGATCTGTACCGCGCTTTGCGTTGCTTCAACCCGACGCCGTACATGTACTTTTTCAACTTCGGCGACTTCCACGTCGTTGGCAGTTCGCCGGAAGTGCTGGTGCGGGTCGAAGACAACCTGATCACCGTGCGCCCGATTGCCGGCACGCGCCCACGTGGCGCCACGGAAGAAGCGGATGTGGCGCTGGAAGAGGACTTGCTGTCAGACGACAAGGAGATCGCCGAGCACTTGATGCTGATCGATCTGGGTCGTAACGACACTGGCCGGGTTTCGGAAATCGGCTCGGTGAAGCTCACCGAGAAGATGGTCATCGAGCGCTATTCCAACGTGATGCACATCGTCTCCAACGTCACCGGCCAGTTGAAAGCCGGGCTGACGGCAATGGACGCGCTGCGAGCGATTCTGCCGGCGGGCACCTTGTCGGGCGCGCCGAAGATTCGCGCGATGGAAATCATCGACGAACTGGAGCCGGTCAAGCGTGGCGTCTACGGTGGGGCGGTGGGTTACTTCGCCTGGAACGGCAACATGGACACCGCGATTGCGATTCGTACGGCGGTGATCAAGAACGGCGAACTGCACGTGCAGGCCGGCGGCGGCATCGTTGCCGACTCGGTGCCGGCACTGGAATGGGAAGAAACTCTGAACAAGCGCCGCGCGATGTTCCGCGCCGTGGCCCTGGCCGAGCAAACCCCGGAAGCCTGAACTCACGCAAAACCCCCTGTAGGAGTGAGCCTGCTCGCGATAGCGGATTAACATTCAACGGATATGTTGTCTGAACCACCGTAATCGCGAGCAGGCTCACTCCTACATTTTGATCTGTGTTCAGCCATAAAAAAGCGGCGCCTGTGAAGGCGCCGCTTTTTTATGCGTGGGATTTAGAAGTCGAGCACAACCCCGACATTAACACCCTGCTGGGTAAAGTCATCATCCTTGCGCAGCGAGTAGCCGCCGCGCAGCGCCAGATCCGCCGTGAGTTTGTGGCTGACGCCCAGGCTCAAACGGTTCAAATGACTCTGCGGCGTGTAGCCCTCAAGTTTGAAGTCGTTGGCCGGCAAGGTATTGAGCGCGATGTTGACCTTCTGCACGTCGTCTTCGTACTCACGCTCGTGAGCGTACTCGCCGAATACCTGGGTTTGCGGGGTGAAGTTGTACTTGCCCTGCAAGCCCAACCCCAGGCGTTTCGAGTCACGAGTCTGATCATCGAAAGTCAGCGCCGTGGCGCGGTTGCTTTTCTCTGAGTAGCCGTCGACATCGACGCTGGCGTAGTCGGCGCTGACGAATGGCGACAGGTGCCACTCGCTGCCCGGCTGGGCAATGTCGTAACCGACGCGGGCGCTGAAGGCCCAGAGGCTACCGTCGGTGTCGCCTTTTTCTGCACCTTCGCTGACGCCCAGATCAAATTTGCGCTTGAGGTTGTCGTAGTCGAGCTTGCCGCCGGTCAACGCTGCGTCAGCCCACCAGCGATTTTGCTGATATTGGGCAAATGCCGTGGCCATGTAGCTGTTGAGTTTGTAGTCGGAATCGTTATGCCCAGCCTCCAGATTCTGCCGGTAGAAACCGCCTGCCACACCGACGCGCCAAGCTTCATTCAAGCGGTAGCTGCCGCCGACGTTGAGGTTGTAACCGCTGCCATCGGCGCTGGCGCCGCTGCTTTGGCTGTCGACATCAAGATGTTGGCCGCCTGCCGAAACAATGGCGCGCCATTGACCTACCGCTTGCCAGTTCTCCCAGTCCGCCTGCCATTGATTGCGCAGCTCATCCTGATGCGCACGCACGGTGGCGTGGGCCATTTCCGGTAGCAGCGTCAGCTCCCACGGCGCGGCGAGCAGGGAATAGGCGTAATCGGAGATCAGCTTTTGCCCGGCCTCGGTCGGGTGCACGCCGTCGTTGTAGATCAGCTTGCTCGGATCGGGTGTCGCGCTGTTGATGCCGTAACGGGCGTTTTCGGTGCAGCTATTGCCACTGAAGCAGGTCGCAGTGAGGTTCTGATCGGTTGCGAGGCCAAAACGTCCTGGATCGGCAAACACTTCCGACAACAGGACCGGAATGTTCAGCGGAATGATTTCAGCGTTGATGCCTTGCAGGCGAGTGACCAACTGGCTGTTGAACTGCGTGGCGAGTTGGCTGCTGAAGGCTTGCAGCGGTGTACCGTTGATGGCCGGGGTCAGGCCAACGTCAGGCAACAGCCAGACCATCACGTACTTGGCGCCGGCGGTTTGCAGGGTCTGCACGCTGTCGGCCAGTCGATCGGCGGCGGCGTTGGCTTGCGGCAGGCTGAGAATGCGACCTTGCAGGAAGTCGTTACCGCCGCCGGAAATGTAATACAGCGCATTCGGGTCGGCGCGGAAGCCGTTCGATGGCAGGTAACCGGCGCGGGTGCGTTCGCCGGTTGCGGATTGCGTGGTGATCGAGTCGAGGATCTGGTCGGTGCGATAACCGCCGACCGCCCAGTTGTTACCGTCCGGCTGGCCGTTTTCGGCGCGCACGGCGGAGCTGGAGGAGGCTGTCTGGTCTGGCGAAAAGCCAAGGCGTCCGCCGAGCAACTGCGTGGAATTCAATGAATACAGTTCACCGCTGCCATCCTGATACACCGGCCCGGTCCGGTTGGTGTAACGCTCGGTGGAGCCGGCCGGTCCGCCAGTGTCGGTGAAGGTTCCGGCGTCATTCAGACTGTCGCCGAAAACTATGAAATTCGAATAGGGATTGGGTGCAGCATTGGCCTGAGCACAAGCCAGTGCAAGCAGGCAGCCAGCCAGCGGTACAAACAACGTCTGTTTGATCATGAGCAAGTCCGTTTATTTATTATTGTGGGTGAACGAAACGACAGTACCAAAAACTCCCGGCGTTTTGCCATCGGTCGCGAATCCTCCCCCGGTTTTATCTGCCGCAGCCCCGGCCATATTGCACGCTCCGCCCAGCTAAGTTACTGTGCCGGAACGTATGAACGAGACCTTCCCCGTGTTGATCACCAGCAAACTTCTGGATCAAGTCATCAAGGCACACGCCCGCTGGCGTTGGCGCGCCTGAATCTTTTCTGCCGGCCCCGCCGGATCTGTATCGCTTTGCCTTCCTTGCCTGTTTGAAATGCCGCTGTGCCGACGCATCTTTCTGCGTCCGACATCGTGCAGCGCCCTGCGGGCAAGTGATCTGAAGGCTGTTTTCAAATCAGAATTCAAGAGGTTCGACACGCCATGTTGCTGATGATCGACAACTACGACTCCTTTACTTATAACGTTGTGCAATACCTCGGCGAGCTGGGTGCCGAAGTCAAAGTGGTGCGCAACGACGAGCTGACCATCGCCGAAATCGAAGCACTCAAGCCTGAGCGCATCGTGGTTTCCCCCGGCCCGTGCACGCCAACCGAAGCCGGCATCTCCATCGAAGCGATCAAGCACTTTGCCGGCAAGCTGCCGATCCTCGGCGTCTGCCTCGGCCACCAGTCCATCGGTCAGGCCTTTGGCGGCGACGTAGTGCGTGCGCGGCAGGTGATGCACGGTAAGACTAGTCCGGTATTCCACGAGGACAAGGGCGTTTTCGCTGGCCTGAACCATCCGCTGACCGTCACCCGTTACCACTCGCTGATCGTCAAGCATGCGACGTTGCCCGATTGCCTGGAGCTGACCGCATGGACGCAACACGATGACGGCAGCGTCGACGAAATCATGGGCCTGCGTCACAAGACCCTGAACATTGAGGGCGTACAGTTTCACCCCGAGTCGATCCTGACCGAGCAGGGCCATGAGCTGTTTGCCAACTTCCTCAAACAAACCGGCGGCACGCGCTAAGGACTTCCCATGAATATCAAGACAGCCCTGAGCCGTATCGTCGATCACCTCGACCTCAGCACCGATGAAATGCGCGACGTGATGCGCGAAATCATGACTGGCCAATGCACCGACGCGCAGATCGGCGCGTTCATGATGGCCATGCGCATGAAGAGCGAGAGCATCGACGAAATCGTCGGCGCCGTGTCGGTGATGCGTGAGCTGGCCGATCAGGTAGAACTGAAGACCCTCGACGGCGTGGTCGATGTGGTCGGCACCGGCGGTGACGGCGCGAACATCTTCAACGTATCCACCGCCTCTTCGTTTGTCGTAGCGGCAGCCGGTTGCACCGTGGCCAAGCACGGCAACCGCGCGGTATCGGGCAAGAGCGGCAGCGCCGACTTGCTGGAAGCCGCCGGCATCTATCTGAACCTGACGCCGGTGCAAGTCGCGCGTTGCATCGACAACGTCGGCATCGGTTTCATGTTTGCCCAGACCCACCACAAAGCCATGAAGTACGCCGCCGGCCCGCGCCGCGATCTCGGCCTGCGTACGCTGTTCAACATGCTCGGCCCGCTTACGAATCCGGCCGGTGTGAAACATCAGGTGGTGGGCGTGTTCACTCAGGCATTGTGCCGGCCATTGGCCGAAGTCTTGCAGCGCCTGGGCAGCAAGCATGTACTGGTGGTGCATTCGAAGGACGGCCTGGACGAGTTCAGTCTTGCCGCGCCGACTTTTGTTGCCGAGTTGAAGAACAACGAAATCACCGAGTATTGGGTCGAGCCGGAAGATCTCGGCATGAAGAGCCAGAGCCTGCACGGTCTGTCGGTCGAAGGCCCGGAGGCGTCGCTGGCGCTGATCCGTGATGCTCTCGGCAAGCGCAAGACCGAAAACGGCCAGAAAGCCGCCGAAATGATTGTGCTCAATGCCGGTGCGGCGCTGTATGCCGCTGACGTGGCGAGTAGTTTGAAACAGGGTGTGGAGCTTGCGCACGACGCCCTGCACACCGGCCTCGCTCGAGAAAAACTCGAGGAGCTGGGTGCCTTTACCGCGGTATTCAAAGTGGAGAATGAGGGATGAGTGTACCGACGGTTCTGGAAAACATTCTGGCCCGCAAGGTTCAGGAAGTCGCCGAGCGTAGCGCCCGTGTGAGCCTGAGTGAGCTGGAAAGTCTGGCCAAGGCGGCCGATGCACCCCGTGGTTTTGCCCAAGCGTTGCTGGCGCAAGCCAAGAAGAAGCAGCCCGCAGTCATTGCCGAAATCAAAAAGGCCTCGCCGAGCAAAGGTGTGATCCGCGAGAACTTCATTCCGGCCGACATCGCCAAAAGCTACGAGAAGGGCGGGGCGACCTGTCTGTCCGTGCTGACCGACATCGATTACTTCCAGGGCGCCGATGCTTATCTGCAACAGGCCCGAGCCGCGTGCAAACTGCCGGTGATTCGCAAGGACTTCATGATCGATCCTTACCAGATCGTCGAAGCCCGCGCGCTGGGTGCTGACTGTGTGCTGCTGATCGTCTCCGCACTGGATGACGTGAAAATGGCCGAGCTGGCCGCTGTCGCCAAAGGCGTCGGTCTCGATGTGTTGGTCGAAGTGCACGACGGCGATGAGCTGGAACGTGCATTGAAAACCCTCGACACGCCGCTGGTCGGGGTCAACAACCGTAACCTGCACACCTTCGACGTCAGCCTGGAAACCACCCTCGACCTGCTGCCGCGCATTCCGCGCGATCGTCTGGTCATCACTGAGAGCGGTATTCTCAATCGTGCCGATGTCGAGTTGATGGAAATCAGCGAAGTGTATTCGTTCCTGGTGGGTGAAGCGTTCATGCGCGCCGAGAATCCTGGCACTGAATTGCAGCGTCTGTTCTTCCCGGAGCGCGGGACTTCCATCAGCGGTTCGACCCTCGACTGATTCGCTCTAGACTGAGTCGAGACCATCGCGAGCAGGCTCACTCCCACAGGGGAAATGCATTCCAATGTGGGAGCGAGCTTGCTCGCGAAGGGGCCATCGAAACCGCAAAAGATTTCCATGTTGCCGGAGCCTGTTATGTCGCTGCCAACCTCCCTGACCATCGAAACCGGCCTGCAAGCCGAACAAGACTTGCTGGCCTCGGTCTGCGCCGGTGATGCAGAATTCGGCCTTCTATTCTGGCAACCCAGCGATCGTGCGTTGGTCATGCCTCGCCGCCTCAATCGCCTCGCCACGTTCGACCACGCCTGCGAAGTCTCAGCCGCCGCTGGCTGGCCCGTCCTGCTACGCGAAACCGGTGGCGAACCCGTCCCGCAATCAGCGGCGACGATCAACATCGCCCTGGTCTATGCACCACCACGCAGCGAAGGCGACCTGAACCGCATCGAAACCGGCTACCACCGTCTCTGCGACCCGATCTGTCAGTTGCTGGAGGAGTTGGGCGGCACGTCATCACTTGGCGAAATCGACGGTGCATTCTGCGACGGCCGTTTCAACGTCAACCTCGACGGTCGCAAAATGGTCGGCACGGCCCAGCGCTGGCGCCAGAGTCAGGGCGGGCAACGTCCGGTGGGCCTGGTGCACGGTGCTATGCTGATGGATAACGAGCGCGACTCGATGGTCGCGGCGGTCAATCGCTTCAATGGAGCGTGCGGCCTGGAGCAGCGGGTGCGGGCGGAGAGCCACATTGGCCTGCATGAAAAGTTCAACGCGCCCGGGGCTTTGGCGCGTCTCGATGAACTGTTTCGTTTGATGCTGGCGCAGATCTACAACGCCTGACTATCGGGCTTAGCGCGTACCGAAGACCACCATGGTCTTGCCTTTCACATCGACCAGGTTACGCTCCTCAAGATCCTTGAGCACGCGACCGACCATCTCCCGCGAACAACCGACAATCCGGCCGATTTCCTGACGGGTCACCTTGATCTGCATGCCATCCGGGTGTGTCATTGCGTCCGGCTGCTTGCACAACTCCAGCAGGCAGCGCGCCACTCGGCCGGTCACGTCGAAGAACGCCAGATCGCCGACCTTGCGCGTGGTGTTGCGCAGACGTTGTGCGATTTGTCCGCTGAGTACGTAAAGAATGTCCGGATCCTGCTGCGACAATTCGCGGAACTTGGCGTAGCTGATTTCCGCTGTTTCGCATTCGACCTTGGCCCGCACCCAGGCGCTGCGTTGCTGTTCCTGTCCCGCTTGCTCGAACAGGCCCAGTTCGCCAAAGAAATCCCCGGCGTTGAGGTAAGCGATGATCATCTCCCGACCGTCGTCATCCTCGATCAGGATCGTCACAGAACCCTTGATGATGAAGTACAGCGTGTCCGAGCGATCGCCCGCACAGATGATGTTGCTCTTGGCCGCATGGCGACGGCGCTGGCAATGCATCAACAGCTTGTCGAGATTCTTGATTTTGGATGTGGGGGTAATAGCAACCATGGTTGTATCCCGAAAAGACTGCACGGTGATGTTTGATTTTTTATGAGGCGCTGAAGGCGGTCGCTACACGGGCTGGCATGGGCGCCAGCGAATTGGCGCCAGCTTAACAGACACTTCGTCGCAAATTCGAGAAATTACCTACAGCGCTGAGGCATCGTGTCCTAGGAACGTTGCTCGCTGTCCGGGCAAAGCCCTGTGCTAAGCTGGCGACCCTTTTTTTTACAGTGGAGTCTGGGCGATGAAGGCACGCATCCAATGGGCTGGCGAAGCCATGTTCCTCGGCGAATCCGGTAGCGGTCATGTCGTGGTGATGGACGGTCCGCCGGACGMCGGTGGTCGTAATCTGGGTGTTCGTCCGATGGAAATGCTTCTGCTGGGTGTCGGCGGTTGCAGCAACTTCGACGTGGTCAGCATCCTGAAGAAATCCCGTCAGGCCGTTGAAAGCTGCGAGGCCTTTCTCGACGCCGAGCGCGCGACCGAAGATCCGAAGGTGTTCACCAAGATCCACATGCATTTCGTGGTCAAGGGCCGTGGCTTGAAAGAAGCTCAGGTCAAGCGCGCCATTGAACTGTCCGCCGAGAAATACTGCTCCGCTT
The DNA here is from genome assembly GCF_056401755.1 of Pseudomonas sp. P4_D7. Lineage (NCBI taxonomy): Bacteria > Pseudomonadati > Pseudomonadota > Gammaproteobacteria > Pseudomonadales > Pseudomonadaceae > Pseudomonas > Pseudomonas sp. P4_D7. The sequence goes on along the minus strand of NZ_JBFUIR010000001.1, from coordinate 8,395 downwards.
CGATCATGCTTGGCGCGGCAGGCGTGGCGATCACCCACGACTACGAAATCGTCGAACTCGGTTGAACCGACATTCAACTATCATAAACGCAGTGCAGACTCTGACGATCACTCGTTGACGTCTGCATATTGCGCCACTTTTTTCAGGGCAGTGATCGGTCAGCCGACGGATCAGCCGCTTGAACAGATAACCAAAATCGCCATAGCGAAGAGGTGTTAACCGTCCTACGCAGGTGCGTCGTTCGCACTTGACGGGCATGCTTGATCACGCGGCCGGGCCGCATACATAGAGAGTTTTTAACGGTGAAAAGCAAACTCAAGCTCCACGGGTTCAATAACCTGACAAAGACCTTGAGCTTCAATATCTATGACATCTGCTACGCGGAAACCCCGCAAGACCAGCAGGCTTACGTCGAGTACATCAATCAAGAGTACAACGCGAAACGCCTGACGCAGATTCTCACAGAAGTTGTCGAGATCATTGGTGCCAACATCCTGAACATTGCCAGTCAGGACTATGAACCCCAGGGCGCCAGCGTCACGATTCTGATTTCTGAAGAGCCGGTAACCCCGACTGAAAGCCAGATCGAAGAGTCGCCGGGTCCGTTGCCCGAAATTATCCTGGCCCACCTCGACAAGAGTCACATTACGGTGCACACCTACCCGGAAATCCATCCGGATGACGGTATTGCAACTTTCCGTGTGGACATCGATGTGTCGACTTGTGGTGTCATTTCACCGCTCAAAGCGCTCAATTTCCTCATTCACCAGTTCGATTCGGACATCGTGACTGTGGATTACCGTGTGCGCGGCTTCACCCGTGACGTTGAAGGCAACAAGCACTTCATCGACCACGAGATCAATTCGATCCAGAACTACCTCTCCGAAGACACCCGCGACGCGTACCAGATGACTGACGTGAACGTGTACCAGGAAAACCTGTTCCACACCAAAATGCTGCTGAAGAACTTCGAACTGGACAACTACCTGTTCGGCGACGCCACCAGCAATCTGTCCTCCGAGCAGCGCGTTCAGGTGACCGACCGTGTGAAACACGAAATGCTCGAAATCTTCTACGCACGCAACATGCCGACCTAAGATTCCCGGGCACAAAAAAGGCGACTGTTTCAGGACAGTCGCCTTTTTTATTGCTGGAACAAAGCACCCTGTGGGGGCGAGYCTGCTCGCGATAAGGCCTTCGGCACCTACACAGATCTCAGATCCGATAAGTGCTCTTGGTCATCACCTTGGCCAGAATACTCATCCCGAACTTCACCGGCGCCGGAAACCGAAAACCCCCAGCCTCCAGCGCACTTTCCGCATGATGTTCTTCATCTATGCGCATCTGCTCCAGAATCGCCCGGGACTTTTCGTCCTCGGCCGGCAATTGCTCCAGGTGTTCATTCAAGTGCTTGCACACCTGATGCTCGGTCGCCGCGACGAATCCAAGGCTGACCTTGTCGCTGATCAACCCGGCCACTGCGCCGATCCCGAACGACATCCCGTAAAACAGTGGATTCAAAACGCTGGTATGGCTGCCCAACTGATGAATACGCTGTTCGCACCAGACCAGATGATCAATCTCTTCTTCGGCGGCGTGCTCCATGGCCTCGCGCACCTGAGGCAGCTTGGCGGTCAACGCCTGCCCCTGATACAGCGCTTGGGCGCAGACTTCACCGGTATGGTTGATACGCATCAGGCCGGCGACGTGGCGGGTGTCTTCGTCGCTCATCTGCGTGTCCGGCTGCAAAATCGCCGGCGACGGACGGTACGGCTGGCCACTGAAGGGCAGCAGAGTACGCATTGCAGCATCGGCTTGCAGCAGAAGACGGTCAATCGGCGAGTAGTGACGTTGGGTAGTCATGCTGACCTCCGGGAAGAATCTCGGCGGCCAGTTTAACCGAATCGGCCGGGGAAGGTTTGCGTTGGGTCATTTGCTGCGCGGTCATGCTTTTTTGTGGGAGTGAGCTTGCTCGCGAAAGCGGAGTGTCAGGCAATGGAGGTTTTGAATCTGCCGACGCCTTCGCGAGCAAGCTCGCTCCCACAGTTTTTGTCGTGAATCAGCCCGGTGGCCAGTTCATCTGACGCTGACCGAGTACGTGCATATGAATGTGATAGACGGTCTGCCCACCTTTTTCATTGCAGTTCATCACCACGCGGAAACCTTCTTCGCAACCCAGTTCCAGTGCCAGACGCTGCGCAGTGAACAGGATGTGCCCGGCCAGTGCCTTGTCATCTTCGGTCAGGTCATTGAGGGTGCGCACCGGTTTTTTCGGGATCACCAGGAAATGCACCGGTGCCTGAGGGGCGATGTCATGGAAGGCCAGAACCTGATCGTCTTCGTAAATGATCTTGGCCGGGATTTCCCGGTTGATGATCTTGGTGAACAGAGTATCCACTGCTGTTTTCTCCGCTGTTTGGGCTGAATCGAGTGTACCGCGTTGAATCCGGTTTCTTCAGCGCGGGCAGTAAGCTTTATTGACCATACCGACGATGGTGCGATTGAGCCAGCGCGAGCCCAGTCGCGGCAAGAACGCGAACCAGCGGTTGCGTCGTCCGGGAATGATGATTGCGCGGTTCTTGTCGAGGGCGCGTACGGTGTACAGCGCAACTTCCTCTGGGCTCATCATTAACTTGCTGTCTTTGAGTTTGTCGCTGTTCAGCTGCGCCGTGCGGAAAAATGCCGTGCGTGTCGGGCCGGGGCAGAGTACCGAGACCTTCACCGCACTTTGTTTCAGTTCAACCCGCAAGGCTTCGGAGAAGTGCAGCACATACGCCTTGCTGGCGTAGTAAGTGCTCATCCATGGGCCGGGATTGAAGGCGGCCACCGAGGCGACGTTGAGAATCTGCCCGCCGCCCTGCAGCGCCATGCTGTTGCCGATGGCGTGGCAGAGACGGGTGAGGGCGAGGATGTTCACTTCGATCAGATCCTGCTCGGTCATCCAGTCCTGTGCGAGAAACGGGCCGCAGGTGCCGATGCCGGCGCAATTGACCAGCAAGTCGATCTGTCGGTCACCTTCTTCCAGTTCCAGCAGGAAGCCGGACAGACGCAATGGCTCGCCCAGATCGCAGGCGCGGAACAGTACCTCGACGCCAAAACGCTGGGTCAATTCGATCGCAATGCTTTCGAGCTGATCACGCTGTCGGGCCACCAGAATCAGGCTGCGGCCACGCCGGGCCAGAGCTTCGGCCATGGCCAGGCCGATGCCGCTGGAGGCGCCGGTGATCAGTGCGTAACGGGTCATGCAATTCTCCATCGCAACAGCTCCGCGCCGGCGACGCGGGTGTCACGGCGGGGAGCGCTGTTCATTCTTTCGCAGAGTCTACAGGGGCCTGCGCCGCTTCGGCTGCCTCGTCGGCGGAATCCGCAGGCGTTTCGACCTCTACTTCGACTTCGTCAGTGGTCACCGAGCCACTTTCGTAGCTGCTTTCCAGATTGCTTTCATATTCCTGCTGGATGGCTGAGATGCCGCCGAGCATTCCACCGACAAAAATCAGTGCGAAGAACACGATCCACAGGGAGCACAGCACTTTCACGGCGGTGCTGTTTGGCGGCGGGGGAGGGCCGTAGCGATTGGCGCCGGTGTTGCCCGGTACGACCATGATCACCAGCGGGAAGAAGCTGCCCACGAACGGTACCAGGTTCAGCAGCCAGAGCCAGCCGGACCAGCCAATGTCGTGCAGACGCTGGACGCTGAACAGAATGCTGACAATCAGGAAGGCGATAAACAGGAAGAACGCGAAAATTCCGCCGATGATCAGGCCGGTGGTGGAGTCGCCGCTGACCAGACCCAGAGCCAGCAGGGCGAACACGCCGACAATGGGCAGGGTCACCAGACTCAGGACCATCGTCCATGCCAGAAAACGCAGGCGGCCGATTCGCCCTTCGACGCTGAACGGCTTGAGCGTGGCGAACGCCGGAAGATTTTCCCCCACATTGGCGCGAGGCGGTGCATACGGGGAGTCCGGTTCTGCCACCACAGTGGAGTGTTCCTGGACGTCCGATAGATTCAGTTCGATTGCCGTCTCTGCTTCAATGCGTGCATCAATCCCGGTTTTGCTCAGAGCTTGTAGATAAGCCTGTGCATCGTTGTGGGACAGGTCGCGTTTGAGTGCTACGGCGCGGCCATTGAACAGGCGTTCGATGGCGGCCACTTCACTTTTGAAAAGATCAGCCAGATTGAGCTTGGCGGTAGTGATATCGACACCGGGCTGCAAAGCACCGTCGAATACGATCTTGTAACGGGGTTCGCTCATGGCCGAGGCATCCTTGTCGCGAATGGTTTGAAAGGTCGTCAGTGTAAGGCCAGTCTTGAGTCGACTGGCCCGGTTTTATTCGCGCGGCCAGCGTTTTGGCAATTGTGCTGCGTGTTCCTGGGCTTTCCGGTATTCAGCGTCCAGCCGTGCGATCAATTGATCTACGCTCGGCAGGTCATCGATCTGTCCGACGCCTTGTCCGGCCGACCACACAGTCTTCCAGGCTTTGGCTTCATCATTGATTGGCTTGAGCTTGTCACCGAAATTCACTTCGCCTTTGCCTTGCAGAGCGGCCATGTCGAACCCGGCCGCTTCCAGGCTCTGCCGCATAAAGCTCGCCGGCACTCCCGAGACCGCTGGAGTATGGATGATGTCGGACGCCTTGGCTGTCAGCAGCATCTCCTTGTAGGCGTCGGGCGCATGACTTTCCGTGGTGCCGATAAATCGCGTACCGAAGTAGGCCAGATCCGCGCCGAGCAGCTGTGCGGCGAGAATCTCATGCCCGTGGTTAAGACATCCTGCAAGCAGCAGGGTTTTATCGAAGAACTGACGGATCTCGGCAATCAGCGCAAACGGACTCCAGGTCCCGGCATGCCCCCCGGCGCCGGCCGCCACGGCGATCAAACCGTCGACACCCGCCTCGGCCGCTTTCTCGGCATGTCGGCGAGTGGTGACGTCATGGAAGACCAGGCCGCCATAACTGTGTACCGCGTCGACCAACTCCTTCACCGCGCCGAGGCTGGTGATGACGATCGGTACTTTGTGTTCGACGCAGATGTTCAGGTCTGCCTGCAAGCGCGGGTTGCTGTTGTGCACGATCAGGTTCACCGCGTACGGCGCCGGGTTGTCCAGTGTCGCCAGGCCCGCTTCGATCTGTTCCAGCCAGGCTTTGAATCCGCTGCTTTCGCGTTGGTTCAGCGCAGGAAAACTGCCGACCACGCCATTACGGCAGCAGGCGAGCACCAGCTCAGGGTTGGAAATCAGAAACATCGGCGCCGCCACTACAGGCAGACGCAGACGTTGTTCGAGCAAAGCGGGCAGCGACATTATGAACACCCCAAGGATCTGTACTTGTTGAAGTTAGAACGGCTTGACCACGACCAGAATTACGATAGCCAGCAATATCAGAACCGGCACTTCATTGAACCAGCGATAAAAGACATGGCTGCGGGTGTTTTCGCCACGGGCAAAACGTTTTACCTGCGCGCCGCACATGTGGTGGTAGCCGATCAGCAAGACGACCAGGGTCAGTTTGGCGTGAATCCAGCCGCCCATGCTGAAGATGCTCGGGTTGAGGTAGATCAGCCAGCCGCCGAAGATCAGCGTCGCAATCATCGCCGGACCCATGATGCCGCGATACAGCTTGCGCTCCATGACACTGAAGCGCTCTTTGCTGATCGTGTCTTCGCTTTGCGCGTGATACACGAACAGACGCGGCAAGTAGAACAGCCCGGCAAACCAGCAAACGATGCTGACAATGTGAAAAGCTTTGATCCATAGATAGAGCATTTTTAGTTATTCCAGGTTCACGGTAAGCCGGATAGTAGAGGCTTGAGCGTCCGCACGTCACCTTGACGGTTGTCGCAGGGCCGCGCGGCCCCTATTATCGACGGCTTTCCAGTGGGTTCTTTGAGGGCAGGTTATGGTCAAGGTCGGTATCGTCGGCGGCACGGGTTACACCGGTGTCGAACTGCTGCGTCTGTTGGCGCAGCATCCGCAGGCAGAAGTGGTAGTGATCACTTCCCGATCCGAGGCCGGTCTGGCCGTGGCTGACATGTACCCGAACCTGCGCGGACACTACGACGGCCTGGCCTTCAGCGTCCCAGACATCAAGACCCTCGGCGCTTGCGACGTAGTGTTCTTCGCTACACCGCACGGTGTGGCTCACGCATTGGCCGGTGAATTGCTCGCGGCGGGCACCAAGGTCATCGACCTGTCGGCAGACTTCCGTCTACAAGACGCTGAAGAGTGGGCCAAGTGGTACGGTCAGCCGCACGGCGCACCGGAGTTGCTGGATGAAGCGGTTTACGGTCTGCCGGAAGTCAATCGCGAGCAAATCAAGAAGGCTCGCCTGATCGCGGTACCGGGTTGCTACCCAACCGCTACGCAGCTGGGTTTCCTGCCATTGCTCGAGGCTGGTCTGGCGGATACTTCGCGCTTGATCGCCGACTGCAAATCCGGCGTCAGCGGTGCCGGTCGCGGTGCGGCTGTCGGCTCGCTGTACTCCGAAACGTCAGAAAGCATGAAGGCCTATGCGGTGAAAGGTCACCGTCACCTGCCGGAAATTCGCCAGGGCCTGCGTCGCGCAGCGGGCAAGGATGTCGGTCTGACCTTCGTTCCGCACCTGACTCCGATGATCCGTGGCATTCACTCGACGCTCTACGCGACCGTGGTTGATCGCTCAGTGGATCTGCAGGCGCTGTTTGAAAAGCGCTATGCCAACGAACCGTTCGTCGATGTAATGCCGGCCGGCAGCCATCCGGAAACCCGTAGCGTGCGCGGTGCCAACGTGTGCCGTATCGCCGTTCATCGTCCGCAGGATGGCGATCTGGTGGTGGTGCTGTCGGTGATCGACAACCTGGTCAAAGGTGCGTCGGGTCAAGCGGTGCAGAACATGAACATCCTGTTCGGGCTGGACGAGCGTTTCGGTCTGTCCCACGCCGGTATGCTGCCGTAACACTTTAAGCAGCACAGCGAAAAGGCCCGTTCAGCGGGCCTTTTTGCATTCTGAACAGCTCGTCGGGTTTATTGATATACCGTAACAATAGTTGACCGATTTTCTCGGACAAGCGGATAATGCGCGTCATCACGCATTATGGCGGCGTAACGCCGGGAGATAGTCAGCATGAGCGTCGAATCCTTCACCCCCACGGCTTTGCAATTCACCCACGGTGCCGCGCACAAGGTGAAGAGCCTGGTCGATGAAGAGGGGAATGATCGCTTGAAGCTGCGCGTATTCGTTACGGGCGGCGGTTGTTCAGGGTTTCAATACGGTTTCACCTTCGATGAAGATGTGGCCGAGGACGACACCATCGTCGAGCGCGAAGGCGTGAGTCTGGTGGTGGATCCGATGAGCTTCCAGTATCTGGCCGGTGCTGAAGTGGACTACCAGGAAGGTCTGGAAGGTTCGCGTTTCGTGATCAAGAACCCGAACGCCACCACGACGTGTGGTTGCGGGTCTTCGTTCTCGATCTGATCGCTCCTCGCTCCAGATAACAAAACGCCGCAGAGCCTCACGGTTCTGCGGCGTTTTGCTGTGCTTAATCTTTAAGCAGGGTAGATAGCGCCAAGTATCCGCAGCCCGCGTGCGCCGGTGACGCTTGGGCGGTTGGCGGCGATGCCTTCTAGGCAGCAATGGGCCAGCCAGGCGAAGGCCATGGCTTCGACCCAGTCCGGGTCAACGCCGTGAGTGGCAGTGCTGGCGACTTTGGTGGTCGGCAGCAGCTCGGCCAGACGCTTCATCAGCGTGGCGTTGTGCGCGCCGCCGCCGCAGACCAACAGTTCCTGAGTATCGGTTTGAGCGTTTTGCAAAGATTCAATGATCGTCAACGCGGTCAGCTCAAGCAGCGTCGCTTGCACGTTCTCGGCAGCAAAGGTTGGCAGGTGCGAGAGATGTTGTTCCAGCCAGGGCAGGTTGAACACTTCTCGGCCGGTACTTTTCGGCCCCTTGGTGACGAAGAACGGATCGCTGAGGAGTGCGTTTAGCAGTGTCGGCTCGACTGAACCTGTTTTAGCCCAGTCGCCATTGCGATCATAGTTTTCGCCGCGCTGCTGGTGAATCCAGGCGTCCATCAGCACATTCCCGGGGCCGCAGTCGAAACCGGCTACAGGTTTGGTCGGCTCAATCAGACTCAGATTGCTGAAGCCGCCGACATTCAAGACGGCCTGGTTACCGGTACGCTCTTCAAATAACGCTTCATGAAATGCAGGTACCAGCGGAGCGCCTTGGCCTCCGGCCGCCACATCGCGACTGCGGAAATCGCTGACTACGGTGATACCGGTCAGTTCGGTCAGCAGAGCGGGGTTGCCGATCTGCACGGTGAAACCGCGTGCAGGCTCATGGCGAATGGTCTGGCCGTGGCTGCCTATCGCCCGAATGTCTTGCGGTTTGAGTCGCTGCTGATCGAGGAGGGTATGAA